>NZ_CANLCN010000010.1:0-228028 GCF_947489045.1 Saccharicrinis aurantiacus
CTACTTCAAAGTTTTTTTAGGCAAGAATACGAAGATAATAACTAAAGAATAGTTTATCAATGTTTTAAGTCGAAAAAGTTTTTTTCTCTTTTTTTGAACCTCAGAAAAAACGACGCTTACTTAGTATAGAGAATGGTATTCTATACTAAATAAGAACTAGGTTGTGTCTTACTCGGTATAATTTCAGATTTAACTCATATTAAACACAGATCAAACTCACGTTAACGTGAGTTTGATCTGTGTTTAATATGGCTTTTATTTGTATTTTTACCAAAGCTGACTCCTTCCTGTATACTTTATGGTTTTTACAGAACGTATACAAAGAGATGCGTTAATGATTGGAGCGGCATCCTTTGTGAGCCCGTTATGGCGAAACAAAGATATAGCGGAAAGCATGACCCGAGAAAAGGGATTTGTGCTGATAATAGAATAGTATTAGGAGGGGAACGCCCAATGTAAAAACAAAAAAGCTCGTAATCAGTTAATTAGTATATGTTTTATTTATTAATATCACATTTACCTAACTTAATCACGAATTAAAGAAACCAAGATATCAACATTATATGAAGAATTAGAGAATTATGGTACTATTATTGCTAGGGAATTGCTTATTTTACACCTTGAATAAACAAGCATTTTAATTACACTATAACTATATAGCTCGAACAAGAGATTTCATAATGATTCTAAGTGCAATTCTTATCACATTTTTATCAAGCCTACTTCCTTTTCTTTTTGCCAAAGCTGAAAAGATTCAAGGATGGCTTGTAGCATTAATACCGACTACCTTATTAGCTAGTTTTATTTCTTTAGATGTTCTTAACAAAGGAAATATTGTAGAGTCAAACAGTTGGCTCCCTGAATTAGGGTTAAATATCAATTTTTACATTGATGGATTAAGTTCCTTATTCATATACCTTATATTAGGAATGGGCATTTATATATTTGCCTATGCCAATGGATATATGAAAAACTATAAAGGCAAATCTCGCTTCTACTCTTACCTAATTGTTTTTATGGCAGCGATGCTAGGGTTGGTAAGTGCAGGTAATATGATATTACTATTTGTATTTTGGGAACTAACGAGTATTTCGTCATTCTTACTCATTAGTTTTTTTCACGATAAAGAAGACTCTCGCAAATCAGCTTTACAGGCATTACTAATTACAGGAATAGGTGGATTAGCAATTCTTGGAGGGGTAATAATCATTGGTGCAGAAGCAGGCTCATACGAAATTCAGGATTGGATAAACAATGCAGATACAATAATTTCAGGCAAATATTCAAGTGCTGGCTTAATCCTTATTTTATTAGGGGCGTTTACAAAATCGGCACAATTTCCGTTTCATTTTTGGTTACCCAATGCCATGGCGGCACCAACTCCGGTTAGTGCTTATCTCCATTCGGCCACAATGGTAAAGGCTGGCGTATTTTTATTACTACGTGTAGGGCCAATATTTAGCTCAACCGAATTATGGCAAACTGTTTTACCTATTTCTGGTAGTATCACCTTTCTATTGGGAGCTTTTTTTGCATGCGTACAAACAGATTTAAAAAAGATATTTGCTTATACAACCATTAGTTCTCTAGGGGTTTTAGTAATGCTTATTGGTATTGATACCGATTTATCAATTAAAGCTGCATTTATGTTTTTATTGGTGCACTCGTTATATAAAGGTGCCTTGTTTATGTTAGCAGGTATTATCGATAAAAAAGTTGGCACACGCGACATACGACTACTTGGAAACTTATGGACAAAAATGCCCTTGATTACAATTGTTGGTGTATTAGTATTACTTTCGATGGCAGGCTTACCTCCTTTAATTGGTTTCTTAGGTAAAGAAATGATTTACGAGGCCAAACTACAGATTCCGGAAGTAGCACCATACATGACTTTCTTTAGTGTATTAGGAAACGTATTTATGGTTTTCATTTCTTTGTATGTTGCCCACATGGTATTTTTCAGGAAAGAACACAAATGGCCCAAGGAACCGAGCAGAGCTGGGATATCAATGGCTATTGGACCTTTCTTTTTAGCCTCTCTAAGTTTAATATTTGGCTTATTACCTCAAAAATACATACAACCTTATTTACAATCAGCCATTACAGCTATAAAACCAGATCATCTCGACTTTGAGATACACCTCTGGCATGGCTTTAATCACGTGCTGCTATTAAGTATAGCAACAGTAGCCATGGGGGTAATGCTATTTATTTACCATAGAAGCACTATTCCGTTTTTCACCAAGGTATACCATAAAGTATTTGTCTTTAATTTCTCTGATCAATTTTTCAAGATCATCGATGGCTTTATTGGCTTCAACAAAAAAATAGTTGATTTTGTACAACACGGATACCAACGCTATTATTTATCTACTATTTTTATATTTACTGCTGCTTTTTTATGGTATATCATCAGCCAAACATGGCACTCTGACTATAGTATACAATACGATTCTATTAGTTGGGCATTAGCCATTATTAGTATCATTATTGTAGCCTTATCATTTTTATCATTACCCGCATCTTTACATCGCGTTTCTGTAATTACCATAACAGGAGGAGTAGGTTACGCAATGTCGGCCATTTATTTATTTTACGGGGCAATTGACTTAGCTGTAACGCAGATATTAGTAGACTCACTCACTGTTATAT
Organism: Saccharicrinis aurantiacus; assembly: GCF_947489045.1. Classification (NCBI taxonomy): domain Bacteria; kingdom Pseudomonadati; phylum Bacteroidota; class Bacteroidia; order Marinilabiliales; family Marinilabiliaceae; genus Saccharicrinis; species Saccharicrinis aurantiacus. Next base: position 2,656 of record NZ_CANLCN010000010.1, read on the forward strand.
TAATGGTATTGGTATTGCCGAAATTACCTAAACTAGTAACATATACGAAAGCCAAAGGTGCAATTCGTGATTTATTAATTGCCAGTTCCTTTGGTATTGCAATGGGAGTTATTGCCTTTATGTCAGCTACCAACCCAAGTACTAATAAAATATCAACATTCTTCGAAGAGTTCTCATTAAGCATAGCGCATGGAAAAAACATTGTTAATGTTATTCTAGTAGACTTTAGAGGTATTGATACAATGGGTGAAATTACTGTATTAGTATTGGCTTCCTTAGGTATCTATTCATTATTAAAAATAAAAAAAACACATTAATATGAATACTACATTATTACAATTAGCGGCTAAGTTTATACGCTCAATTATGTTAGTAGCATCCGTGTTTATTTTATTACGCGGACACAATGCTCCCGGAGGAGGATTTATTGGCGGCTTACTAGCCAGCGCAGGAATTGTGATTTATACAATTGCCTTTTACTCCCTCCCTCTTTTATCAAAAACATTGCGCACGATAGCCCCTCTTCGAATAGTTGGTTTAATACTTGCACTTGGGAGCGGAATACTGGGGTTAATATTTGGAGAAAGCTTTTTACATGCTCAGTGGTTTAAATTAAACATTCCCATATTGGGCACTATCGATCTAAGCACACCATTACTGTTTGATATTGGCGTGTATTTAGCTGTGATTGGCGTAATGGTTATGGTTATTCTTTTATTAATGGAGGACAGAAAATGGAGTTAATTTTAGCAATTGTAGTAGCTGTATTATATACCGTTGGAGTATACTTTCTTCTGCGTCGTAGTATGGTGCGTATCATATTTGGGGTATTGTTTTTAGGAAACGCCACCAACTTATTAATATTCATGTCATCAGGCTTAACGCCAAATGCACAACCTTCGTTTTTAAACATTGGAGCAGAAGCAAGCAAGCAGGGCTTAGCCGATCCATTACCACAGGCCTTAATATTAACGGCCATAGTAATTAGCTTTGGCATTGTGGCTTTTTTACTCACCTTACTTCGCAAAACACACGAAGTAACAGGAGAAAACGATTTAGATCAATTAAAATAACACAACTTAGAGACTGCTTTCATAATGATTGTATTTGCACCTATTATAATTCCACTTCTTTTTATTATCCTTTCTTTATCGGTTGCTAAAGCCTCTAAAAAGGTACAACAAACCGTATTTTTATCGGGTAATATTATAACTATTGGCGTTGCCATTAGCATTCTTACAACAGTACTTAAGGAAGGTATAATTGTAGCTCAAGCTGGAGCATGGGAAGCCCCATTTGGCATTACCATTGTTGCCGACACATTCTCAGCTATCATGCTTACCTTAACATCTATTACGGTTGCGCTGGTGAGTTTATACTCTTTAGCTTGGCGCGAGAATAATTTGAACACGCCTGTTTTTTACGCCTTAATTTTTGGTTTACAAATGGGTATGAACGGCGCCTTTGTTGCCGGCGACTTATTTAATATGTATGTGTGGTTTGAAGTAATGTTACTTTCTTCGTTCGTATTAATTTCATACGGAAGTGATAAAAAACAACTAAAAGGAACACTGAAGTATGTATCGATGAATTTGGTTTCATCCTTTTTCTTTGTAGCTGGCATAGCCCTATTATACGGAAAAACAGGAACCCTAAATATGGCTGACCTAGCTTATCGCGTTCGCGATATGGGACCTGAATTAGATATATTTGCCCCTTCGGCATTAATATTAATGGGCTTTGCAATTAAATCTGCCATATTCCCATTTTTCTTTTGGTTGCCCGATTCTTATCATACACAACCTTTACCTATTTCAGCTCTGTTTTCGGGTACACTAACAAAAGTGGGTGTATATTCTATGATTCGGTTTTATGCTTTAATACACGTACCAGGAGATACATTTTTTACGCAAATGTTCTTATTCATCGCCTCTACTACCATGATATCCGGTGTATTAATGGCCACATCACAATTTGAGGTGCGCCGCTTATTGAGTTTCCATATTGTATCGCAAATTGGCTACATGATATTGGGCTTAGGTTTATTTACTAAATTAGCTTTAACAGGAGCTATATTCTATATTATTGGACACTGTATTGTAAAAACCAATTTGTTTTTATTGAGTGGAATAGCCTACAAAATTACTGGCACCTTCGATTTAAAGAAAAGTGGCGGACTAATGAAACACAAACCTTTTATAGCAGTTTTATTCTTTATTTCGGCTATGGCGCTTGTGGGTATACCTCCATTATCTGGCTTCTTCGGAAAGTTTATGCTTTTAAAAGCAGGTGTTGAATCGCAAGAATTTATTCACGTAGCCAGTGCTTTATTTGTCAGTTTTCTGACTTTATTTTCGATGGTTAAAATTTGGAATGAATCTTATGCCAAACCCATCCCCGAGGAAATAATAAACCAAGGCTTTAAATTTGGTAAAGCACCAAAGCAATTAATTGCTAGTTCAGTAATATTAGTATTAATTACTATCGGCTTAACTGTTGGCAGCAAGTTTATTATCGACACCTGTGCCACTGCTGCCGATCAATTACTTAACGTTGATGCCTATATAAATGCTGTGCTTCATATATAAGCAAGCACAAATGTGCTTTTTATCAGAATATTAAAATTAAATTGATATGCTTCGAATCTTACATTTAATATTATTCATACCCTACTACTTTCTAATGTTACTTCAGTCAAACTGGACTATCGCAAAGACTATTTTAAGTCCTCAATTCAACTTTGATCCTCCAGGTATAGTTGCAGTAAGCATCGACTTAAAGTCGAATACAGGTATCTTAACTCTTGTAAACTTGATTACAATGACACCTGGCACTTTATCTATAGACTTATCAGATGACAAAAGTAAGCTATACGTGCACGCCATGCATGTGAAGAATAGAGAAAGCTTTGTGAGTGAGATTAAGGCATTAGAAAACCGACTAAAAAAGTTTTTAAAATGATAACAAGCGTAATATACTATATAATGGCAGTATTGTTATTGGCAATGATACTTACCGTGTTTAGATTAGTAAAAGGTCCAACAACACCTGATCGCATCATATCACTGGATATGATAGGATCTATAATGCTTGGTTTGATAATATGTATTGGAATAATAAAGGACAATAGCATTTACATTGATGTAATTTTAATTATTACACTCATCCTTTTTGTAGGAACTGTTGCTATGTCGAGATATTTAACCCATAACGAAAAGAAAAAATGGAAATAGTAATTATAATACTTCTAGCAGTAGGCAGCCTATTAATGCTTTTAGGAGCGATTGGACTAAACCGCTTCCCTGATATTTTTATGCGCATGCATGCTGCAACCAAAGCGCCATCATTAGGTGCACTATTAATGCTTATGGCATTTGCTTTTTACTTTTCCGATATGGAAACAAGCATTAAGGCTATTGTAATTATTGTATTTATTTTCTTAACAACACCTATTGCTTCACATGCCATTGCCGCAACAGCGCATCGCCTAAAGGTTAAAAAATGGGATAAAATGGAAATTGACGATTTAGAACGAGATAGAAAGAAGAACTAACCATTGATATTTGATCTATTTAGCACACAATATATCACCACAAAAAAAAGAGCTTGCTCAATACTGAACAAGCTCTTAGCTCACAAGTAGAATATTTTCATACCCTCCTTTTATTTTTTATTTCAGACTATCCAAATGCAATAATCATCACACCTCCAATCATGGCTGCTAAGCCAAGATAAAGTGAGGTTTTTGATGCCTTAGGAGCACCGGCCCATTCGTTAGTAAAAACACCTGCACTAACCGCTGCCACAACCGAAAGTGTGTTAAAGGTTGCATAACCTATTGACCCTCCGTTTTCACCCAATAAGAATGATGAATAAGCAAAAATAATAGATGCAGTAAAGTTTAATGCAGCCATTAAGCCCGTCATTGAAATATTTTTACCTGCTTCAGGTACGTTAAAGCCACCCCAAAGTTTCTTTTTGCTAAGCATGATAATGAAGTAAGGCACAACAAAAACTCCACCCGAAACATAAACGATAAACATTGATGCTACTGAAGATAACCAAGCTTCGTTACCATTCTTCACAACCATTTCACCAATAATATTTTTAGCAGCAACTCCATTGGCAGTAATTTCTAATGCAACATTAAAACCAGTACATAAAATACCTCCTATAACTGCGATTAAAATACCTGTTATCATTGATGATGAACCTTTATTGCCACCCTCAGCTTCGGCAGCAGCGCGCAAAATACCGGCTCTACCATTAAATATAATACCAGCTAAAATAACTGCAATACCAATAAGTATCTTTACCACTTCACCACTCTCTGGCACACCTGAAAGATACCAAGGCAAAAGTGAACCTACACAAATAATTGTACCAATAAAGATGGAGAAACCCAACGACATACCGATGTAATTAATGGCTTTACCCCACAACATCATACCTACACCCCACAGGAAACCAGGGATTAACATTTTCATGAGTACGGGCGTACCAACGTCAGACAGAACCTGACCAAAATCGTTGATCATTGAGAAAGCAACTATGCCCGGAATTAACCACAACATAAAAACATAGCACAATCCCCACGCATTCTCAAAAGAATAATTCTTAATATATTTTTCGGGCATTGCCCAAAAACCAAGCATAATACCAGCTGTAATTGCTAATAATATTCCCATAACAGTAGTTGTTTAATTTCGTTTGTAAATTTTTAAGCTATCTGTAATACACTTACTACAGACTAAATATTTAATTTCAATAGATTCTACTTACTAAAAGGTCAGTTTAAATACGGTGGTACTTTTAAATACCTCATCAGGCGAAGTGAAAGATTGCGGTGCATTCTCTAGGTTAGGACCATTAGGCCAACGGTGCGTTTCACATGCAAAGCCACGATACTTACCATACTTTTCGTTTTCATCGCGCTTTAACTCATAAGAAGTATATTTACCTGTATAAAAAAGCATACAAGGCTCTGTAGTATATACCTCTAACTTACGCTCTGATGATGGCTCTGTAACTTCAGCTGCCTTATTTAAATCAACACCGTACTTATCAAATACATAAAAGTGCTCAAAACCATCTCCTAATGCAGAATGAACATCGTTCACTACTTTTGCCTCTCTTAAATCTTCAATGGTATTGGATACATCTTTAACTTCCCCAGTTACAGCACCTGTTTCATCTAAGGCTAATAGTTTATTGGTATTAACCTGTACCATACTTGATTCTACGGTTTTCTCAAACCCTGATAAATTCCAATAAGTATGATTGGTCATTGATAGCGGAGTAGTCTGATCAGTAGTTGCTGCGTAATTAATTATAATTTCGTTATCGTTACTTAAGAAGATAGTAACTTCAGCCTCAACATTCCCAGGAAAACCCTCACTAAAATGCGGGCTTTTCAATTTAAATTGAACCCCAACCTTATCTTTTGTTGCTACTTCTTCTGCAGCCCAAAATTGTTTATCGAAACCTACAGTTCCACCATGTAAATTATTGTCTCCACAATTGGCATTGAGTTTATATTCCTCTCCGTTTAAAGAAAACTTTGCATCCTTAATTTGAGAACAATACCGACCCACTGTACACCCAAAATAAGGCGAATTGTTTTTATAGGCATCAGATAAATAACCATCCACGGAATTAAACCCGCAGGCTATAGATACAGGTTCAATGCCCTTTCCGGGAATGGTTATTTGAGTAATTGTGGCTCCTAGGTCCATTATTTTTACAATCATTCCGTTATCATTTTCTAGAACGAATAATGATACATCCTGATTATTATATTTTCCGAATTGCTGTTTTGTAGATTGCATTTTTAGATTTTAGATAAGAGACTAATATGAAAAAGTTTGTTAGTTGTTAGGCTGTAGTCAGAAGTTTTCAAAATATTACTGAACTATTCTAAAACAGTGCTAATATCAAACAAACCACACTTTCATCCCTTAATGGTTACAAATAAAAAGAAAGGTCCTTTTAGTAGTTGATGAAAAACTAAAAGGACCTGGTCTCTAAAAAACTATGCTTGCTTGTATTGTGCTAATTTATCCCAATCAAATTCAACACCAATACCTGGTGTATCAGGAGCTACAGCTCTATGATTCTCAACTACCAAAGGTCGTAAGGTGTATTCATCAATAGGAAAACTGTGTACTTCGATCCAACCAGCATTAGGCTGTGATGAAACTAAACTTACGTGAAGCTCTTGCATTCCATGAGAACAGACCGGAATATTGTGATCTGCTGCTAATTTAGCTGCCTTTAACCATCCGGTTATACCGGCACAATTTGAGGCATCAGGCTGTACAAATGATAATTTTGCATCTGCCATAGCATATTCAAACTCATGAATCGTATGCAGGTTTTCACCCATTGCTAAAGGCACCCCTGTAGCATCGGCAATTTTACCAAAGCCTTTGTGATCATCTGGAATAGTTGGCTCTTCGAACCAGTAAATATTATACTCCTTCATTCTGTTGGCATAGGCAATAGCCTGATCAACCGTAAGAGCGTAATTGGCATCTACCATGAAAGTAACATCAGGACCGATATGCTCACGAACCGCTTTGATACGCTCCATATCTTCCTCCATATTCTCACGACCAATTTTTATTTTAACAGCATTGTAACCTTTATCAAGGTAACCTTGAATGCTATTAATTAGTTTTGGTAATGGGAATAACAAATCGATACCTCCACAATAGGCTTTACAAGTGTTATCAGAACCTCCGGCAACTTTCCAAAGTGGCTCACCTGCTTTTTTACAACGGATATCCCAAAGTGCGATATCTACAGCAGCCATGGCAAAGGCATCTATACCACCACGACCTACGTAATGAATATGCCACCACATAAAGTCGTGCAATTCCTCAACCGCAGTACCATCTTTACCTACTAAAACTGGCGCAAAATCGTGATCAATCATCGCCTTAATGGCATGTCCACCTTTACCTCCTGTATAAGTATACCCAGTTCCTTCACTTCCATCTTCGAGAGTTACCGTAGAAGTAATTAGCTCAAAATGGTAGTGATCTCCATGCTTGGCATCAGATAAAACCTCGGCCAAAGGCACTTTGAATATTTGGGTTTGTATATTTTTTATTTTTGACATTTGAAATTGGTATCAAGTATCAAGTATCAAGACATAAGGCTTTTTTCAGCTTTCATTTTGATACTTGACAATGAACTTGTTTAATGTTGTATCGAAAATCTGCGAGTAACACCTTGATTTCATTGGCTTCAGCTAATTTTTATTCCGTAGCTATGGCTATGCAATAAAAAATTGAGCTTTGCCACTGATAATCAAATTGTCACTCTCGAAATTCCCCTACAACCTTAAACAACTTCAGTTAGTAATAACTATTAACCTTTGAAACGTACGTAGAAAGTTTTCTTTTCTAAATACTGCTCAAAACCATACTTACCATCTTCGCCACCTGTTCCACTCATTTTGTATCCATTATGGAAACCTTGGTGTAACTCACCATGACCCCGATTGATATAGATTTCACCAAAATCAAGTGCACTATTTAATTTCATTACACGATTCATATCGTTTGTATAAACCATTGCTGCTAAACCAAACTCACAATCGTTAGCCCACTCTACCACTTGTTCGAAGTCGTTAAACTTGATAACTGGCAAAATTGGTCCGAATGCTTCTTCGTGAACGATAGTCATCTCTTGCTTCACATCAGTAAGGATAGTTGGCATAAACCAATTTCCTTTTTCAAACTCAGCACCTTCTGGGGTTTTTCCTCCATAAGCCAAAGTAGCACCTTCTTTAACGCTTACTTCAACAAGTTCGTGCATGTGCTTAAGCTCAGACTTATTAACTTTAGCACCCATATCTGATGTTGGATCAAAAGGATCACCAACTTTAATTTCTTTTACTTTAGCCATGAATTTCTCCATGAAAGCATCGTAAATATCTTCGTGAACATACATACGCTCGTTACAAGTACAAACTTGTCCGCAGTTATCGAAACGCGAATGCAATGCTCCGGCTACAGCCTCATCAATATCACAATCTTCGAAAGCAATAAATGGAGCTTTACCTCCAAGCTCTAACTGAACGTGTGCTAAATTCTCTGAAGCTGCTTTAAAAATAGACTGACCTGCTGGCGTAGAACCAGTCATAGTCACCATTTTTGTAATAGGGTGTTTACAAATTGCAGTTCCCATAGTACGACCAGGGCCTGTAATAATATTAATTACTCCATCAGGCACACCAGCTTTTTTAGCTAACTCACCAAGCATTAAGGTACTCATTGGAGTTTCTGTAGTTGGTTTAACTACAATTGCATTACCAGCAATTAAAGCCGGTCCGATTTTACGACCTGCCAACGCTAGTGGGAAGTTCCAAGCAGTAATTGCTACTACAACCCCGCGAGGTATTTTTTGAATCCAAATTTGCTCATTTTCATTATCCGAAGGAATGATGTCCCCTTCGATATGACGGGCCCACTCACAAGCATACTCAATAAATGAACAACAAACATCAACTTCGAATTGTGCTACTTTAAAAAGTTTCCCTTGCTCTTTTGTTAACACAGTAGCTAATTCTTCACGATTTGCTTTTATCTCTTTTACAAAAGCATACATGATATCGGCACGCTGGCGAGCAGGTAATTTAGCCCATCCTTTTTGTGCTTTTTCAGCAACTTCAAGAGCTTTGATACCATCCTCTTCGTTACCATTAGCAACTGTACCAACAACTTCGTCGGTAGACGGGTTTAAAACATCGGCAGTAGCACCGTTTGAAGGCTCCACCCAAGCCCCATTGATATATTGTTTAAAATTTAAATCCATTTTATCTAGTTTTTTAGTAATTAGCCTGTAGCCAATAGTTAAATAAAAAATATAGCTAGTAGCCATCAACTACTAGCCAAGAATTATAAAATTAGCGCCCCATCCAGCCGCCATCAACAAGCATTACAGCTCCTTGCATGTACGATCCTGCTTCAGAACAAAGGAATACAACTGGTCCTGCAAAATCCTCAGGCTTACCCCATCTTCCTGCTGGAATACGTGATAAAATTTGCTCAGAACGAACTGGATCCTGACGTAAAGCCTCTGTATTATCAGTATCGATATAACCTGGAGCAATTGCATTTACGTTAACTCCTTTTGAAGCCCACTCGTTGGCAAAAGCCATAGTCATTTGGCCAATAGCACCTTTACTAGCAGCATAACCAGGAACGGTAATTCCACCTTGGAATGTTAATAACGAAGCGGTGAATACAATTTTACCCGATCCACGAGCTACCATTTCTTTACCAATCTCACGCGTTAAGATAAATTGTGCATTTTGATTTACCTCAATTACTTTGTCCCACATTTCGTCTGGATGCTCTGCAGCTGGGGCTCTTAAAATAGTACCCGCATTGTTTACCAAGATGTCGATAACTGGATTTTCTGCTTTTACTTCTTTAATAAATGCGTATAAAGATGTACGATCAGAAAAATCGCATGTGTAAGCCGTAAACTTACGACCTAAAGCAGTTACCGCTTTTTCAACAGCACTACCTGTTTTTTCAAGAGAAGCACTCACACCAATGATATCAGCTCCGGCTTCAGCTAATGCCACGGCCATTCCCATACCAATTCCTCTTTTACATCCTGTTACTAAGGCAACTTTACCTTCTACGCTAAATTTATTTAAAATGCTCATTGTTTATTTTTTAGTATCAAGTATCAAGACACAAGTATTAAAATGCCTTACATTCTTGATTATTTTTGTTGTTATTTGTTATTGCATCGCGAAGACGCAATATCGTTTGTAAATCACTACTAACTAATAGCTAAAAACTACTAACTGATTATTGACAATCCACTAAGAACTTCATTCCTGTTGGAGTAGCATCAATATCTTCGAATAACTGTTGAATCTGATCCAATGGTTTCGTATCCGTAATAATACTCTCGAAAGGATATTCGTTTTTAGTAATTAACTCGATTGACTCTTCGTAATCTTCTTTTTCGTATACACGAGCACCAACTAATTCAAGCTCTTTCCAAAAGAATTTGAATAAATCGATTGGTTTTTTCTCGCCATGAATGGCAACCATAACAATACGTCCTCTGATACCAGCCACTTCAGTCATTACATCTAATGAAGGTTGAACACCTGCCACTTCAAAAACAACATCGGCTAAACCGCCATTTGTTTTCTTTTCAACGTATTCTACTAAATCTGTTTTAACAGGATTCACTACTTCAAATCCCATTTCTTCGGCCATTTTAATGCGAATTTCGTTCACCTCAGAAATCACCACATTAGCACCTTTGCTTTTTGCAACCATGGCAACTAATAATCCGATTGGACCACCACCAAGAACTACAGCAGTTTCGCCTTTTTGTAAGCGACCTCTGCGCACATCGTGACAAGCAACTGAAAGTGGCTCAATTAAAGCGGCTAATTTAAGATCAGTCTCTTCTTTTAATTTGTGTAAAGTAAAAGCCGGAACATTCCAATATTGTTGCATGGCACCAGGACTATCGATACCAATAAACTTTAAAGCTTTGGCAATATGTCCGTGCCCTTTATCAGAAGCTGTTTCACCACGGTTATCCAAAGGGCGAACCGTAATTTTTTCTCCAACTTTATAACCTGTAACACCTTCGCCAATGGCATCAACTGTACCCGACATTTCGTGCCCAATAATTTGTGGAATATCCACACGTTGATCCATCATACCATGGTAAATGTGCACATCAGTACCACAAACACCACAATAGGCTACTTTAATTCTTACTTCACCTGCTGCAGGTGCTTCTATTTCTTTTTCGACTACTGAGAAGGATTTATTTCCTTCGTATAAAGTTGCTTTCATATTGATTATATAACATTCAGTGCTGATAAAAAAACAACACTAAACTCCATTATTGATTACTAATTTATTCAAGTAAACTTTTGAGATGATAATAAATGTATTTGTAGGTACAGGTATCATCCGTACACGTATTTTATGTATTCGTACATACGTTTACAGATGCAAAATTCAATAAGCATACTTAATGTTCTTCAAAATTAAACATTAGTACTTGCCCAAATAGGGGTAAAAAGAATACATCTCAGGGGGTAAAAAACACTTCGACACTATAAGGTAATTAGGAGGTAACTTATGCCACCTGTACACATTATCAAATAAAGCCCATCCTTATAAAAGTTGTGAATACGCCCAAAGTGTTTATAACATCAATGTTATGAGGGTAAATGGATATTGTACTAGGAGACTCAATAATTCAAATATTGTCTAGTAAAAAGTGTATTTCTTACTAATTGAAGGTTTTTCTAATATTCTGGTATTTATTTTATAAAACGTCCACCTTAAAAATAGAAAGGACACATCACTCAAATGAAAGTTTCAGGATACATTTATGAAAAACAAATTCACTTGAATGATACTCAATTTACATTTCTTAATACTTGATTTTATAAAATAATAGATATGAAAATAAACATTCTTTTAATAGTATTATCCATTACACTTTTCAGCTGTAATAATAACAAGTCGCCACAAGATGAAGGTGCTTTTCCATTTCACGTACCAGAGAAAAAACCCAACAGGGAAATGAGCAGTGCAATGGAACGAATTTACGACAACTATGCTTCGCCACGCCCAGAAAATAACGAGTTATTTAGTCAGTTTAAATATACTAAGGTAAAGGGGTTCGATTATAATAATAACGATGGTACCATTAGTAGACGCGACCCCTCAAAAACCATATTTGCCAATGGCAAATACTATATGTATTATACACACCGCCACACTCCAACTCCACCAATGGGAGCTAAAGCTTGTAACGATACCATCCCATCATCAGATTGGGATTTGGCAGAAATATGGTATGCAACAAGTAAAGATGGCATAACATGGGAGGAACAAGGAGTAGCAGTACCTCGACCACCAAAACCAAATATTGGATGGAGATCTGTATCTACACCAGATATCTTATTTTGGAAAGGAAAATACTATTTATATTACCAAGGCTTTATGCAAGCTAGTGGCACAAGAGGAGATGACTGCCCTGTTACAGCATCATGGTCAGAATCACCCGATGGACCTTGGACTCCTGTTAATAAAGTAATTATCCCCAATGGTAACGAAGGCGAATGGGATCAATATTCTATTCATGATCCATACCCATTGGTTTACAAGGGAAAAATCTATTTATACTACAAGTCTGATTTCGATGAGAAACCACATAAAGTACGAATGCAAGGTTTAGCTACTGCTAATGATCCATTGGGGCCATTTGAAAAAAACCCACTTAACCCAGTAATTACATCAGGCCACGAAACATCTCTTTTCCCTTTTAAATCAGGAATTGCAGCATTGGTTTATAAAGATGGTCCGGAACACAATACCATACAGTATGCTGAAGATGGTATTAACTTTGAGATTGCTGCCATAAGCGAACTAATGCCATATGCGGCTGCTCCCTTTGTGCCAGATGCTTTTGTTGATACTAAAGATGGACGAGGTATTACATGGGGCATGGCTCATTTTATTAATATTAATGGTTGGGATACTTTTCATTCAATGTTGGTACGTTTCGATTGTGACTTAAGCCAGGATATTAACGATCCTGAAATGAAACAACACAGAGTAATTCACAAACCTGATGTATATTATCGTCAGGGATTGAGCAAGAAACAAAAAGCTAGAATCAATAAAGAAAATAGAAAACTAATTGATATCAGCAATTTTAATTAGTCTAGGTTTTATCAATTTACAAATTAATTAAGCGACACTAGGTACTTTCTAGTGTCGCTTCTGGTTATTATTACTTTCCACCCCGTTAATTTACAATATTAGTAACCTATAATTAAACTAGTTAATAAGTATATTGCATTCAATATAAACAAGCTAAAATATTAAGAAAAATACCTTTCATGAAAACATTATCAATTCTCATGCTAGTTGCAATAGCATTACAGTTAAGCTCTTGCAACACAAAAGATGCAACTCCTGAACAACCTAATATTGTATGGATTACATCAGAAGACAACTCCAAACACTACATGGAGCTCTTTGATAAAAATGGAATAACAACACCAAACATTGAAAAGTTGGCACAACACGGTATTACTTTTAATAATGCCTTTTCGAATGCTGCCGTTTGTAGTGCCGCTCGATCAACCTTAATTTCTGGTTGCTATGGTCCACGTGTAGCTTCACACTACCATAGAAAAATAAAAACGGTACCTATGCCTGATGGTGTTGAAATGTTTCCGGCCTATTTAAAGGAGGCAGGATACTATACTGCAAACTGCTACAAGGAAGATTACAACATTATTAAATCTGACTCCGTTTGGGACGATTCTTCTAAAAAAGCAACTTGGCGCGATAGAAAGGAAGGACAACCTTTCTTTTTTATGTTCAACATCATGACAACCCATGAGAGTAGAATGCACTTTACAGAGGAGCAATACAAAACGATTAAAACAAAAACCAACCCTGAAGATTGTTTTGTACAACCCAATCATCCACACACTGATTTATTTAAATACTCCAACGCTTGGTACCGCGATAAAATTACGCAGATGGATAGCGAAGTGGGTGATGTTGTTGGCGAATTAGAAAAAGATGGCTTATTAGAAAATACTTTTATTTTTTACTTTGGCGATCATGGTGGCGTATTACCAGGAAGCAAAGGGTATATTTTTGAAACAGGGTTACATATACCTTTAGTTGTTTATGTTCCTGAAAAGTATCAGCATCTTGTTCATACCAATACAGGAGGCAATGTTGATGAATTTGTAAACTTTATCGATTTTGGACCTACAGTATTAAGTTTAGCAGGAATAAAAACACCTGAAGGTATGGACGGAAAACCATTTTTGGGTAAGGAAATTACCAAAGAATCATTATCTGACAGAGATTATAGCTTCAGCTATGCTGATCGTTTTGATGAAAAATTTGATATGGTTAGAGCTATCAGAAAAGGTAATTTTAAATATATCAGAAACTTTCAACCATTTAATTACGATGGTTTAATGAATAACTATCGTTATAAGCAATTGGGTTACCAAGAGTGGGCGCAATTATACGCGGAAAAGGATTTAAACAAAGTACAGTCACAGTTTTTTGAGACTAAAGATTGTGAAGCCTTATACGACTTAAATAATGATCCTTTTGAAACGATCAACTTAGCCAATGACCCGAACTATAAAACTAAATTGGTACAGCTTCGCAGTTTGTTAAATAAACAAATGAAAGGAATGCCAGATTTAAGCCTGTATCCTGAGTATTATTTAATAAATAATGCCTTTGATAATACGGTTAAATTTGGACAAGATCATAAAGAAGATATTGCAAAATATCTCGACGTTGCCAATTTAATGTATGAAGATTATGATGCGATAAAGAACACTTTAAAAGCGAAGCTAGAATCTAAGGATATATGGGAGCGCTATTGGGCACTAAATGTTTGCTGCAAATTTAAAACTGAGGCTAAAGATTTATACGCAATCGCTTCAAAAATAACCAAGGCTGATCCTGTACTAATCAATAGAGTTAGAGCTGCTGAATTTTTAGGTTTATGCAAAAAAACAAACCCTACTAAAGTGATCACAGAGGCTCTTTATCAATCGAAAGATGCCAATGAAGCTTTACTTATTGCGAATTCCATTGTAATGTTACAAGATGGTTATACAAACTACAAGTTTAATCTTGATATTAATAAGGTTAGCGAAACAGTAAAATCAGACAAAATGGTTCAATGGAGATTTACCTACCTAGGATTACTCTAACACCATAATAAGAAGGGCAGCCAGCTATTAACGTTATCTCTACCTTATATAAACAACAAAGCCCTCCATGTATCGAAGGGCTTTGTTGTTTATACTAATTGTTAAATTATCGTTTAAACGATTTATCTTCTTAGATACTAATCTTCCGATTGACCATCTGCACCATTTTTACTCTTTGCATATTTCGAAGGTAGTATTCCAAACTCCGCAGTAAAGCACTCTCTAAAATATCTTAAATCGTTAAATCCAACATCATAAGTCACTTCTGCTATTGATAATTCACCTTGCTCAAGCAATTGACAAGCACGCTTTAAGCGGATTGATCGAATAAAGCTACGAGCCTTTTGTCCTGTAAGCGCAAATAACTTCGAATTTATTGTTACCTGATTAAAACCGGATTCTTTAGCTAATTGATTTACCGTAAAATCTGTATTAGAAATATTTTTCTCTACAACTTGTAACAAAGTAGATAGAAAAGCTTCATCCTTACCTGACGGAGCCAATTCTGATGGATTAACAACTATTTTCTCTCTAAATTTTGATTTTAAATCCTGACGACTTTTTAAGATAGAAGCCACATGAGCCTTTAATAAATGAATATTACATGGCTTTTTTAAATACAAATCAGCCCCATGCTCAATGCCACTTAATTGATGTTCATCAGTTGTATACGCCGTAAGCATAATGATTGGAATATGCGATGTTTCCTGATTATCCTTAATCAATTTCGTCATCTCTGTACCATTCATTTTAGGCATAGAAACATCTGTAATTATTAAATCAGGATTTACCAGCTGACATTGTTCAAGACCTGCTTCACCATCGTACGCATTATAAACGTTATAATCATCAGCAAAAGTATCTACCAACCATGCGCACAACTCTTCATTATCCTCAACAATCAACAAGGTTTCTAACTTATCATTATTACTTGCTGGTTTAATTTCTATTGTTTTATTATCCTCTAAAATAGGTTGGTTATCCTTTTCAATAATTTCAAAATTTGAAACCGCCTCTTTAACATTGTAACTATCCTTTACAAAGGAGTTTTTATTTTTCGGTATTTTCACAAAGAAAACTGTACCTTCATTAGCCTTACTCTTAAACTCAATTGTTCCTTGCATTAACTCAACCAAACTTCTTGTATAAGCCAAGCCAATTCCACTTCCTTTTTTCTTAATATCACTTGGCTGTGATGCCTGAAAAAAGCGTTGGTAAATTTTCTCTTGTTCTTCAGTTTTAATACCCTCGCCATCATCAGAAATTAGGATGGTAAGAAATTCCCCTCCGTCGTCAATTAACTCTAAATCTATTTTCCCACCACTAGAAGTGTGTTTGAATGCATTCGATAATATATTATTTATAACCTTTTCTAGTTTATCATCATCGAACCAAACATCATCTTGAACAAGGTGTGAATTAAACTGAAAGTTTATTTTTTTATTTAACGCAACTGGTAAAAATGATTCATGAATGCGTTTCAAAAACTTTTGGATATTTCCTTCTCCAATAGTTAATTTCAAGGCCCCAGTTTCAACCTTCCTGTAATCCATTAACTGATCGAGCAAACGTATAAGCGATTTTGCATTACGCTGCATTACATGAAGATAGGTATTCATCTTATTATTAGATGTTACTTCTTTCATGCCCAACAAACTCTCTAGTGGGTTTAAAATTAAAGTTAAAGGCGTTTTAAACTCGTGAGATATATTTGTAAAAAACTCAAACTTCATTTGAGTTAACTCTTCCCTTTTTGTTTTCTCAAGTTCTGAAATGGTGAGTTCGTGTTTACGTTTTATGTTGATTACAGAAAACTTACGGAAAAACATCAATAACAAAAGGAAAATTATTCCATATACTACAAACATTGCACTTGTAAGCAATAAAGGCGGTTCAACCCTGATCTTAAGCTTTTTTACATAGTCATTATAAACCCCATCTCCGTTAGAAGCCTTGAGTTTTAAAGTATAATTGCCCGCTTTTAAGTTTGTATACTTAGCAACAGCGCCTGAATAGTCCTCAACCCAGTCTGTATCAAAACCCTCTAACATATATTTGCATTTATTACCCGCCGGTAAAGCATAATGCAACGAAGCCAATTGAACCGAAAAACTATTAAAACTATTTTGCAAGGTGATTTCATCTACCAAGTTAATATCCTTGGATAGAACTACCTTTCCGAACAAGGTATCTCCAACATTCACTTCTTTATTGAGTACTGATAACTTAGTAAACACAGGAGTTGCAGCACTCCAATCTTTTTTAATCTCTTCAGGATAAAAGGCATTAATACCATTAACTCCTCCAAAAATTAACTCGCCACTTTTAAGCATGCAAGCTGATAAATCACAAAACTCATAATCTTGCAATCCGTTATTAACGTCGTAATTCTCAAATGTTTTTTTCGATACATCAAATTTACTGATTCCTTGGTTAGTTGATATCCACAGGCTCCCAGCTCCATCTTCAACTATGGCCCGAATCACATTATTTATAAGTCCATCTTCTTCTTTAAATACTTCAAATTGGGCTTCTCCATCTTTAAATCCGATGAATTTGTTTAGTCCTTCACCCATAGTACCTATCCAAATATCTTTATTCTTTGTTTGGATTATTGGAATAACATAATCGTAACTAAGTGCGTTTTCTTTATCAAGGTCTTCCCTAATTTTTACAATCTTAGGATTCTCTTTTTGAAGCTCTTCGTTTTTAATAATATTAATACCTTTTTCTGTTCCTATCCATAAATTACCTTTATCATCAAAACAAAAACTTCGAATTACATTAGATGAAAGTTCAAATTCTGTTATTCCAGCTCTAATTCTTTGAAGACTGGAATTATCATAGGGGTCGAACCTATAAATACCCGTTTGGATAGATGCCACCCAAAGGAAGCCATAATCATCTTGAACAATTGAAAATACATTTGTTTTTATCTCAGGAAAGGTCAACTTCTCACCAGCTACATTTACTAATGAGTTATTATACTCACCACCAGCAATAATAGAACGCTTCTTTTTATCTTTTGAAAATACTTCGGCAAAGCATGATATACCGGTATTTGTTTGAATTGTTTTAGTTGGCTCTCCACTACGACTTAACCATGCTTTTTTATTATACTCATATATTGCCCCATTGTGATCGCCTATATAAATAGATCTTTTTGAATCCTGAAAAACTCCTCTAATCTTTCCAGAACTCCCTTCACCTGAAGCTAAATAATGTCGGAATTTTTTCCCTCTAGGATTTAGTTTAATAACTCCTTTTCCGTAGGTACCAATATAGATAATTCCTGTTTGGTCAATAAATAAATCTTTAACTTCAACTTCTGCTAAGCCTAATTTATGTTTCTCTTCTTCAAAATTTTCATCAAAAACATATTGCTTTTCAGAGCCATTGTAAGAGTATTTAAGTAACCCCCTTTTGGTTCCTACCCAAATACTTCCCACTTCGTCAACAATTAATCTTGTTATATAGTTATTTACCCGATCAAAAACTTGTTTTTGCCAAATACCATTTTTAATATTAACGCCATACAAAACTTGTGTTCCTGCCATTATTGTTTGATCAGCATACTGGGCTACGCCCTTAAATATAGCATACTTATCGTTTAATCGACTCTTAAACTTTTCGCCATCGAGATAAAGTAGATTGTACCTTCCCATTAATAAAATGCCCCCTTCTTTATCCTTCTGGAATTGAGACTCCGAAAAGTTAATATTATCAGGACACGATATTTCATTATTCACTTCAGACCTGCCTGATACTATTTTTATATTACCCACACCTTTTGCAGTAACATACCAAATGGTTCCATTATCATCACATATTAAATCGCGAATATTATTACTTATTAGTTTATTATGCGAATCATCTGCTGAGAGGAGCTCTTCAATAGCGCCCGTTTTTAAATTTAATCTATTGATACCAGAGTTCATGGTGGCCACCCATAAATTACCCTGTTTGTCTTCATCTATTGCAGTAATTAAGCCACTGGATAAGCCATTGATTTCTTTATTGTATTTTTTAAAATCTAGTCCATCATATCTATTTAATCCATCATAGGTACCAAACCACATAAAGCCATAGGAATCTTGCAAAATACAGGTTATATCATTTTGGGATAAGCCGGTACGTGTGGTAAGATTTTTAGAGCTATAGTATTGGGCATTTAGGAATTGAGATAGGAATAAAAACACCCCTAAAAGTAATAGATGATATCGCATATATGTATATTTAAACTTGAATCTAATAACGGTAATGAACTACTCAAAGTTACATATTTTTTAACATTCATTACAAAAGAAAATACAAGTCCTAAGATATTATAAAACTATTTAAACTTACACATTAATTAGTAGGAAAAAAGATTACCGATATTAAGCACCTAACAAAATCACCTAAAGTGTTTATATTGAAAAAAAGAGTACTGTAAGAAAGGCTAATATTTATTACAAATAAAAAAACTACCGAAGCATTTTGCAACGGTAGTTTAAGTAACATAGATATAATTTTATACAATTAAAACTGGTTAATTTAACACCTGCTTAATTGACATATCTCCATCTATAATGAGGGTTGTATTAGGCTCTAATACTTCTTCATAGGAAATATTTTTACCTACCAACTCTACTTTAGTAGTTGTAATTACTGCCTGACCAGTCTTACTTTCTTTATCACCAACTACTACGTAAGCATATGTATAAGTTGCTAGTACTTCAATTATAGTTTCTTCCAATGTTACATTCCCCTCTTCATCTTCTATCTCTAATTCTCTAATTATTCGCTCGTCTTTTTGTTCCTCTGAAATTAGTGTGAAATTAAAAGGTAAGGCATCATCAAGCTCACTTCTTTCGGTAATCACTTCTTTTGTAACAGCGGCACCTATTGTTTGAATAATAAGTGGTTTATGCTTATAAATGTTAACTTCGGTATTTTCATCAACTATCTGAAACACCTCAGTTAGGTGAATATCTGGCTTTTCATAATCTATTGTAGGATTCTTTTCACAGGCAATAAATACAATTGCTATTGTGAATAATGCTATAACTTTATTCATCTCTTTTATCTTTAAATTACAAATTAATATTGCTATCACTTTACTCAAAATCAGGAATAGCAAATTATATAGAATGAGAAAACATACTGATTTCTCATTCTATATATTTATTTTCTAAGGATTGGGACGTGGTTCCCATTCATAAATTTCAAAATCATCAAAATAAATGCTTGCACTTCCTAAAGGACCTGCACCTGAGTTAGCCGGATTAGCAACACGCCATGTTAAAAAGCGATTACTTGAAGCCTTGGTAAAAGCAAAGGCCGTTCCTATTTCTTTAAAATAGTTCCATTCAGTCCATTCACCAATAACATTTAAATTATTATGCCAAGATCCAGGAATACTAAAACCTTCTAATTCACTTGAATTCATAAATGCTTGGATATGATGAAAGTTATCATCACTCTCTCTAAAATACTTATAAACAATATTGTAAGTTTTTCCCTGTTTCATTCCTAATATCTCAGGACTATCCATTATTGCCCATTCTTTATAACCTTCTCCTGTGGTAAGTTTCATTGAATAGTTTCCGCTGTAGGCTCTATCTGTGGTATAGGTTCCTGTTCCTTTGTTATCTAAATTCCAACTAGCTCCCCATTGCGTATTTGAGCTTTCTTCTTTGGGTAAATATGGTCCCCCACTTTCAAAACCCCAAACATTTTTGTCGGCTGTTAAATAATCCATATTCATCTTTACAGATTCAGTAAATTCGCCTAATTCACGTCCATCTGTAGAGGTTATATTACCTCCAAGATATTGAATTGTAATCTCGTCGCTATTATAGATCGGATCTTCTAATTTTAACAATATATTTGTTTTAGTATGGTCGTTACGCTTAACACTTTTTACTGGAATTGTTATGGGTGAATCTAAAACTTGATTATTCACTGTAACGATAAAATTACCTTCTTCTCCTGAAAATTCTGAGGCATCGCTAGTTAATTCGATTTGAATTGATTCATCCTCTAACTCTGTAATTTGCCCTGAAACACCAAATGGTTTAGTTGATGGAGTTACTTCAAGTTTAAACGGTAGATAGCTCAACTTATCCGTTTCAGGAAATTGATTTGTAGAACTTTCCCTTTTTAATCTAATCTGAGATGTATATATTCCTGGTGAATTATATTTTTGTATCGCAATAGTTTTCCCAATTATTTCAGTAGGATACACTCCTTCTAATATCCAATCTGTTTTAGTTGGCCACCCTTCACCATACTCTAAGGTTTTATCTACATACTTAATAGAATCTCCACCTTCTATAGTATATGTGTCCCATGATTCCATGTCTTCTTCATCAACTATAGTATCTGATGATAAGTCAAGTATTAACACTTCTTCACCTGACTCTTTAATATGCCAAACTTCAACAGCTGGACAAATATCACCATACACTCTTACAACAAAAGAGGTATCAACAACATACACATCTTTTTCTTTATTATAATAAGATGAATATCCGATTGGGTTTTCAATGGAACCTCCGTTAAAGCTAACCGAATCTTTAAACTCATTATACAATCTAATAGGGTAAGAACCTTGTTTATTAAAAAGCAGGTGAATTGTATTTTCTCTAGATAAGGTATCGTTGCTCTCTACAATAAATTGAGTATAATCAGTATCCTCTCGCGTGATTCTTCCATCTAACCAATTAATATCAGAGCCACCAGGAAAGGACCACGAATGCTCTAGGGCACCTTGAGACAAATCAGAAAACGAATGGTATTTGCCTATAGCAATATTAAATTCATTTCCGTTATCTTTTTGTTTATCTCCCGAGTTTAACCATGCAACATCTGAGAAATGGTTAATTGGTGCATACTCTTCATCTTTACACCCTGTTACCAATAAGGCAAGCAGAAATATGTAAGTAAATATATGTATATTATTCATCGTTCTATTATTTAATTATTCAATAGAATGTTTCTATAAATTTGGATTAGCAATAATTTCTTGCGTTGGAATTGGCCAATAAGCATGAACTCCTTCAATATAATTATTGGCAGCCTGCTCGTAATCAACAAAAACTTGTTTTTTAGGATCTTTTACTCCATGAAACAAAAGTGCATTATATCGAGTTCCTGAATTTCCATTGTTTGGATTTGTAAAGGCGAAATTATCACCTTGGTAGGTATTACTTGCTAAGGTTTTAAAGTAATCTCCCAAATCAAACCATGCTAGATTATTACTCCATCTACGTAAGTCAATTAACCTCGTATCCATTCCTTCTATTGATAACTCTAAGGGACGCTCAACAAACATTAACCACTCCATTAATACTTTCGGATCTGTGATATCAACTAATACGCGCTGATCAATTCCTGAGTCTGCATCAATAATTGGTTCATTCGGATTTTCTTGCCCCCTTATATTTCTATAATCCATAATATTACCAAAGTACGTATAAATGGTTGTGTCCTGATTTGTTTCGGGGTGAATACCTGGTTTTCCTAATTCAGGCCACTCGCCATTAGAAGCCTCGCCCAATAAACGCAACCCCGCTCTATACCTTACCTTGTTAATGTATTTAATAGCCTCTGCTGTATTAGAGCCATTAGAACCGCCTTCTATTAAACATTCGGCATACATTAGGTACACATCTGCTAATCGCATTAAGCGGTAATTCACACCTGAACGGGCATTTAATTCATTCTCATTTTCACAAATATCCCAATTCGTTAATTTTCTAAAAAGTGATGTACCTTGGTCGTATTGAAAGTTACTTACGGCACCAGGTTGTCCTCCATAATACTCTAAAGAATCATCAGCTAAAGCAATAGAGTATGAAGTTCTTAATGAATATGGTTTAACCACATTTTTGATTTCTCCATTTTCATTTTCATAATAATGCATATTTCTTTGATCGTTAATATCTAAAGAATCGCCCTTATATGCCATAGTTAACCAACAGCTTGGATAAATATTACGCCAACCTCCCATTGAAGAAATCATTTGCGCATAATTACTGTAAGTTGAATTTGCTGGAGAATAATTACCAGACTCAGGCTTTAAGTCTCTATCATAGGCTATTTCAAGAATTGACTCAACATTGTTTTCTCCATCGGTTGTCATATTTTCATTAATTTCAGCCAACGAAAATTGTCCGCTTTCAATTATATCAGCAAGATAAAATTTAGCACTTTCATAATCCACACCACTAGGTTGCGATAGGTAACTCTGAGCCAAAGCAAAAGCAGCCGCATATCGAGTCGCTTTTTCTCCGTATTCATATCTCTCCCACTGGCCTACAGCTGGCAACGAATCAAATGCATATTTTAAATCATTGCGATAAAATTCTCTAACCTTCTCTTCAGAAGATAGGGGTTGATAATGTTCTCCTTTTGACTCGTCAACCGGCACAAAATCATAAATAATAACTTCTCCTTTATTAAAAGAACTTGCTGCCCAATAATGAAAATAACCTCTGAAGAAACGAGCTTCTGCCATTAAATGCTTCCACGATAGCTTATCTTTATCGCTTAACATATCGTCCTTTATTCCTTCCAATCCTTTTATAACCTGGTTGGTTCTGAATATACCAATATAAAGCTCGGCCCACTTTTGGTTAGGAGCACCATCGGTATTACTAAATACCTGGTTATAAAACCTTGCGTTATTGGCATTAGTTGGAGTTGGACGTCCTAGGCCAGGATAAGCCATGTCTGATCTTAAATTTTCAGCTACAACCTGATGCATATTTTGTCGACGCAACTGATTGTATACAGTTACCATACCTTTCTCACAATCCTCAAGGTTATTCCAAAAATTATCTACTGTAATTTGATTGGGATTTTCTTTGGTGAGAAAATCATCACAACTACTCATTGTTCCTATGGTAACAAGAGCAATTAATATATATATAAATCTAATCTTCATACGTTCAATTTATTACTTGTAATTACTAAAATGAAAGACATTTAAAACCATTTCGTATTACATTATACACATCCATTAAAATCCTAACTGAAGTCCTATTCGGTATTGCGAAGCAATTGGGTAATTACCTTTATCTAGTCCTCTTGTAGCTAATCCATTACCCCCAACTTCAGGGTCATAACCTCCATATTTTGTTAATGTAAGCGGGTTATCACTAGCGATATAAATTCTTAATTTTGAGATTCCGGCTTTTTTTAGTTTTTGCGCAGGAATAGTATATCCTAGAGTTACATTTCGAAGGCGTACAAAAGAACCATCTTCAACCCATATATCAGCAACACTACTAACGTTCATATCTTGTCTCCCGCGCTGAGCCGGGATACCAGCGTACGGATTATTCTCTGACCATTGGTAGATATAATCAGCATGTGTTTCATACTGCATGGCGTAAATTTTAGATCCGTTGACAATATCGTTACCTATTGAAGCATACCACTGCATAGAAACATCAAACCCCTTGTAGGATGCATTCGCATTTAAACCTAATTCAAAATCAGGCATACCACTACCTCCGTAAACTCTATCTGAATCATCTATAATTCCATCACCATTAGTATCAACATAAATTAAATCACCCATTTTAGCCTCAGGTCTTATACGCTGATATTCTGCTAGCTTTTCTTGGGTATTTACAATACCATCTGTTGGCATAACAAAAAATGCTCCTGCTTCATAGCCTTGTTGAATACCTGATATTTTCTGTTCATTATTAACAGCCCATCCGTCGTTAAACAAGATATATGAATTCATATCGCCAGCCATACGCGTAATTTCATTTAAGTTTTTCGTGAAAGTTCCATTCACACCCCACTTAATTTTACCTGAATTACGCCAGCCCAAAGAAAGCTCTACACCTTTATTAACCATATCGCCTACATTAAGCGTGATGGTTTGATTTTGCCCTGATCCGGCAGATAAGGGCATCAAACGTGGAAATAACATATCACGTTTATTCGACTGGTAGATATCAGCATTTAGGGATAAGCGGTTTTTAAACATACCCATATCAATACCAAAATTTACTTGCTGTGTGGTTTCCCATTTAATATCTGGATTTGCATAAAATTGCTGTATCAAACCTGTAACCAAAGTACCATTAGCAGATGGGTAATCATAACCCGTTTCAATATTTGCATTGTTGATATAATCACCAAAATTTTGATTTCCTGTAGTACCTAAACTTGCTCTTACTTTAAAGGCATTCACAGTTTTCTTAACATTTGTCCAAAATGCCTCATCGGCAACATTCCATGCTGCTGAAGCTGATGGAAATATTCCCCATCTATTTTCTTTTGCAAAACGAGAAGATCCATCCCTACGCACACTAGCGCTAAACAAATAACGGCCTTTATAATCATACTGTGCACGACCTAACATACCAACCAAAGTACTTTCTCTATCCTGCCCCCAACGGCCAAAACCAGAAGTTGCATTTGGATCATTGGTTCCACCATTAAGCACATAAACATCTCCTGACACCAAGTCCATTCTACTACCAGTAAACTGGCTATAGGTATGCTTCTCTGTTGAAAATACTCCTAGTAATCGTAATTTATGATCCTTAATTTTTTTAGTGTACGTTAACGAGTTTTCCCATGTCATACTCGTACTTCTATCGGCAGTATTTCTTATTTGTGATCTATTTTGCGGGTTCTCAATTCTATCTCCATCATTATTATATATATAAATTGGAGGGTTAATGACTACACGTGTTGAGTTTGCATATTTAGCACCAAAACGCGAGTTAAAATCAAAACCTTTTGCAATGTTGTATTTTATATTAAAATTACCATTGAAGTTTTCTCCGTTTTTAACGTCAGTTTGTAAAAACTTATACATTAAATTACCTAGCTGCTGCATGTTTCCATCATCTGTTCCTGTTCCTGCATTTGCAACTGAATTATCATTAGGATCCAGTGGTTGTTGAAATGGCTTGTATTTATATGCATCATATAATAATTGGAATGGGGGGCTTTGTTTTTCGTCAACAACCATACCTAATCCCATATTAAACTGCCACTTCTTCTTACTAAAATTGATATTTGATCGCAAGTTAAAACGCTCATAACCTGAGTTTATCAATATCCCCTCTTGATCAAAGTAAGAAGCAACAACACTAAAACGAAGATTCTCTTGACCACCAGAGATATTTACACTGTGGTTTTGAATAAGAGCATTATCATTCTGAATAACATCAATTAACTGTGTATTATGAGTAAACTGATTAGGGTCGTTTCGTAATTGAGTCCACATATGATCCAAAGTTGTATTGGAATTTCCTTGTAAATTACGAATATATTGACCGTACCAATAATCTTCAAAACCCATCAATTCAATACCTGATGTAATTTTTTGAATCCCCATGTAGCTATCTACATTAATTTTTAAGGTTCCAGATTCTCCTTGTTTAGTTGTAATTAAAATAACCCCTGCAGCACCTCTAGTTCCATAAATAGCACACGAAGCTGCATCCTTAAGAATATCCATTGTTTCAATCTCGTTGGTACTCAAATTAGGATTACCATCTTGAGGAATACCATCAACTACGTAAAGCGGATTATTAGAACCATCAATTGAGCTCACTCCTCTAATTTGGATATTTGAGGCTGCACCCGGTTCTCCCGAGCTCGCTTGTACATTTACACCAGCCACCTGACCCTGCAGGGCTGTACCAATATCAGCAGTAGCAATACGAGTTAAATCCTCAGACTTTACTTGTACTACAGCACCGGAAATCTCCTTTTTGGTTTGCGTACCGTAACCAATAGCAACTACTTCATCCAAACCAAATAATTCAGGCTGCATATCTACGTTAATTACTCCTCCTTTGGCAACTATTGTTTGGGTCTCCATCCCAACAAAACTAAATACCAACTCTTTTCCCTGCCAAACCTTAACACTAAATTTACCATCAATGTTAGTAATTGTACCATTTGAAGTTCCTTTTACAACAACACTTACCCCTGGTATAGGTAAGCCATCTTCTGTACTGGTAACAACACCAGTTATAATACTTTGTTGGGCAAAAGCACCCATGCTTAGCAAAGCTATAAAAAGCGTAAGCATCCACCTCCTTGAGGATTTAAACACTCGATTCCGTTCTTCCATAATTCTATTTAATTTTAATAAACCCCTGATACTAGCAGTATGCGCAGTACTACAACGTAACTCATATGGCCAAAACTATCCTAATAAATGTTAATGAAGTATAGAGTAGGGATTGAATATAAGGTGGTAAAATACACTATTTAGAGGGGATGTACAATTAACCAAACAGGGGTAAATGCAAAATCAAATACACTAATAATCTAGTTTATATATACATCGTAGTTATTAGGCATGAAAATGTACTGAGCAGCATACGAATATAAAAAATTAAGTTTTTTTCGGCTTTGGAAATAATTATTAATTGACTACCAACTAACGTATGTTACTATAAATAGAAGTATGAAATTATTAATTTTACATCAGAAAAAACAAGAGATATGGACTTATACAAAACAAAAAGCTCCAACCTTAATAGATTGGAGCTTAATAAATTTTTTAGCAAATTTTGTTAATAAAACACTTCCTTTTCTTCTAACTCAAGAGTTTTTGTTTCGTTCATTTGTGTTATAACGGTATCCTGACAGATTGCCAATTCATAAGAAATCCCAATAATCTCATCACCAGTATCTACTGAATCTGTGACAATGCCCAAATCCTTAATCACATTATCAATCTCTTCGCCTATTAGCGCCTTCTCAACATATCTATTGTAATGAATATGTTCAGTAAACAAATCCATCGATCCAACATTTACTGCAGTATCCATATGGTCTTCTGCGAGAATAATATATTTACGCAGATATGTATCTGAAATATATTCTTCAGGCTCATAATCTTCAATTTCATATTCTGCAACTTCATCAAACTTCTCTACCATTGTAATCTCTTCCCATGTTGTAACACGTAATTTAAATATACTATCAACAATAGTACTGTCACTATATTCAGAAGCTAATAGAGATGTAATTTTATTCCCTTCACGAACTGTTACAATTGGCTGCTCTTGATAAATATTGATGATTGGATCAGCCATACCATCTATATTAACAAGAGAATATACAGGCACTAAACTAATATCAGGCTTTGGATCTGCTTCCTCTTTACAATTATATAAGGTGAACACCATAACCAGTGCACCTAATAATAACTTTATATTTTTTTTCATAATCTTATTTTAAACATTTTTATACCTAAGACAATCCCATATATGGGATTGTCTTTCTATTGTTAAACCCTTTAAGGCATTGGTCGATTATTGTTTGCTACAACAGAGAAGTTATCAAAATAAACTTCAACAGCAGAACCACCATAGAAAAGTACTGCAACTGTATACTTTTTACCATCACCTACAATAGTATACGATTTAGTTGTCCATTCCCCAATTTTAAGACCATTTAAACCATTCCAAGCTCCTTCAAGTTTCGACTCTTGCACGTTGCCATTATCTAATAATGGGGATATACGTGCTTCAAATGCACCTCCTTCTTTACTAGTACTTATCGCGTAATAGCTAAAAGAATATGTATAAGTAACACCTTCTTCTAAAACAAAACCAGAACCATTAGAGAAAGCAGTTTGACCACCGGCAGTTTTTATAGCATGCATGCTATACATTCCATCCTCAGCGTAGTCTGTTGAATAGCTAGCAGGATCAGTCACCCTACCACCTTCAAAACTAGGAGGCGAAATCCACTTACCTGAGCCTGCCTCAAAACCACCATCATTAACATTGTTTATCGGAGGAATTGGTGCTAAAATAACTGTACCTGGTTCTAATGGTCTCTTATCCGTAGCTTTATGGCCTGTTCCTACATAAGATACATGTACTTCATCATTCACATATATAGACTCACTTAAGGTAAGTACCGCAAGTGAATTATCTTGTTCCATAGTTACAGATGCAACATCAATATTGAAGTCCTGACCTAAATCAGCATTTTTAGCTACTACTGTAAAATCACTTGAGCTTAGGTTTCCATCAAGAGACCCGCTTAATTGTACTTTTAATGTTGTTGCATCACCTTTAGTTATTTCAACAGGAGTAAACGGCCCATCTCCAACATTGATAATCAATGGTAAAATTACTCTATCGCTACCCGGAGGAATATTCTGTCCGCTGCGTGATGCTGTAAATGCAATATTCTTAACTACACCAGGAGTATAAAAAGTGACAGCAACTGAATCTTGGGAAGAAGTTGAAGGTACTGCTTTAGGAAATTGCCAGTTAACACCTGTAATGTGGTAAATTGAGTCAACATTTTGGGCAAAATATAACTTTTCTCTATTGGCTATATCAATTGTAATGGTATCAGATCCTGACAAATCTATTTCATCACCGTTCTCTCTGTAAACTCTATATTTAGCCACTACATCGTGATACACATCAACAGTAAATATATGTTCGAATACATGCAGGCCTAACTTTTCGTCAAATACAGAAGTTAATGTAGTATCCTTTGCTTTAAAAGTAACCTCTTCTTCAAAAGTGTTATAAAGACGTACACTTTGTATACCTCCCTTTGGGAAATATAAATGAACTGTTTTATCTTCTGATACATCTCCTACCATACCACCTCCGGCAACTTTTTCTGCCAGTGTAGTATCGTTTCTAACAATTTCCCCTTCTAAAAAGAAAATACTATCATTTAATAATTCCCATTTATGCTCCTCTTCTCCTTGAGAAATATCTACAATTGAGAAATAATCTCTTTGTCCTAGAAGAGGATACCTATCAAAATCATTTCCCTTAAAAGTAGGAGAATACCACGACACATCCGTGAAACTGTTCGGCGCAACATACTCATCATTACAGCTTACAAAAGCTATAAACATGATTAGTATATATAATAAATTTATTTTTTTCATTGCTTTCCTATTTATCGTAAATTTTTGGGTTACTCGTTTCTTCAACCAGAGGTATAGGCCAGTATGCATGCTGACTTTCGATATAGTTAGATGCAGCTTGCTCATATTCTGTATCAAAAGCGCCAGCGTTTGGAGGATTGCCATTCCAACCTACTGCATTATCAAAATAGTTATCAAAGTATAATATCGATCCCCAACGTATAATTGGGCTACCACCATCAGGATTAATAATTTTTTCCTCATTATTAGGGTAAACATATTTTCTGGTTCCATCTGGTTCAACCGTCCATTTTTCTTGAGGATAAGAACCAAAAGCATACCTGTGAGTTGCTAACTCCTGAAATCTTTCTTTATAAACTCCCCAACGACGTAAATCCATATGACGAGAGGCATGACCTAGAATTGAAATTTCAAGTGGACGCTCAACATACATTAATTTTTCCATTACCATTTGAGCATCATAAGTAAGACCATCATAGGTTTTACCATGATCCGTCCATTCGCTAACGGTACCAAAAAGCTGAAGTGCAGACCTATATCTAACTTTATTAATATAAGATAAGGCTTGTGCAACACCACCATCATTATCTCCACCTTCTATTAAAGCTTCAGCGTACATTAAATAAATATCAGCCAAACGAAGTACTCTATAGTTAACACCTGATTTAAAAGTTGTTGAATTCGGACGAGAATCTAAGTAGGTATATTCGTTACAATTTGACATCATTTTAAATGCAGCAGTACTCTTATTATTAAAAACCCAGGCAAGAGCTGGTCTTTCTAAATAATATTGCGCTGCTTCATCATCAACAAAAGCAATATAGGCAGAAGCTCTCAGGTTATGCTTTCTAAGCACTTCATTGTCCGTTGCCTCACCTGTAATAATATCAATTTCAGGTGTAAGGTTACGAGCATCTGTAGAATCCATAGGGTCATTTTTATAAGCCATTTGTAACCAATAAGCCGGATACATTGCAGCTTGTCCCCATTGCGTTTCGATTGGACTTACATCGTCACCATATTTTGCGGAAACACCATCTGCTGCACTCGCTTGTTGTTCTGGCTTTAGATTTTCAGAATAAACAATTTCTAATATAGCTTCAGAATTTAATTCATTTGTTTTACCTACATTATCCCTTAGGTCTTCAGTTAATGCATAACCATATGCTGAATTATTAATAACATCCTCAAAGTAGAATTTTGCAGAATCATAATTTGCTTCGTATAAGTAAGCTTGGCCAATAACAGCAGCAACGGCTCCTCTTGTAATCCTACCTGGATCGGTATCATTCCAAGTGTTTGGCAACATATTTTCTACGTAAGCTTGTTTTAAATCGGACATAAAAAAGTTAAAAACATCTTTAGCCGGACTAACAGGAATTTGATAATCCTCAAGCACTTGAGGAACTATATCTCTAATAGGCACTTCACCATCGTTAAAGGAACTATAAGCATAAAAATGAAATAACCCTCTAAAGAATAAAGCTTGAGCATACCAGTTATTCCATAGAACTTCATCAACTTCGGGATTTTCTTCTTTAAATTGAATCAAACCCTCTAGTGCCTGATTCGCTCTAAAAATACCCGTATAAATAGCAGCCCACTTACCTTCAATCTCTGGCTTCGAATTGTTATATGTTTTTAAATAAAATGAGTTTTCGTTGTCATTGGCATACTTATGTCCCATGTCGGAACGATTACTTTCAGCTCTCATTGCCATTAAGTTTTTATCCTTAAAGGCATTGTATATGGCATTTACACCACGTTCACAATCATCTTGTGTTTTCCAAAATGAATCCGTTGTAATTTTGTTAGGGTTCACTTGTTCTAGTACATCATCTGAACAAGAGTGAAATAACAAGCCTCCAACGAATACGGATAATAGTAATAATATTTTGTAATTCATTTTTAGTTCTTTTTAATATTAAAAATCAAGCTGTACACCTACACGATACTGTGCAGCAACTGGGTAGTTACCTACATCTAAGCCCCTTTTTGAAAGTCCATTACTACCAATCTCAGGATCATAACCATCATACTTTGTTATGGTAATAGGGTTTTGTGCTGCCAAATAAACACGGCATTTAGATATTTTAGCTTTGCTAGTTAACTTTTTAGGAATTGTATAACCTAATATGACATTACGTAAACGTAAGAAAGAACCATCTTCAACCCATATATCTGCAAAAGATGCATAATTAATATGATCACGTCCTCTATTTATAGGTATTTGAGAATATGGGTTATTCTCAGTCCATTGATACAACATATCTTCATGAGTTTTACTAAAGTAGGCTGTTAACTTACTACCATTAATAATCTCATTACCAACCGACGCATACCATTGCATATTAAAATCGAAACCTTTATAAGCAATATCAAAATTTATACCTGCTTCCCAATCTGGCATACCACTACCTGCATAAACACGGTCAGCATCACTTAATTCTCCGTCGCCATTTGTATCCACATAGAAAAGGTCTCCCATTTTTGCATCCGCTCTAATTTTTTGAGCTTCGGCCAATTTGGTTTCTGTATTTATAATACCATCAGTAGGCATCATAAAAAAAGCACCTGCCTCATAACCATCTGCAAGAGCAGTTACCACATAATTATTCTGTCCATTTGCAACAGGCTTACCGTCTGTGTAGTATGATATATTAATATCACCAGGCATGCTAACCTTATTCATATTTTTAGAAAAAGTTCCATTGATACCCCATGTAAATTTACCAGAATGCCTGTATCCTGCTGAAAGTTCAAGCCCTCTATTGCTCATATCCCCAATATTTAAAGGTACCGTTGAACCACTTCCTGTTCCTACTCCTGCAGATGCAGGTACTTGAAATGGGAAAAGCATATTTTGTTTCTCAGTGTTATATACCTCTGCAGTAAAGTTTACTTTGTTATTCAACATATAAACATCCAACCCTAAGTTAGAAGAAACTGAAGTTTCCCATTTCACATAAGGGTTTGCATAAGCTGTCTGCGTAGCCCCTAAAACAAGATACTCATTTGTTTCAGGACCAAATACGTAATCTTTACCTGTTGTAACTGCAGGCGAATATAAATAATCTCCAAAGTTTTGATTACCTACAGTACCCCAACTTGCTCTTAATTTCATCACATTCACAACATCTTTAACTCCTAACCAAAAAGGCTCGTCTGAAATATTCCAACCTGCCGAGAATGCTGGAAAAACCCCCCAACGCTCATCACTACCAAACTTAGATGATCCATCTCGTCTAACACTCGCAGTAACTAAATACTTTCCTTTATAATCATAATTTACACGACCTAATAAACCTATTAAAGTAGTAGTACGATCCTGTGTCCAGATACTCATACCAGACTCGGCATTAGGCTCAGTACTACCACCATTTAAAACCGTTACTCCATTATTCAGAATGTCATACTTAACACCTAAATGCTGACCGTATTCCATTCTTTCATAGGTATACACTCCTAATAATTTAATTTTGTGCTTACCAAACTTTTTAGTGTAATTAGCACCCACCTCAGAAGTAATTTTACTAGATATTCCTGAAGTATTCTTAATGCTAGAACGTGTTGTTTGATTTCTTAAATCACCATTGGCATCATATATTTGAAATAATGGTACAACTTGCTTTCTAAAAGTATTTTTGTAGTTAGCTCCAAATGTGTAAGTTAAATTTAGGCCCTTTACTATTTGATAATTAATATTTGTATTTGCATTAAATGCTTTACCCTTTGTAACATCTTCTTGGGAGAATAAAATTGCTAACCTACTTGCGTTATTAATTTCATTCTCATCAGTCCCACTATTGGTAAAAGATAGGTTATTAGGATCAACCATATCACTATGAGGCTTAAATTTATAAGCTTCATACAAAATGCCGTAAGGCGCATTTTTCTTTTCATCAACACTAAAACCAAAACCAGCTCTAACTCTTAATTTATTTTTCTGAAAATTAAGGTTGGCTCTTCCATTCATTCTTTCATAACCTGAGTTAATTAAAGTACCATCTTGAGAGAAGTAGTTTAATACAGCACTTGCAGTTAAATTCTTCTGCCCTCCGGATAATTGAATACTGTGATTTTGAATAGCAGCATTATCTTGCTGAACCACATCCATAATACTGTTATCATTACTCATTTGGTGAGGTGACTGCTCTAGAGTATACCAAAAATCATTTTCAGCATTTTTTTCAGGACTCTGTGTAATTTGGTTTAATGACTCAATATACATATAGTCATCAAAACCAACCAAAGGCATTTCTGATGTAATATTCTGAATACCATAGTATCCATTATACGAAACTTTAACATCGCCCGCTTTACCTTGTTTTGTAGTTATTAAAATAACCCCAGCAGCACCACGAGTACCATATGCAGCAGCTGATGCAGCATCCTTAAGTACATCGATAGTTTCAATTTCATTAGGACTCAATCCTGGATCTCCATCATACGGGATACCATCAACAATATAAAGCGGGTTATTATTAGAACCTTCAAAACTTGTGGCAACACCTCGAATTTGAATATTAGATCCCTCACCTGGTGCACCAGAACTTGATTGTACACTTACACCAGCTACCTTACCTTGTAAAGCATCTCCAAGGTCGGAGGTAGCAATCTTAGTAATTTCATCAGATTTAACCTGAACTACAGCACCTGTAAGCTCCTTTTTCTTTTGAGTACCATAACCAATGGCAACTACTTCTTCGAGTCCAATTGACTCCGGTTCCATTTTTACATTAATAACACCCCCTTCAGCAATTACAGTGGTATTCTTCATACCAATAAAACTGAATAGCAATTCTTTACCCTGCCACACCTTAATATTGTACTTACCGTCCATATCGGTAATGGTTCCGGTAGTAGTTCCTTTAACCACTACACTTACCCCTGGAATAGGCAAACCATCTTCGGCACTTGTTACTGTACCTGTAATAAAACTTTGCTGGGCAAAGACTCCAATGCTAGTAAGACTCAAAATAAGCAGAATCACCCACCTATTTGAAAGGCTAAGCATACAACTTAGTTTCTTCATAATAATTGTTTTTTTACATAAATTTCGGATTAATGAAATACTCGAACTCCTTAGTAAGAAAGGTCAACAATATTTCACTTTCCAAAATTATCCTAATAAATGTTAATAGAATATGGAGTAAGACTTGAAATGAAAGCGGTAAACAAGGCAATCAAGGGTGGTGTAATAAAAAACAAACAGCGGTAAATACACAATACAACACTACAAATACCTATCACACTGAGCATTAACTTCACCCACCCTATTATAGTTAAAACATTCATCTAATTAAGAAACATTCACATTTTGCAATTTATATAAAACACTGAAAATAATTTAAAAGATAATATCCTTCTAAGAAGGCACAAAAGCCCCGTCAATAACGGCCTAACCACCCTAGTTAATACTTATTCTAACAAAAAAAGAAACGAAGAATTTAATTGCCCTAATTACACCGTTAGTTGCAACTATTGATTACTTGATTACATTTAATCTAAAAGAAGATCTTTATGGAGCAGCCAAATACCTATAAGCTTTCTAAGGACTACATGAAAGTAAAACACTAATTAAACTGAATTGAAAAGGTAGTGATATCGTTATTACTGATAACAGAAATTGTAGCATTCAATTTTTTGATGATTTGCTTACATAAACTTAAGCCAATACCACTACCATTATTCTTGGTTGTAAAAAATGGCACCCATATATTCTCGAGCACCTCATCTTCAATCTGAGGGCCATTGTTGGAGATGCTGAGTTTACCTTGTTTATAAACGATAACTACTTGTGGTGAAGGGGTATTTTTAAGCGCTTCACAGGCATTTTTAATTAAGTTGGTACAAACGCGTGACAGCATTTGCTTATCTGATGTAATTTGAACTTCCTTTACTTGGATATTAAAAACAATATCAGGGCAATATTCCTTACCCAAAGCCACCCATTGCTCCACTTCTTCTTTTAAATTGAAGCTTTCTAATTTAGGTGTGGGAATCTGTGTGAGCGAACGGTAGGTATTCACAAATTGTATTAATCCCTCTGCTTGATTGTTGATTACTTTTAAACCTTTTTGGGCTTTGCTTAGTTTTTTTTCGTCACTGATATCCTGATCAGATAAGTTACTTAGGGTTTGACTGATGGATGTGATTGGAGCCAAGGAGTTCATGATTTCATGTGTTAAGACTCTAATGAGTTTCACCCAACTTTCAATTTCCTTTTCGTCGAGTTCAACTTGTAGGTTGCGGATGGATATTAAAGTCAAATCCCGTTGGCGCATTCTGATAGCTGATGCTTGAAACGACAATTGTTGTTTTTGCTGATAGATGGTGATATTCTCGAGCTTACTATCGCCTGGTGTGATGTTGGCAACAATTTGCTTTAGTCGAGCAGATACTCTATCGAACTGATTGAGGTGATAAATGCTCGGCAGCTTACATAAGTCACGCACCGACTTATTGGCTAGTATGATTTTTTGCTGTTCGTCGCGCACCATTAACCCCGTGGGCGATTGATCAATAATCGCTTGTAAATAATGCTCCTCAGCCACTGAGTCCATCTGTATTTTCTTTAACATTTGGTTCAGCTGATTCAGTGCCTTATTGAGCTGACCGCTGCTTTTTATGGGTAAATCATCGGGGAAGTTTAAGGTGGTATCTTTATTACGGACCGAATTGATAAAATAACTCAACTTGCGGTTTCCCTCATCGAACAAGTATAAAAAACGCCAAACAGAAAGGGTGATTATGCCAAGAATAAAGCAGATCAATAGGATGTAATGATGCGGATATAATTTAATGGTGGCGATTATTGATGCGCTTATTAGGCCAACAAGCCAAGCAATTATTTCAAATTTGACATTTTTGAACATAGAAGGTTTTTTATCGGGTAAAATTAGATTTGATATTTTTTGAGCTTATTGTACAATGTTTGTCGGGTTATACCCAATTTTTTAGCTACGGCAGAAAGGTTGTCGCCATACTGATCGACACTCGATTTAATCAGCTCTCGCTCCATTTCTTCAATGGTCATGTCGGTATCAAAACTAGGACTACTCACCGCACTTTGGAACGAAAACAGAGTGGACTCAATTTCATTGGAGTCGGATAAAATCACGGCTTTCTCAATGGCATGCTCCAGCTCTCTTACATTTCCTGGCCAAGTGTGCGTTTTCAGTCTTTCGGTAGCTTCAGCACTCAGCTTCAAATCATTCTTCTTGTATTTCTTGCTTAATTTATCTAAATAATAATTGGCAATTAACACCACATCGTTACCGCGTTGGCGCAGTGCTGGCACTTCTACTTGTATGGTATTAATACGGAATAGTAAATCCTGACGGAACAGTTGATCCTCCACCATTTGATTGAGATTATTGTTAGTGGCGGATATCAACCTAAAATCAACCTTAATGGGTTTATTTGATCCTACTTTATAAATGGTTTGAGTTTGAATGGCTGTTAATAACTTGGCCTGCAGATTGAGTGGAATATTCCCTATCTCATCTAAAAATAAGGTGCCTTTATCGGCCATTTCAATTTTACCAATTCTATCTTCCTTGGCATCGGTAAAACTCCCTTTTACATGACCAAACAATTCACTTTCGAAAAGTGACTCGGCAATAGCGCCCATATCAACAGACACCATAAGTTGCTTGGCTCGTGGTGAACAGGCATGCAAGGAACGCGCTACCATTTCTTTTCCCGTTCCGTTTTCACCTGTAATTAAAACACTGGCATCGGTGGCACCCACTTTCTGAATCAGTGTTTTCATCTCTTCCATGGGCTTTGACTTACCTATGATGTTAGATACCTCGGGCATTACAGCTTTTTTTAAGGCCGAATTCTTTTCATTCAATTCACTTACCTCATCTTGTTGCATGGTTAGCTTGGCGGCATTGCGAAGCGTAATAATCATTTTGGCATTATCCCATGGCTTCAATAAAAAATCAGTGGCACCATCCTTTACTGCTTTCACGGCCAATTCAACATCGCCATAGGCCGTAAACATAACCACCGATATGTCTGGATAATTGGCTTTGATCTGATCTAACCAATAAAAACCTTCGTTACCCGAGTTTACACCCGCATTAAAATTCATATCGAGCAATACCACATGGTACTTTTTCTTCGCTAAGGCAGTGAGCATCCCATCAGGGTGTGATAGCGTTTTTATGTGATCAAAATAATCTTCGAGTAAGAGTTCTAGGGCCGAAAGGGCGCCTGTATTGTCATCAACAATAAGTATATTTCCAGTAGTAGGCATCGATTATGATTTATATGAAGTATTGTATCAAAGATAATTAAGTGTGTAGAAAATTGACAATACCTGTCCATTTTTTTTACAGTTTAAAATAAAGCCAAAATCATAAGTAATTGATTTGTTATTATTTGCGATTTTGGTACACTTTAGGTATTAGATCTGGCAAATAATAATCAGAACTCATGCAAAATCTAAGATACCTACTTACAGTATTAACAATAATTGGCCTCAACCAATGGAGCACTGCACAAAAAACATGGAGCCTGAGCGACTGCGTTAATTATGCGCAAGAGCATAACATTAGTATGCAAGTGAGCGAAAACAACAGACGCATTCAGGAGCATCGTGTTACACAAGCCAAAGGCGATTTTTTACCCAATTTATATGCAGGTAGTAACGCTAGTTATAATATGGGGCGATCGGCCAACCCGGATAATAACAGTTATTTTTTCGACGACAATTACCAGAACTCTTTATACGCACAAAGTTCCTTGGCCATATTTAATGGTTTAAAAAAGCAAAATACCCTTAGAGCTCAAAAATATGCACTAAAGGCGGGCATCAGTTCGGAACAAAACACCCGAAACGAGTTGATTTTAGAAGTAGCAGATTGTTACTACAAATTGATTATTAGCATTGACAAGGAGAATGCCGCTCAAGAACAATTGTCCTTATCGGAACAGCAATTGCAACGCATTGAGAAATTCCTCGAAATTGGTAAGGCCTCGGAAGTGGAACGCATTGAAATAAAAAGTCAGTTGAGTAATGATGAATACAATCTGATAATTGCCGAGAACGAAGTGACCTTTGCACGCAGTAACTTGTATAGGGTTATGAATTATAAAAATACCGATTCAATTAGCCCCATAAAACCTCCTTTTATTCCATTACAAACAGAGGTAGCCATGGTGGATTCGGTATATACTTTAGCAGCCAATAATTTACCACGAATTAAAGAAGAAGAAGCCCGATTAGCAGTGGCCAAATATCAGGTTTCCACAGCAAGGGGTGATTTTATGCCAAGCATTAATATGCAGGCTGGCATACAATCGGTTTATACCGATATTAACGACGACCCGTACAAAACCCAACTTAAAAACAACAATAACCAATACATATCGGCTTACTTAAGCATTCCTATTTTTACGCGCTTAAACAACCGATCGGAAATAAAAATTGCCAAAATAAATAAAAGCAATCAGCAGTTGCAGGTAGAACAAACTTTGCAAATGGTGTATCGCGATATTGAGCAGGTTTGCATTAATTACAATGCCGCTTTACGTTTGGTAAATGCAGCTCAAGAAAAATTATCGTATGCCTCGATAGCTTACCAGGAAATGGAAAAGAAATTTGAGCTCGGCCTAGCCAACACCACGGAATTATTTGCCAGCCAAATGCGCTTACTAAATGCCAAAAATGAATTCAGTCAGGCTAATGCCGATTTGGCCATACAGGGTATGTGGCTCAGTTATTTTGCCACGGGAGATGCTTTATTGAGTATCTAATTATTATAAATATAGATTTAACGAAAAAAAGATAAACTTAAACTACTGCCTTCTGTCATCAGCCTAGGCACTAAAAATACTACTACAATGGGAATGGATAAAAAGATAGAGCAAAAAAATGGGCTCAAGAAAAAACATATATATATTGCCATAGCTACCATCACATTTTTAAGCATTGTGTACTATGCTTTTGGTACAACACACGTTTCCACCTATAGAGCCAACAAAGATAGACTCACGGTTTCTGCGGTAACGCAAAATAACTTTGCCGATTACATTCGTTTAATGTCGCATGTTGATCCTATTTCGGTAATATACCTTGATGCTGTTGAAGGCGGACGCGTTGAAGAAAAATTAATTGAAGAGGGTGCCGAAGTGAAAAAAGGTGATGTGATACTACGTTTATCGAACCCCGATTTAAACCTATCTATTTTAAATAGTCAGGCGAATTTGGCCGAGCAAGAGAACTTTTTGCGCAATACCATGGTGACTTTAGAGCAGCAGAAAATTGCCAACAAACAGGAACTAGTTAACGTATCGTACAATGTGATAAGGAAGAAAAGAGCTTACTCGCAAAACGAAAAATTATATAAGGATGGCCTTATCTCGCAAGAGGATTATTTAATGGCCAAGGAAGATTACGAAATTGCCAATAAACATTATGCCCTCAGGATGGAACAATACAAC
Source organism: Saccharicrinis aurantiacus (assembly GCF_947489045.1). Taxonomy (NCBI): domain Bacteria; kingdom Pseudomonadati; phylum Bacteroidota; class Bacteroidia; order Marinilabiliales; family Marinilabiliaceae; genus Saccharicrinis; species Saccharicrinis aurantiacus. The sequence continues at coordinate 42,792 of NZ_CANLCN010000010.1, forward strand.
CAAGATTCTATTTACAGAGCCATACAAGTTGATCGCATGCAAGATAACTTGGATAATATGGAGGCTAATTTGGCCTTGGTGCGTCAGCGCATCGAAAACCTTGAGGTAAAGGCTTCGGTTGATGGTCAGTTGGGTTTATTGGATGCCGAGATTGGACAATCGATATCAAGAGGGAACCGAATTGGGCAAATTAATGTGCTTACCGATTATAAAATTGTGGCCAAGGTTGATGAGCATTATATCGAAAGGGTTCGTCGCGATTTAACGGCGAGTTTTGATCGCAACGGCAAAGAATACCAACTGCGCGTTAAAAAGGTATATCCCGAGGTGAGAGACGGACGTTTTACTGTGGATATGGTTTTTACCAGCGAACGACCAAGCAATATTAGAACCGGACAATCGTATCACGTTCGTTTGCAGTTAGGCGACTCTAGCGATGCCATTTTGGTTCCGCGTGGTAGTTTCTTTCAAAACACAGGCGGACAGTGGATTTTTGTGCTCGATCCTTCTGGCGAATTTGCCACCAAGCGCAACATAAAAATTGGGCGACAAAACCCACGTTTCTACGAAGTTATTGAAGGTCTAGAGCCCGGTGAACAAGTTATTACATCGAATTACGATATGTTTGGCGATAACGAGAAGATTGTGTTTTAGTTGGGATAGACAGTAGGCATTAGGCATTAGGCATTAGGCATTAGGCATTAGGCATTAGGCATTAGGCATTAGGCATTAGGCATTAGGCATTAGGCAAATTTAAAAATAAGTATTTTAATTATTGAGATTCTTTGCGCCTCGTCATGGCGAGGAACGCGGCCATCTCAAGGCGCCATGTTTAACTGCTTGCCTTGAGATCGCTTTGTACCGCGCGATGACGCTATACAATAATTATCAAATAATAATTCGCCCCTTTGATCTCAGTAAAGACATCATCAAATAGTTATGAGTTCCCTTGGGTTCAGGGAAGCTATCTTCAAATAGTTACGAGCTTCCTTGGGTTCTGGGAAGCCATCATCAAATAGTTATGAGCTCCCTTGGGTTCTGGGAAGCCATCATCAAATAGTTATAAGTCCCCTTGGGCTCAGGGAAGCCATCATCAAATAGTTATGAGTCCCCTTGGGTTCTGGGAAGCCATCATCAAATAGTTATGAGTTCCCTTGGGCTCAGTGAAGCCATCATCAAATAGTTACGAGCTCACTTGGGTTCAGGGAAGCTTTCATCAAATGATAATGGATTTCCCAATTACTCACTTTAATCACCTACTTAGCTATCAAATATTTTTACACTAGGTGTTAAATAAATTGACACAATACAAATATCCACAAAAGCATATACCTTAATTTTCAACACATTAAATATTTGGCACATTTTCAGATATAGCATTGATAACAATAAACACTCTAAACTAATTTATTATGTTATCATTCAGTAGAACTATATTTATCGCAATTATTGCCCTAGTGCTATCTCCAAATGTTAATGCAACAAACCCTAACCCATTAAGCACCGAACAAAAAGTAGCCGACTTTGATAGTTTATATTTTCAACTAAAGGGGGCATTCCCGTATTTCGAAGTAAATAAACGCTTAAACCAGGTTGATTGGTTGGGTAATTACGAGGCTTATAAAACTAGAATTAGCCAAACACAAAACAACAAACAATATTTGGCAGAAATTGATGCCATTATGGATGAGCTCAATTGCGGTCACGCTGATTTATTGCCAACTGTGTATTACAATTATATGTTTACACGATATAGAATGATATCGTGGACTCATAAATCGTACAAAAGACATCTACAAGAATTAAAGAAAAACGATGCCAAACAAAAGAATCAATATTGGGCACACATATACCAAGAATTGCACCCCAGTAAGAAAAGTAAAAAAACCACAGAAAATACAGAAGCTACTGCAAACCTCACTTTCGAAATATTTGAAGCTCAAAGCTTAGCTGTAATGCATATTAAATCGTTTTCGTATGAGCATGTAAAAGCAGACAAAAAAGCTTTACTCAAGTTTTACGAAAACCTAAATAACTACGAAAACCTAATTATTGATATACAAGGAAACGGTGGCGGAGATACGCGTTACTGGCAGCAAAATATTGTACCGTATATCTCTAACACAACATTGAATTATTCATCTTACACAGCGTTTAAAGATAATGCTGAATTTTACAACTTTGCTGGCCAATTAGAAGGAATGCCTATTGATAGTGTTCCTCTATACAACATGCCAGAAGAATTATATGAAGATGACTATCTGTTTAAGAAATCAAGTTGGTCTTTACATCCCAATAAAAAATCTATTCATTATAGGGGGAAAATTTATGTACTAGCCGACCACAATGTATATTCCTCTTCAGAAGCATTTGCTAACTTCTGTATTAACACTGGTTTTGCTAAAGTAGTGGGAGAAACCACAGGAGGTGATGGTGTTGGTTCTGATCCTTTTTTATTCACTTTACCCCACAGTGGTATTGTAATCCGTTATCCAGGAATAATGGGGCTAAATGCCGATGGTAGCTCCAACGAAGAAATAGGTACCATTCCGAGTATTGAGATAGAAGGGAATACGTGCGAAGAACGTTTTACCAACTTTATAAAAACCATTGATGGATAAGGAATTCAACAATTGCCTATCAAATATTTTTACACACTTGTCTATAAATTAGACACATTGGAAATAAACAAAAATCATTAAATACACCATATCAAACACTTACAAGTTTGGCATATTTTAAGCAAAGTACTTTATCAGAATAAATAACAAAACATTTAAACATCAACATTAAACAATAACTATCATGATTAAAACCGAGCAATTATCAAAAGTATTTAGAACAGAAGATGTAGAAACAACGGCTTTAAACAGCGTTTCATTACATGTAAAAGAAGGCGAATTTGCAGCCATTATGGGTCCATCGGGTTGTGGTAAATCTACCCTACTTAATATTATTGGTTTGTTAGATAATCCATCCAATGGCAAATACTATTTTAATGGTACCGAGGTAGCTGGCTTTAAGGAGTCGCAACGTACGCAGTTCCGCAAGGGAAATATCGGATTCATCTTTCAAAGCTTTAACTTAATTGATGAGCTAAATGTATTCGAAAACGTTGAGCTTCCGCTTACCTATCTTAAAATGAAAAGCAGCGAGCGCAAAAAACGTGTAGAAGAAGTGTTGGAGCGTTTAAACATCGGCCACAGAGCCAAGCACTTTCCGCAACAGCTGTCGGGTGGTCAACAACAACGTGTTGCCATTGCCCGCGCGGTAGTCACCAACCCAAAGTTGCTATTGGCCGATGAGCCTACCGGAAACTTAGATTCGAAAAATGGTTTAGAGGTAATGGAATTATTACAACAGCTTAACCAAGAAGGCACCACCATTATTATGGTAACACACTCCGACCGCGACGCTGGTTTTGCTCACAATGTAATTAACCTTTTCGATGGCGAAGTAATTACCGAAAAAGCCAATGCCGAGGTTTCTGAATTACAAAGTGTATAAATAGATACTTCCTTTCAACGCATCCCTAATTTATCATCTCAAATATCTCAATATTATGCTTTCCTTAAAACATACCATCCGCATCATAAGCCGAAACCGTTTAAGTTTCGCAGTAAACTCAATAGGTTTAACCTTAGGTTTAACTGTTTGCTTACTTCTTTTTTCATATGTAAACCACGAACTAAGCTACGACAAGCATTTTCCTAATTCGGATAGAATTGTGCGCATGCTTATTGGCTGGCAAATGGAAGATGGCATGGAGTATATTCCCATTTGCCATAGAAGCTCTTTTACTGAGATACCTGGTAAGGTGCCTGAAATAGAGTGTGCCTATCAGTTATTAAGAAATTCTGAAGCCAACATTGAAAAAGATGGTGAAAATTATGGCGACCTTACTTTAATAAAAGTAGATAGTACTTTCTTTCATGTATTTGGATTTGAACCTACATTGGCTTCGAAACAACCCTTTGCCAATGAAAATTCTATTATGCTATCGGAAGAGATGGCTCATAAAATTTTTGGAAGGATTGATGTAATTGGAGAAGCGCTGAAGCTGAATCGTGAAGATTTTTTTGTGAGTGCAGTGTACCCAGATATACCAAAGAACTCTCACTTTAAGGCCGATATAATGGTACCCATGCCTAATGGGGTTAACAAGTGGCAAAGTTTGGAATTCAACACCTATTACCTGATTAAAGAAGGTGTTGAAATGAATACCGCAATTGCTAAAATTGAACAGGCAAATCAGGCTGCTCTTGACAAATGGGGTGCACAATTCGGAATAAAAATGGTAAGCAAAGCTGAACCTTTAGAAGGCATGCACCTGTTCACCGTAGCCGATTTTGACCTAAAACCCATTGGTAACATTAAGCAAGTAATAATGGTGGGGGTTATTGCACTCGTTATACTATTGGCTGCCCTATTTAATAGCATCAATTTATTTTTAGCCACAGGACAAAAACGCTTAAAGGAAATAGGAATCCGCAAAGTTTCTGGTGCCGATAATAAATCTATCATCAAACAATTAATTGCTGAATCGGGCTTAATCAATGCCATAGCTTTAATAGCCTCGTTTATTCTAGCCGCCGAAATAATGCCCTTCTTTTCTGATTTGGTCAATAGAGATATCCCATTAACTACGCTATTTAGTTTTAAAGGCATTGCAATGGCTGTATCTGTATTTATTCTGTCAACATTATTAGCTGGGGTATATCCTGTAATTACATTAGTAAAACACAATACCAACGCTATATTCCGCGAAAGCAAAAACACCAAATCAAGTTCTAGTTGGTTATCGCAAGCCATGATTATTACGCAATTAGCAGCTGCAGTATTAATGTTATTTACTTTATCAGGAATTAACCAACACCTTCATTTTTTACAAAAAAGCGATTTGGGTCTTAACCCTTCAAATGTAATTGTATACAGTGGTTTACACGCATCCTTAGACGATCAATTAGAAAGCATTAAGCAAGAGGTGGAAAATATCCCTGGTATTTCAAAGGTTGCTTTCTCTAACCACTCTATGGGTGGGGGTTACAGCGGACAGATGCTACGTTTAAATGGTAGCGGCGAAAAGTATAAAGATTTAAATGAATATAGGGTTCGAGAAGATTTTTGTGATCTATTTGAGCTGAACCTTGAATGGGGCCGGTTCTATAATGCCAATGACAAAGGAAATCAAAAAGTGGTGATTTTAAACAAAACAGCTGCCGATAAACTAGGCCTTAAACCAAACGACACGCGAACCATTGATATGGGCGATTGGAGAATGAATGTTGAGGTAATTGGTGTGGTATCCGATTTCTTTTACGAAGGAAATGCAACCAAAGTAAGACCAATGGCCATATCGAACACAGGAAATAACATGAACCACATGAGTGTGCGATATACCCCTAATGCAAATGTGAATAGCATTAAGGATAATATCGATACAATATTTAAACGTTACGATGCTCAATTTAAAGGCTACAGTTGGTATAACGAGGATAAATTTAGCGAAATGTATGTGCAAGAAAAAAGCATACGCCAAACCGTTGCTTACAGTGGCATGATTGCCCTCTTCATTTGCCTAATTGGAATTTACGCCATTACCGTTTTTAACTTACAAAAGCGTTTAAAAGAATTGGCACTTCGTAAAATTATGGGCGCTTCGGTGCAATCAATACAAACATTGTACTTGAAAAAATACATCAAGCAATTACTTATTGCAGCACTAATAGCATTGCCAATAGGTACTATAATTATGCATGAATATTTCAAGAATTACCCAAAACACGAAAGCATCAATCCGCTTTTCTACATTTTGTCTATTGTGGTTCCGCTGATTATAATCTGCACCATTGTAGCCATTAGAGTATTGTATACTGCCAAGCAAAATCCGGTTAAATCATTACGTTACGAGTAACAAATCTAAAAAAACGATACAATGATCATTCAGAAACTCTTACTACGAAAAATACTTGCAAATAAAAAGGCAAACCTACTTACCTTAATTAGTCTTGTAGTTACATTCGTAGGAATTATAACCTTAACACTATTTATTGATTATGAGTTAAGTTTTGATAAACAACACAAAAACAACATTTACCATTTAAAAACTACGCTTTATCAGGATGCATTACCCATTAATATTATTGAATTAGTTGAGGGAAAATTAACAGATGTAAGCAATGCTACTCTGTTAAGAATAAAGAATGAAGAAGTTTCTTTAGATTATAACGACAACACATCATTTAAACAAGAACAGAAGTTAATATATACAGATGCGCATTTTTTAGAGATGTTCAACTTTGAGGTTGCAAGCTCTAGCGTAAACGCAGTATTTAATAAGCCAAATCAAGTATTGTTAACCAAACAATGTGCTCGTAAATTCTTTGGAGATGAAGCCTCCATCAATAAAGCCATCTGGATAAAAGAGAAGCAGTACACTGTTGCGGGCATATTATACGACGTTCCGAAAACCTCAACCATACAGTTCGATATGATCACTTCTATACATCCTATAATAGAAGAAAGTAAACGCACTGGTGAGAAAGCTTGGGGATTTATTTCTTTTTTGCAGCTAAGGCCTGATGCAAAACCCGCAGCAACATCGAAACAAATAGATCATCTTCTGGCAGATATACAACCCTTTAAATCTTTACTTACTGTTGTTGAGGATAATCCTTTATTTAAGTTGAGCGCCTTTAAGAATATCCATTTCGATACAAGTAACACTGTATTTAGCTCGTCAAATCCATTAATTTATAGTGTTTTATTAGTCTTTGTTATTATGATAATAGTTATGGGATTGATGAATTACATAAACTTTAAAGGAGAACAAGTTCCTTATCAAACCCAAACTTATTCGCTACTTCATTTTTTTGGGAACTCTAAAAGAAAAGGCCAATTTATTAATATTATAGAATCAATAATATGGTGCCTTATATCTTTATGTATCTCACTGCTTATTCACCAATTATTTTATAATAAATTACAGACCGCATTAAATATCGAGGGACTACAAATAAACGATCGTCTCATCTATATTATATACTTTATATTGGGAGCTGTTTGCTTTGGAATTGCAGGTTCTTACTGGGCTAGTAAACAAATTAAAAATACTCCTCTATCAGATGGCCTTAAAGGAAAAATATTGGCTAAAAATAAAACTTACTTGGTACGAAACATTCTATTAACTACTCAATTTACTGTGGCTGTTACGTTAACCATATCTGTTTTTGTAATTAGTAAACAACTTAACTTTTGGTATAATTTTGATACGGGCATTAGTACAGATCAGGTGGTTCAAGTCAAATTACCTTCGAGCTTAAAAACGCAACACGAGGCTTTCACAAATAAAATTACACAAAAATCACTCTGTGCAGATTATGCATTGGCCGATCAAGTGCCAAGTGCAGTAAACAATGGCATGGGTACCGGAATAAACGATAAGCTTGTTAATTTTAAAACATGGGTGGTTTCTAAAGAGTTTATAAACTTTTTTAATATAAATATAGAAGAAGGACGAGCTTTTCAGACCGAGAATGATGCTGATTTGGGTAAGGTAATTATTAACAAAAAAGCAGTGGCTGAAATAAACTGGCCCGATGAAGCATTGGGTAAAACAATGAGTACTGGAGATAAAGGGTATGGAGAAATTATTGGTGTTATGAATAACATACAAATTAATTCACTATACAGCGAAACAGGTCCATTGCAACTATATTTAAGTGATAATTCTGATGATTTTGATTACTTATTTCTAAGAGTAAAACCCTGTAATTATAAGACGCTTTTTAATGAGATTAATACTGTTGCGAAAGAATTTGATCCGCAAGCAAATCTGGAAATAGAATTTGTAAACGAAGCAAGTAACAAACTCTATGCACAAGAAGAACGGATGGTACTATTTATCAAATGTGTAACTATTTGGTGTATAATAATCGCTTTAATTGGCATGTTAAGTATGACATTATTAGTGGCTCAGAACAAAACCAAAGAAATTGGAATACGAAAAATAAACGGAGCTAGTGTAGCCGATATTCTAATAATAATCAATAAGCAGTTTGGCTTAATTGTTTCACTATCCATTGTAATTGCCATACCCATATCATACATTTTAATGGAACACTGGCTCAGTAATTTTACCTATAGAACTAATATAGGTATCTGGGTATACCTAGTTACAAGTATTAGTACTTTCTTAATTTCAATTGCAGTGGTAAGTACTCATATTATTAAAGTAGCCAAACAAAATCCTATTATGGCACTTCGTTGCGAATAAATAAAACCTAATACAGATAAAGATCATGAAAACATTCTTCAGAACATACTTCAACAGACTTATAAAAAACAGTACCTACTCGGTTATTACCATCCTTGGCTTCTCGGCTGCCATTACTTTTGCTTTGCTGCTAGGAATCTATCTTAAGCAAGAATTCTCTGTAAACAAACAACAGGTAAACAGCGAACGAATTTATCGTTTAACTCATAATATGGAATGGGCAGGATGGGCTCCACCGATTATTGATTGGATTTCGGAGAAAGTTCCTGAAGTGGAATCAGGTTGTCGTATTGGAACTTCAGAAACAGTGGTTACTGGTCTTGATAATCAAAAACATATTACCAATATATTATTTGCCGATTCTACATTTCTGCAAATGTTTTCATTTAATCTGATTGAAGGCAATTCGATAACAGCTTTGCAACATCGCAACAATGTTATTATTAGCAAAGCATATGCAGTTAGGGTATTTGGTGACAAATCTCCCATTGGACAAACCATCAGTTTTAGAAATGATTATAGCTGCACCGTAACTGGTGTTATCGAAAACTACTGGGAAGATTCATCATTTGCTGAGGCTGATGTGATTCTTAACTTTATGGATACGGATCGCTTTTGGATGAGAGAAGGATTTTTAAATTCTCCGGGCACCAACAACTTCTCTTTATTTTTATTAGAGAAAGAACATAGCAATTTACCCTCACAAGGGCAGAAAATATTTGAGACCTTAGAAGCCAAAGATTTTTGGTTAATAAAACAAGGCTATATCAAACAATGCCGTTTAGAACCCTTATCTGAAACGTACTTTAGCAGCATTCAAGGTGATGGTGTTCGAAGATCAAACAAAAGCTTACTCTCGGTTTTATCATTAGTGGTAATATTAGTTTTGGTATTGGCCATTATCAACTACATTAATTTAGCCATTGCACAAGCCGAAATAAGAGTACGTAACATGGCCATACGAAAATTAGTAGGAAGCACTCGAACACAATTGGTATTTAGTCATATTGCAGAAACTACTATTACTTTATTTATTGCCACTGCTTTTTCTTTTATTCTGGCTAGCGCATGCGAACCTTTAATTAACGACATTCTGTCGGCAAACATTCACTTAGCAAATGAAATTAGCCTTGAATTACTTTTACAAGTATTGGGTATTATTATTGGTATTGGCGTGATTTCAGGTATTATTCCAGCTTTAATTATTACCAAACAAAATGCTTTACAACTGTTAAAAGGTGAAACAAAAAAGAAAGGAAAAGTAAGTTTATTACAATATTTTATTTGCACCCAATTTGTAGTGGTAATTGTATTGATAACATCGGCACTTTTTATCCAGAAGCAAACAGATTACTTACTAAATCAAAACCTAGGTTATAATACTAGCAATATTGCCGAGTTTCCATTAAATATGGATTCCAAAGAGTACAATGCCCTTAAAGAACAATTGTTACAAATACCTGATGTGAAAAACGTAGCTTTTGTTACGGGTAGTCCGATGGATGGAGGTAATAATAACTCGTTTGAATACAATGGCAAACCTGTAAGTTTTCAGGTCTTTGGTTTTGACAAAGCATTTATGGATATGATGCAATTTAAGATAACACCAACAGGAACTGCCTACTCAAAAGATGCTATTTATTTAAACAGAACTGCCATTAAAGAACTTGATTTGGATGATTTACCTACTTCATTTAAACAGTATGAAGACGGAGACGCGGTTGATGTTATTGGTGTTATTGAAGATTTCACCTTCAGACCAATGCACATGAAAATGGGTCCGGCTAAAGTTTGGCAAAGAAATGAAAGCGCTGAGAACCCTGATGGTGCATGGACTATGTTTGTAGAGGTAGGCAGTGGAAACCCAAATGCTACAATGACAATGGTTCTGGATACGTACAAAAAATTTACTGGAATTGAAGCCATGGAATACCGTTTTATGGATGCCATTATAAACGATTGGTATACCACAGAACGTTCTACTGCTAAAGCTATCTATTATTTTACCATCCTAACCATCATCATTGCATCCATGGGGATATTTGCCATATCGGTGTTTTTTATGCAAAAACGTATTAAAGAAATTGGTATACGCAAAGTAAATGGTGCAACCATCACCGAAATATGCTTAATGCTGAATCACGGTTTGTTTAAATGGGTAGTAGTATCGTTAATTATTGCCACGCCAATTACCTATTGGGGTATGAATCAGTGGTTAGAAAAATTTGCATTCAGAATTAGCCTGTCTCCAACGCCATTTTTAATTGGAGGTGCACTTTGCGCTATTATTGTAGCCATAACTGTTTCAGTAAATACTATTAAATCAGCCAAGCAAAATCCTATTGAAGCCTTGCGTTATGAGTAATACCAACAAATTATCTCTTTTATAATGATAGCCAAAATAAAGCAATCTTTACGCAGTGTAATTAGTATGAAACACCATGCTATCATAAGCATTATTGGTCTTACAATAGGTATCAGCTGTTGCTCTTTGGCAACAACATGGGCCTATGTACATTGGTCTTTCGATAAACATATCGATGAAGTTGATGATATTTATATGCTAGCTTTTAGTGATACTATTGATAATGACCTCGATATTGTAGTTCCAACAGTGGCTGCTGAATATATGCGTAATAACTTTTCTGAACTAGAAAACACCGCACTCTTAAACGTCTGGCCCGAAAGTTTTTCTGTTAATATTAATAAACACTGGCATCAGCTCGATATTTGTAACGCCGATTATCAATTCTTAGAGATACTACCATTCCACTTTATTCAGAAAACGGAAAATCCATTACAAAATAAAGGCGGCATAATTATCTCTGAGAAGGAAGCAAATCGTCTATTTGGCTCTACCTCGGTGCTTGGAGAGTCTATTATTTTAAAAGATTCCATCTTATTAACCATTGAAGGCATCTATAAAGATTTTCCTGAAAACACAACGTTTAAGCAACAAGCTTTTGTAAACTTTGAAACATCGCAATTTTACACCAATAATTGCGAAGGTTGGTTCAATTGGTGCGATTACATCATTACAAAAGTAAATACGAATAATGTTACAGAATTAGAGGAGCGCTTAAATGCAAGTTTAAACAAGGCTGTAGACAAACTTGATGTAAAAGTTTCACTTTATCCTTACAGTAAGCTACACCTAGAAACTCCTTTTGAAGTATCAAAAACCACCCATATTATAGTGATTAGTTTAGCAGGACTAATTGTACTTTTGATATCTATTATCAACTACTTTTCCTTGCTCACAAATCTGTTTTACAAAGGGCAAAATAAGTTTAAATTAAAACGTATTCTTGGGGCAAAACATAGACAAATTATAATAGATTATTGGCTCGATATTTCCATCGTTGTTATTATATCCTCTTTATGTGCCCTTATAATATCCATATTCTGCATTCCATTCTTTATTGAAAAAATGAATGTGAATTTTTTCAATACCATTGGTTATGGAAAGCTACTTTTAATAGTTTCTATTTGCACTATTACCACAATAATTATCTGTGCTTGTTATCAGTATTTGTTATATGCTTTCGCAAAAAAGAGCCCCTACAATAAAAAGCAAAACTTTGGGAAAACATTTAATACCACAATGGTTATAGCACAATTTGCAATTGCAGTATTTATAGCCTTAAGTGCTTATATAATGCAAAAACAAATTAGTTTTGCTATTCATTCAGATAAAGGATACTCCATCAAAAACTTAATTCAAATCAGTACTTACAATTATCCCATTGGTCAGAATGTTGATGTTATTTCAGCAAAGTTGAATCAAAATCCCAATATATTATCCTATAGTTTTAATCAAGGTAGCTTTCAAGAGTTCTCTTCGTCAATTGAAAGCTATTCTATTGAAGGAAAAGAAAATGAGTATCGTTATATTTTTAGAACAAGTAGTAATTTATTTAAAACAACAGGAATAAAAATTTTAAAAGGAAGAGCCTTTAATCCAACACAATTTAACGAAGAATATTCCTTAATTATTAATGCCAAATATGCACTCGATTTAGGAGGGTATGATAAAGCATTAACCACACCACTAATTCATAACGATAAAAAATACACGGTAATTGGCATTTGCGATAACTTTAATATTGCAAATATATATACACCCATAAGACAACTGGTGATAACATACAGCGAGCCTTCAAATTATTGTGGATGTTTACTTATTAAAACCAATGGTAACAATGCTGTTGCAATAAAAGATATCAACAAAATATTATCAGATATTTCGCCTCAATCATACATTCTACAAACCATGCAAGAAGCTAGCGCCAATTTATATGTTAATGAGCAAGCCGAAGCAAATATTCTTGGCGGATTTGGTTTACTAACTTTATTAATAAGTAGTATTGGCCTTTTAAGCATGACTATTTTTATTGTGGAGCAAAAAACAAAAGAAATAGGCATTAGAAAAGTTAATGGTGCCAATATTGCTGAGCTCATGAAAATGCTAAATATTAATTTCATTACCAAAGTAAGCATAGCCTTTGCTGTGGCTTGTCCGGTGGTTGTAATAGTTATGCATATATGGCTGCAAGAGTTTGCATATAGAATTACGGTCAATTGGCTGGTGTATATTTTCGCATTTATAATACTAATGTCGCTATCCCTTATATCTGTGAGTACAATAACCTATCGTGCCGCCAAACAAAACCCAATAAAAGCCTTACGTTACGAATAATAAAAACTATATGAAAACAACAACCTTATTCCTGTTTAGCCTAGTGCTTCTAACTAACACGTGCTTTGCGCAAGATTCCATAGTGGACTACCTACTCCGTTCAAAATTAGATTTCTATCAGGAGGAGAAAATAATAAACCAACAAGCTATTGATAAGGCCGATATTGTATTCATTGGCGAATCGCATGGATACAATGCCAACCATAAAATTACCAATCGCCTTATAAATGAATATAAACAGGCCTGTGATTTTACCTACATTATAGCCGAAACAGATTGGGCATACACCGAAGAACTAAATAAACATATTTTAAACGAAGACACGCTTGCCATAAAGGAAATGTTTAATGATGTAAAAGGTTCATTTGCCTGGAGCAAAGAGCAGTACCTGATTTATAAAAATATCATTGCGCTTAATAAGCAAAGTAAAAACAAAATTACCTACATAGGAGTAGATATACCCTCCGGAAATTATACCTATACAGCGAAATGCATACAACATATACTGGCCAAATACCAAGCAGAGGATCCTATACTAAAAAACATTGAAGGCAAATATAACCTAGATAGTACTGAACTATCGCACATTAAAGAACTATTACTTGCATCTGAAAATAAAACCTTCAAGTCCGAAGATCTTTTCTTATACAAGTACTCATTAAATAATATCATCAACGGAGAGCTAGCAAATGCTGCCGGTAACAATTGGGATAAGGTGCGAGACTCGTGCATTTTTGAAAACTACAAAGCCTTGGAAAAGCACTTACATCTACAAAACAAAAAAATGATTGGCACTTGGGGTTGTTCGCATACCTATCAAGCTGAACTAGATAGCACAAAATGGTTTGCATCACAATTAAAAAACGATTTAAATAAAACCATTTACACCTACAATATTTTCTATTTAAACAGCAAAAGTATGATGCCCGAGTACTTTTTACCAGGGGCATTTAAAGTATTTAAATCAAAACAAAAATTATACTATAACACTAAATTACAAAACAGCAATTCGTGGGTTCAAGATAGTTGGCTAGTAGGCACAAAGGTCTATTTAAACGTACTTAAAAAAGTGACTTCTAAAAATAGTATAACTTGCTTTGATATTGATAAACCCGAGTCACCTTTTGCATATCAGCCCATTCTTTTAAAATTTTATTACGATCAATACAGTACCACCGACTTAATGCAATCTATAATTGTGGTGCGCAACTCAGCACCCTCTACTCCATTTGGCGCAAACAAAAAATAGTAGTGTATTTAATAATTGACGCCATTTAGCCCTCTTTTATTTAGATAGAAGAGGGCTTTACCGCTCAATAGTAAGAATGTATGTAGCTCCTAAAAAAGAAAGATTCAATAGGTCCTAAGAACCTCTATAACATCAACCCAATACTTGATTAAATCTTATAATTGAGTTAAATTAAACGATGCTTAAAGAGAAACTTAGAACTTGTATGTTATGAAAAACAAATATCCCATATCGCGTCGCGATTTTATTCGTTTATCTTCAGCAGTCGCTGCCGGAGTAAGTATTGTACCATTCGCATCTTCATTTACCAATAAAGCACCAAGCCCCTTAAAAAGAAACTTCGGGAGAATCAACTTTAAGGTAAGTACCCTTGGTCTTGGCGGACAAGCTTCTTTGCAGTGGACACCTGATGATGTTAATCCCGAAGCCATCATATTAAAAGCATTTGACTTGGGCGTAAATTACTTCGACACCTCTAACCTATATGGACCTAGTCAGTTAAATTACCACAAAGCATTTTCCACGCTCAATTTAATACCTGGCAAAAGCAATTACAATAAAAAACTACGCCGCAACATTAAACTAACCAGCAAAACATTAATGCGTTGGGGTAAACCGGGATGGCCCGAACGTGAGCATGTGCGAAATGTATCAAACGGTGAAAATGTGGCCTGTGCCATTGGCGACTTGAAGCGTTCCTTATCCCAAATTTTTGGCGATGGAGAGGGGTTTTACCCCGATGGAGCTTACCTAGATATTATGCTAGTGCATAGTATAACAGGCATTGAGGAAGTTGATGTGCTGTATAAGGGTTTGGATACCCCTTTAAATACCAATGACAACTTTGGAGCACTTGTGGCTCTGCGCGATTATAGAGATGGCACAAACCATACGGGCACAAATCCTAAACACGAAAAGTTAATTAAGCACATTGGTTTCTCGGGCCATCATAACCCCGCTGCCATGATAGATATGATACAGCGCGACGAATATGATATATTAGATGCCATGTTGGTTTCAGTAAATGCCAACGATAAATTGTATTTTAATATGCTTAATAATGTACTGCCATTGGCCAAAGCCAAAGGCCTAGGTGTTATTGGCATGAAAGTTTTTGCCGATGCAGTTATGTACCATAAAGAACCGCGTTTTTCACTCACACCTGCCGATGTATATCGTAAAGTAGGCTCGCCAACTCTACCAAGTAACGAATTGATTGCTTATGTATTAAACTCGCCCTATGTAGATACCCTAATTATTGGCATTGGTAATATCGACGACGACCCGCTTAATTGTCAGCTTACGCAGAATTTTTACGCGGCGCAAATTAAACCCAATACCCTATCGGAACAAGAACAAAAGCAGATTGAAGAAAAAACAAGCAAGGTACGCAATGGACAAACCAATTATTTTCAATTACCCAAGGTTAACCTTTCGGCTCCGCGAGATATTACATTTACAAATTTGGATAACAAAACTCGTATTACATGGCAAACCGCCTTTGCTGCCGAAGTACCCATTGCTTATTATGAGATAATGCAAAATGGCAAAAGCATTGGCCAAGTAAAGCACCAACCTCAAGTCAGCAAAAACAAACCATTTAGTTTTAAAACTGATTTAACAGAAGCCTCATCAATTGAGGTATTTACTGTTGATGAACAAGGCAATAGAGCTTAAATAAACCTGGCGAATATTTATAAATTAAATACAATGGCATGTAATAAAACAATACATGCCATTGTGATGTATCCCCTACTCATAAGATTACCACATAACCAAAATAAGACCTTTAAAACATCACAACTACAATACATTCCATTCGCCTAAACATATTTACCACTCACCGATTTACCAGCATTCTGTTGATTCTCATGAAATATATTTGAAGAAAAAACAGAGAGCCATGAAACATATTTTACTTTTATCAATCACCTTAATTGCCTTAAATATACAAGCTCAAAACTATAATTACCTAGGCACCTACACCAGTAACGGAACACCTGAGTATTTACTAGACCCTTCTGACAATGTAAGTCAGGAAACTTTAGATATGATTGCCAACGCTTTACCCGAAGGGTATCCAGTGCCTGACTATAATCCGCATTATATTAGTTCAGGTTACGATACAGATATTCACCTGCGCGATAGCGCTGAAGTTTATGTAACCTTTGTGGGAGAAGGAGCGGGATACAGAAATGTATTGGGTTTTTACACTTACCCAAGCGGACAAGCACCTGAAGATGCACCAAGTAAAGAAGATATAACTATAATTTTTCCTAATGTATCCGCGCTTTATAGTGGTGGCGGACTTCTTACCGGGAATAAAGTAAAAATTGGGAACTTTAAAGCAGGAACCAGCATTGGTTGGGTACTATTAGCCAACGGCTGGAAAAATGGTGCCGTTACTGACGGACAGTGGCAGGTTTATTCAAACACAAACTACAATCCTGAAGCAGATAGCAACTTACGTCAACACAACGTACTATTAGCAGACCCCGAAAACGAAAGAATCATATTAGGTTTTGAAGATATCAGAAGAGATTATGCCTCGTGTGATCAAGATTTTAACGATGCCATTTTTTACGTAACTGCAAATCCTTACGACGCAATTACAACCGAAAACATTACAGATGTTTCAACAGCAACTGATGTTACATCGGGTAATAACGGGGGATTAGAAAGCAACGGTACCCTAGCTGAAAAAATTGCAAAACGTAATTTCTCACGAGGTGTAAAGCAAAATTTTACGAATACTAAATCTGCTCAGATCAGTATGGCAGCGCATCAAAGTTTAAAATCCTCATCGACATCTAAACTACAAACTTATATTCCTTCAACAGGTATGTTTGGCACAGAAACGGCTTATGTATCGAGCCCTGAGGACTTGGTGGAGATTACCAATGCCACTGAAGTATTCTCTGTTGATTATTACAAAAATGATAAACGTATTGCAGTAACTTTAGCAACCTATACTCCCAATGCGGTATACGATCATTCAAAAGCCATCTGCGACCGCTTAAATAACTCAAGCTTACAAGATGTGCGTTTAGTTCAGGTACGCGGACATCAAATTATTCATTCTAAACTACTACGCGCCACTGGCCAAGTAGAAAATACCTTAAGTTTCTCTATTAAAGAAAATGGTAACAATTACGAGCTTTTTAGCTATTGGAATATCGACCAATACCCTGAAGGAAGCTATTATAATTTTCAGATATGGGGTGGTAACAATGCTCAGGTATTTGCCATTGCCAATCAAATTATCGACCAATTTAAATCAGAAAAGAATGTAATCAGCGATGTTAATGTTGAGAAAATACCTAGTGTCTTTGTTAAATCAGGATTCTATCAAAACGGGAAAATACATTTAGAGCTGATAAATAACGATGCCAGTAAAAGTGTAAACTTCAATGCCAATTATAAAGAAACCGAACATTCTTCAAACCAAAATATGAGTAAAGCCGTGGCATTATCGGGTAATAGATATGAAACTGTTATTGTAGAAACTGGAAGTTTATTTGATGCTGGTATCTCACTTAAATCAGATGCTACTGAACAAATGGATGCGCTATACTTGGCCGATGGCCCTTGGGGAGTTGATTATTTAAAATCAAGCGCTGAAGTAAGTTTCTATGATATTTCGAGAAGTACAACAGAAGCTGCTGAAGACAGACATTTTGTAGAACGTAATTTATATACTTCGGGCAAGATTAAAAACACTTTTAATGTATTCCGACAAGTATTACCCGGTGATCAAACACTAAATGTAACCAATTTTAATACTATTGAATTTACTAGCCAAAGTACACATTCTATCGAATTGGTATTGATGCACGAAAGCCTTAATAATTGGGAAAACCGATTCCGCTACATACTTCCGGCAAATACGAATGCAGAAACGTACAGTATTAATTTTAATGATTTTGTGGATAACAACGGCAATAGTGCGAATATTGAAGATGTAAAACGAATTGTATTCTCGTTAAACGGTAATGGAGAGAGTTTCGAAGATTTTGAGTTAAGTATTGATGATGTAAACTTCACTACTAAATCAGCAATAAGCACTAGTAGTATTGAGGAAGAGGCTGATGATACATCGAACAACACAGTTTTCCCAAACCCATTTACTGACCAAACTACCATTAAAATTTCATTTAACATGAGTGCTCCAATTATTAGTGTGTACAATGTAGCTGGTAAATTAGTGGATCAACAAAAATTAAGTGTTGTTTCAGCAAGTAATAGAATACTATATACCAATTCAACACTTCAGAATGGGTTATATGTTTATGTAATTAAAGAAGAGGGTAGTGAGAGTGAGAGGGGCAGATTTATGGTGAGCAAATAAGAATTCGGGACTAGTTCTTATTTAGGTTCGGTGAAATTCACCGAACCTTTTTTTTAGAATCCCTGTAAATTATTACAATTCGGCTTCTAATTCGTTGGCAAACGACAAGTAGTAATTACGAGCAGGCGCATTAATTTGTTGAGCAGCCAACTTTCGTAACAAGGCAATCTTTAATCCGGTAACCTCACTTGTTTTGTAATTAAGCTGCAACAAATAATCAGACAATTGCAGTCCCCACTGATAATCGCCATCTTCAAAGGCACTATTTAAATGCCCCAATACTTTTTCTTCTCCTCCGGCCATTTTTACAATGTGCGCTGCCTCATTAACTAATTCTAATGGATAAAGGTGGGTAGGATTACCATCGAACCATCCCACATAAAACGCAAAAATAGACCGAACTCCCCAAGCTACTGAACCATAAAACTCTTGTAAATTATCTTGCTCGCGCAAATCAGCCGGTAGTTTTACACTCTCTACGGCTTTTTGTACGGTATAACCTTTATTCATGCAGGCAATAGTTTGCTCGTAAACACTTAAAATAGCAGATGCATAGTTTGTAAGATTCTGATGAACATTCGCAGCTCCAGTTAATGGGCGGGTATGTCCTGGAACTAGGTGTTCAACTGGGAAGGTACTCATGATTTTTACAACTTCACCCCAAGATTTAACATCTCTATAGCGCGAACCTCTAATGGCATATAAGTTTGGAAAAGCTTTGTAATAATTATCACCAGTAAATAATGCCTTTAAACTTGGTGTCCAAACAAATAAATGATCGTTTGTTTCAGCATTTACAGCATATAACTCTAGGTCAATTCCTGCAATAGTAATAAATAGTGAATCGCTAAAAGTTCTATTCGGAGCTATGTAACCCTTCCCTACTCTATCTGTTGGTGTTCTACCCGCTGTTACTCCCCTATTAATAATCTCACTATCTGGTAAGTTACGACCGAACTGACGTGCATTTCTTTTTGCTAAAATCTTTTCCACAGGGGAGTGCTCTTGCAATTCCTCTTTAAAACCCTCGCGAGCGATAATTTGTACAGCTTCATTTGCACCCACAAAAGCAGATGTACCTCCGGTATGATCTTGATGACCGTGGGTGTAAATTAAAGCTACAACGGGCTTATCACATATTTGCCTAAATGCTTCCGCAACTTTCTCTGCAGCCCCTAACGATCTTAAAGCATCAATAATTATAACACCGTCATCTCCTATAATCATGGCAGAATTTGAACCGTCGTACCCCACAGCAACATACACCTGCTCATTCATTTTAATAATCTCAGGTCTAAATTCAGCAGTTTGATTTTTAAGCTTTGTGAGATTTGGGTGTTCTACCTCGTCTTTCTGAAAAGTTTGCTCGCTGCACGAACAAAGCCATAAAGCTCCCACAAGAATGGTTAGTATAATTTTATATTTAATCATATAATCAATTTTAATATTATTTTATCTATTCCTACTCGAATTATACTCTGTCATAACACATTACGCTTCGTAATATCAATCGCTTAAACACAAATATAAAGCATCGTTTTTTACAGAGAGAATTAAAACGTAGAAATAACAACACTTTAACAGCCAAAAAATAGTTCTCTGGCAACTTTTGGCATAGTGTTTGATTAAACTAAAAACGAAGAGCAAGAGAGTTTTTCATAGATTAGGTTAGGGTTTAGGTTATAAATTGGAAGGTTGCAAAGCCTTCCAATTTTTTAGAAGTACCCACATTAAACAGACATAAGAAGTTTTTTTTCATAGATTAGGGTTTAGGTTAAAAGAAAGGGATTCAACAACGGTTGAAATCCCTTTTTTTATGCGCTAAATATTACAAAAAAAGCACCAGAAATAAATCCTGATGCTAACGTAAAAACAAAAACTAAATTGAGTAATATTTAATAATCAACTATTTTAATTCATATAACGTATCCTAATTTTAGGCGCTATAGTGAGTTGCTATTTTGGTTAGCTGTCCAACAATTTTTAGCGAGTCTTTCATCGATAATTTTGAACCATCCATATGAACCCATCTCTTAAGCGGTTGCTCGCAAATTAATTCTTTCACCCTCTCTTTGCCATAGAATTTTTTCATGCGCATAAAAATTTCAACATCAAATAACCATCTGGTAATAAACTTTTTATTAAACATGTTTTGCGCTACCTCTTTGGTCATAATTTTAGCGCCACATTGAGTATCCTTAAACCCCATTCCTAATATGTATTGAATGATCATATTTATGCTTAAACTGATAATTTTACGTGATGATTCTTTGGCAATAGTAGCGCCCATTCTATCAATCCTAGACCCACTTACTATTTGATAATTAGAATGCTCAATGGTATATGCTAAATCTTTAAAATCTTCAAAGTTGGTAGATAAATCCGCATCTAAAAATCCAATAAAGTCGAGCTGCGAGTTTTTACTCAAGTGCAATACACCTTGACGAACAGCCTCTGCTTTGCCTCCATTTTCTTCTAGATCTAATACACTAATTGTATTTAAATTATTGTCTCTTAATTCCTCAATAACCCCTAATGTATGGTCAGTACTACCATCATTTACAAAACATAAATGATAACCCGGATTACGGCGAACAAAGTTTTCAAAAGCTTCACTATCTAGGCGATCTGCCTCATTGTAGCAGGGTACAATTACACCCACACAATGTTTATGAATTATAGTAGACTGCTTTGTTTTAATATTCACAGAATTTGGGTGTCCCTCGTTGTTGAAAATTCTTTTAACTCGCGCTCCTATTTCTTTTAAACTTACAGGTTTCTTCATGTAATCATTAATACCAAGGTTAAATGCTTCCGTAATGGTTTTTTCATCCATATTACCCGATAAAACTAAAATTGGCGTGTCAGACTTCTTTTTATTACGAATGTACTTTACCACTTCTAGTCCTGAAAGACCTTCCATGTTAATATCCACTATTACCAAATCAGGATTATACTTATCAAAATTTGCTATACCATGCATACCTGATATAGCCCTTATTACTTCGTAACCTAATTGTCTAAACCTCTTACTAATTGACATTAGAATCAAATTCTGATCATCTATGGCTAAAATTTTCATGACTCAAAGTTTTTGTTTACATGTCAAAACTAGCACTTTGAGCTAGCCCTATAAGAGCTGCATAGACGAATGGTACTATTGTATCGATAGATATAATATATTAGCAGTTAATTCATCTTGGTAATATATTTAAATATGAAAATTTCTTTTTTAAAGGAGTTAAAACAGAATGGTATCCATTTATAAGGAAATTTAGTTTCCAAGGCAAAATAATAAAGCACCCCTGTTTTAGGGATGCTTTATTATTTTTGATTTAAACTTGCGAATTCAAAATGCGCCTACTTGAATTTATTAGGATCTATAATGCGTAGCAATTTTTGCTAGTTGCCCAACAATTTTTATGGAGTCTTTCATTGATAATTTTGAACCATCCATATGCTCCCATCTTTTTAGAGGCTGCTCGCATATCATTTTTTTGGCTCTATCTGCACCATAAAATAATTTCATCCTCATAAATATCTCAACATCAAATAGCCAACGAGTAATAAAAACTGTTTTAAACATATTTGTAGCTACCTCTCTATCCATTACTTTTGCTCCACATTGGGTATCCTTAAATTTCATACCTAAAATAGCTTGAATAATTGCATTGATTGTTAAACTGATTAAAGCCCGAGAAGACTCTTTAGATATGTTTGCTCCCATTCTATCAATTCTGGAGCCACTCACAATTTTATAATTAGAGTGCTGTATGGTATCTACTAAATCTTTAAAATCCTCAAAATTAGTTGATAGATCAGCATCTAAAAAACCAAGATAATCTAATTCAAGATCTTTAGCTAAATGAAGTATACCCTGTCTAACTGCTTCAGCTTTCCCTCCATTTTTCTTTAAGTTTAGAACACTTATAATATCCTTATTCTTTCTTTGTAAATCTTCAAGAAGTTCCAAAGTATTATCTGTACTACCATCATTTACAAAACAAATATGATATCCAGTATTATACTTGCCAAAGTCAGCAAATTCCCCTCCTAATAACCGTTCTGCTTCATTATAACAAGGCACCACAACACCTATACAGTTTTTTTGTAACATAGTTACTTCATCAACCTCCAAATTGAGAGATGCTGGATGGGGTTGATTATTAAATATTCGCTTTACCCTAGCTGTTACCTCTCTTAAGCTAACGGGTTTCTTCATATAGTCATTAATCCCTAATTCAAAACCATCCATAATAATCTCTTCCTCTTGGTTTCCTGAGAGAACAAGTATTGGCACGTTAGACTCTTTTTCATTTCTAAGGTATTTTACCACCTCTAAACCTGACATACCCTCCATGTTAATATCTACAATAACCAAATTTGGATCTTCCTTTTCGAATAGTTTTATTCCCTCTGATCCTGATTGTGCTGTAAATACTTCATACCCCAATTGTGAAAATCTTTTTTGGATTGACATTAGAATGAGATTCTGGTCATCAATTGCTAATATTTTCATAAGTTAAAATTTTGATTAATGGATTATACGTTTTGTTATATGATAAGTAAGTGTTCCATGTATATGTGAGTTTATCTAACGTGCCTTTCGCTATCTAATTTATAATAAATCAATTAAGCAAACAACTTTTCTAAACATATTTGTAGTTCCTTATATTTTAATAAACAGCATATAAATCATTAATTCCCTTATGAATACTAAGATTAATGCAAATAATTATATTAAATACTCTATATTTATATATGAAAGTGTAATTCGGATGCTTATAAAACTTTATTGAATACCTACTTAAAAAAAGTTACTAGTCAATGAATACAAAAAACTCTTTATTATATATTGCACTTATAACAGCATTGGCATTTCATGGGTCTACTTTATTTTTCACATTAGAAAGTACATATGATGCGCTAATTCATTTGTTCTTTGCCGACCATTATGCAAATAGTTGGTTTGATCCTTGGGAATACAGATGGTATACAGGATTTACTGTGCAATCCTACCCACCACTAGTTCATCAGAGTATTGCTCTACTTTCTTATATTGCCGGACTAAAATTTGGATTATTTACCGTTGCTTTTTGTGGTATTATCTTATTCATTACAGGCATATATCGATTTGCTTTAATGTTAACTGGCAACTACAGTGTTGCTGGTTACACAGCTATATTAGCTTGTTTTTCAACAACCTTTATAGAAACGCTTCACCTTTTTGGGCAATTACCTAGCATCGTGGGTGTTTCTGTATTATTACATTCGCTACCTAAAATATATTTATGGATTAAAACAGGGAAAAGGGTAGAACTCGTTAAAGGGTTATCTTTAATTGCCTTAACAGTTACATCACATCATGTTACACCAATATTTGGTATGGTATTCTTCATTTTTCCACTTATAGGTATGGCTGTTATGGACTTGGCTAGAGAGCAAGTAGACTCCTTTAAAGCAATACGCCTTCTCCACTTTTGGATCGCTTTTAAACAAGCATTTTGGCGCATTGTAGTATTTGGTGGTTGTTCTTTATTTTTAATTGTATTTTGCATTCTTCCTTATTGGATTAATTCAAAAAAGAACCCCATAACGCAAGTTGCTATTCCACATGGGTCGCGCGATAATTTTATTGAAGTAGGATCTTCTGGCTTAGTATTTTTTCTAATTCCATGGGGAGTAATGCTTTTTATTATGCCCTATCTTTTTTACCGTTTCTTTAGTAAGCGCTATGTTTTCTTCGGTTTGTCTTTAGCCCTATTAAGTTTATTAGGTACTGGAGGTACAACACCTTTGCCAAGAATGATGTTAGGAGAAACTGCTTTCAATATACTTACATTAGACAGATTTACATTATGGGCTACCATTTTGGCCTTACCCATCTTTGGAGAGCTTGTTTACCGATTAGCAGAAGGTGATTTAAAAGCATTTTTCACAAAATACTTTAGCTCAATTTACCACAGGCTTATTGGTGGATTTATGGCGGTAGGTTTATTGTTTATGGTGGTATTTACAGTAAGTCTAAGTTACTTTAGACCATCGCAACCCGAGAAGATTAATATGCTTCCCATTATAAACTTTCTGCATCAAGATCAACACTACCATTGGCGCTACCTAACTTTAGGATTTGGAGATCAAATGGCCTGGTTGTCTGCACAAACATCAGCATTAACTGTTGATGGAAACTACCATTCTGCACGACGATTACCAGAATTGACAACAAGGGCAGTGGAACGACTTGAGAATTCAAAATTTAGAGGTATTGAAGGAATCGGTTCTTTGCAACAGTTTTTAGTTGTACCTGAAAAGTATAATCTGAAATATATTTTTTCTAACGATAAGTTTTACGATCCATTACTTTACTTCTGTGGTTGGCAGCGATTAAGTAGATTAGAAAATGGCATTCAAGTATGGGAGAAGTTGGGGGTACCCCCATTATCCAAAATTCTACCAAAAGATGAATCATCAAAGTATATAAACCTGATGTGGGGAATTAATCCCATACTTACACTAATTCTTGCTTTTATAATAAGTATACTAAGACGTTGGTATTTACAAATAAATCCTATGAAGAAAGGGTGTCCTGATTATTTAAAATTTACAACAAAGTATGAAAGGTTCCCAGGCAAACTTGCCTATTTTAATCATGTTTGGGCTTTTATGGTTATCGTATGTTTGGCTTTTGGTATTCACTATTACTACATGAGAAATACTTCTCACGTTAGTCCTGAGAATATTGTAAACGCATATTACGATGCCCTTGATTTTAAAGAGTTTGAACGAGCCTTTAGTTATTTAGACCCCGACTCTGGAGAGGAAATGGATATGTATATGCAAAAAATTGCTGTTACTGATGGATTATTAAGCTCATACGCTAAGTTAGACTCAATAGGAACAACTATAATTGATGAAAAAGATAATAAGGCAATTATTAAGGTTGTTGCAAAATGGGTTACTCCTTTAGAAGTTATTCAAAGAACTTACCGGAGAGAAGTTGTAAAGCACAATGCAAAGTGGTACATAAAGCCTTTAAAATATGGAAACTACATACCTCCAAACCAATTTTACTCCGGCAATAAAAACGAATATTATAACCATGGCCGCAGACGCATTACAACCCAACAAACCAATCACGAGGATGCTCTAAAACAACCAGTTATAGAAATTCTTTCAGCAAAATTAGTCCAGTTAGATAGTATTTATGCAATTGTTGGTGAAATTCAAAATGTAGATAATGTTCCTGCCGATGTAAACATTAAGGTTTCCCTTTATAATCAAAACGATCAAAAACTAGCTTCGTACAATTCAAAATATATGATTAAGCATAAACTAATGCCCAAAGAAACAAGCGTATTTAGAGTAGATTTTGAGGGCATAGCTTGGTCGGGAAATTCAGATACTAAACCCACAGTTTTTAATCCCGACGAGTTTACCAGTGTCGACTGGCTGGATAAACCACAAAAATTTAACATCCAATGCGAAGGAAATATTGCCATAACCGATTTATATAAAAGTTTAAATTTACAAGGGATCCAATTTATTGATAGCGTATACTATGGCTCTGTTTTTAACAGCGGACTTCAGGAAACAACTGTTCCCCAAGTAATCGTATCTTACTATAATACAGGGAAAGAACTAATTTGGATTGACAATATATTCATTACTGAAAGTGCACGAATTCATCGTCCACAAACTTTTAAATACAAACCAGTAGACTTATCTAATTTACAGATAATTAGTAGCGATATTAGTAATTGTTTTGTGAATGGTTTATCTAACAAAACAATTGGTAAGATATTATTTCCCTACAGAAATAACGACAATAAAGAGAATCAGTTATTATCTTATAAAAATGATAAATCGGCATATTTAAAATTTGAGACTAATAGTTACATAGGGAATCCTAGGTAAAATAAAAACATGTGTTTTTATGATAAAATGGAATACTAAAATTATATATTTTGCGTGCTTAATAATATTAATAGCTTGTACCAAAGCTAACAAGGTTGAGAGTAGTGCAATCTCATATGTAAGCTACCTAGATACAATTACAGATATTTATGCGGGCAAGCCTGTTGACCTTCGTTTTATCTATAAAGGAGATAGTGCAGTACATTTAATTATAAAAAATTCCTATGTGCAAACTATTCAAAAACCTTTAATAAAAGAGGACACACTAATTTTCAACGTAGATGATCGTATAATCAAAAAAGCAGGATTATGCGAATGGCAACTTGTACATAATGGTATTAGTTTAGAATCTGGCATAATTAACATATTGCCTATAAACCAATCACATAACAATCTAGAAAGTTACCTTGGACCTCGCAGTATTGTAGCTGGAGGTCATGATTTTTCGATGTTAGTTGTTGTGCCAACTGATATCTATGATAACCCATTAATAAATGGCAGTTCAATAATTGTAAGTGAACAATTTAAAAACAGAAGAAATAAGATAGCACTCAAAACAAATGATTTCTTGGTCCATCATAATATTTTTTCTACAAAACAGACTGGTCCTTTTTATATAGCTGCAGCAACAACAAATGGTGAGAGTAAGGAAATGGAAAGCAGCGTTACACCTGCCATACCAGACAACTTTAATATCTACAGTAAGTGTAATCATAATTATGCAGATGGCAATCAGTTAATGGAAATATACACTAGTCAGATTAAAGACATTTATAACAATACAATTAGCGATGGAACCATTATAAACTTTACTATTCATTCAAATAAAGATCAATTCTTTTCTGCCAGTGGAACCACTATTAATGGGAAAGCAAATGTTAAATTCTTGCATCCATCCGAAGCTCAATATTGGAAAATAAAAGCTTATGTAGATGGAGCTTCAAGCAGTAACACTATTAAGGTAAATTTTAAACAATCTACCTTGAATTACCAATTATCTTATGATACTACTCAGAGAATTCTAAAAATACACTCTATCTTAAGTTATATGGGTCAGAAACTACCTGATGGTAACATAGTGGAATGCAGAATAATAAATAAACAAGGTAATGTAACCTACGAAACAGAAGTTGATACCCAAGGTGGCACAGCTTTTATTGATCTTTCTACTCATTTCTTTGATGCTGATGTTTATGTTGCTGAAATAATTCTAATGGGAATTAAAAAAACTATTCAAATAGAAATTTATGATGATGTCTATTAATAAAAACCTTTACAGAGTACTTGTTATTATTTCTTTTTTACTAGTCAATGGAATCATAATTTTTGGGATTAGTTCTGCAATAGCATATATGAATACAGGAGCTGATCGCTCTAAAATATTAAATATAGCAACGCCGCAACAATTAAGCAATTCAATAAAGATCAATTGGGAAACGGCCAACTGTATAGGGCGGACAATAGAAAAACAAACTATCTTAAATATTGAAAAGGATTATCTTCAAGCTTGGCAACTAAAACACAATGCACTCAGAGACAATAACTTATACGGCATGAAAAACTACTATACAGATAGTGCATACCAAAATATTAAAAGGACTATACTTTCTAATAAAAAAAAGAAAGTTGAAGTTCAATCAGCTGCTTTAACTCATAATATCGATGTGAAGTTTTATAGTGCAGATGGACATATAGTAATATTAGAAGATAAAAATATTGAGTTAGCCTCTCATTATATTAATAATGGCAACACCATTGCTACAACACAAAATATTTGTGATTATAGAGCAATGCTACTTTTTGAGGATGGTTATTGGAGAATAAGACATTTAAAACTTGAAAAAATCAATGACCTTGAAGAATTACCTATACTACCCAATGATAGCGAACTATCAAGAAAAATATCGAAAACTAAAGGTCTTAACTATTATCCACAATCTTCACCCTGGAAAATGTTCGGAGAAGAATTTAATCCTAAAATTATAGATAAAGATTTTGCATTACTCAAAATTATGGGACTAAATACAATAAGAATATTTGTTCAATACGAAGAGTTTGGTAAAGAATATGTTGATCAAGAAAAAATTAAAAAGTTAAAAAAAACCCTCACTTTAGCGCATAATAATGACCTAAAGGTGATAGTTACGTTATTCGATTTTTACGGAAATTATGATGTGACAGATATAGCTCCAACATTAAAACATGCACAATCTGTAATTAATAGTATAAAAGAAGAGCCTGCCCTATTTGCATGGGATATAAAAAATGAACCTGATTTAGACTTCGAAACAAGAGGAAGAGCTAATGTTATTTTGTGGCTAAACGAAATGATTAGAAATATGCAAATTTGGGATACAAACCATCCTATTACAATAGGATGGTCAAATGCAGAATCTGCTGAATTATTAGCTTCACATCTACACTTTGTGTCTTTTCATGATTATCTCAACCCACAAACTTTTAACGAAAGAGTAGCTAAACTAAGTAATAGTATAAACAACAAAGCTATCATGCTACAAGAGTATGGGTATAGTTCGTATTCAGGCATTTGGAATGCCTTTTCTAGTTCTCAACAAAAACAAAGAGAATATTACAATCTAATGCAAAAACAAATTGATAAATTAAACCTTGGTTTTGTTTTTTGGACTCTTTACGATTTTAATCACATACCCAATAGTGTAGTTGGTTATAAACCATGGCACAAAAGCAAACAAAGCAGTTTTGGTATTATTGATAAGAATGGTAATAGAAAAGAAGCGTTCCCTTTATTTGATGGTCAATAAAAACCTTACCCATCAAACAAAGGGCCAATAAAATAACAATTAGTTAAATCTATGCAGTTTGTGATTTAACTTTCCCTACACGATTACCTTTATCTTTTAATACAATAAGTTTATTAAATTCTTCTACATATATTTCTGCAATTCTAGACATTGGTATGGAACAGGCAGCTTCATAATTGGCTACGCCAAGGTCTATTCTATATTGATCATTTACAAGTACCTTTTCAATTGCCTCCGACATTGAATCAACATCCTCAGGAATAAAAAACTCACCCTGATACCCTTCTTCTTTAACCAAAATACTCAAATCGCCTAAATCTGGCATAGCAACAGCCTTTCCATAACTCCCTGCTTGATGCAAAACACCAGAACTTCCGGTGGTAGAGGTATAAGGAAAAACGGCTATCGCGGCTTCACTAAAAATGACAGGTACATCTTCTTCAGCAACATAGCCAGTAAAACGAATTTTTTCAATATCACTATATTTTTTAGCAACACCATCTAAATAACCAGGAGTATTTGGACTATCAGTTCCGGCAATAACAATTTCAATATCCTCGGAGGTACGTTGGCGTACTTTCTCAACAGCCTCTATCATAGCTTCTACTTTCTTATAAGTTCCAAATTTACCAAATGACATTACTTGTTTAGGCCCGTTTGGAAGGTCATAACTAGGTTCGGGAGGCGTTTCGAAGGAGCCATGTGGTACTAACTTTACTTTTTTTGTTTTATATTTCTCACTCAATACAGTTACGTATTTACTAATGGTTACAGCTACAATATCTGAACTTAAAATAAATCGCGTAAGCATATTCCCTACCCCTCTATAAAGTCTCTTAAGTATTGGATTTTTAGTAAATCCAGCACTTTCTAAATCCACCTGTTCAAGAATATTATGCAACAGAGAAATAGTTGGTATTCCTTTAATTTTATTAACAAGAGGCAACATTAAGCCCAAGGCTGCAGGTATTTTTTTATCACCAAATTTTAAAAACTGTAGGTTAATAAAAACACAATCAGCCTTAGATTCTTTTATTGCCTTAGAAATACTAAAAAGATTATTATAACTATTAAATTCCCAACATTCCTTAATGGTTATTTTACACCCATCAGAAGAATGCACATTAACTTTTTCGTCTTGAGTTTTATCACATAATAAGATAATCTCGGTAATACCTTTTTGCATTTTAAAGTGCTGTAACAAATGATACCCATATTCATTTAAAGTAACCTTACTTGGTGGATAAGCTGTAACAATTCCTAATTTCATAGCTGTCAGTTTTACGTTGATACTTAATCTTTTATTATTAAATACTATGAGTACCTAAATGGCTACTCGTTATAAGATTATATTCTTCCTTTCTATTTGGTTTATCTTAAACCTTTAGATTTTGATCCATTTATAGTCAATAAAAAAAAAGCCAATTGTGCAAATAAAAGAATAGCCATGGCTATAATTTGCACATGTACAACTTCATATAAAGTATTATGAAAAAACACCACTAAAAAAACTTGTAACAAACCAAACAAACCAGACAGAACAACTGGTAAATATTGATCGAGTGATAAAAAGTAATAGGCAAAAATATTAGCCAAAGCAAATAAGGAAGTAGCTACTGCATATTGCCAAAGTAGCGGAGCCATGCTTAGATATGCAGAACCAAACATAAGAGTAATAATAAGGTTTGGGGCAAAATAACAAGTACATACAATAACAAAAGATAGTACTGCTATCATTGACATGTACTTAAAAAGTAATGGTTTTGTTTTTTCATTATTTTTATTCTTTTGAACAACTTTAGGGAGTAGTAACATTACAAACATCCAAGCCACGAAATATACAACCCTCCCTATTAAGGCTAAAGCAGAATAAAGTCCAGCATCCGTGTCATTAAAATAATGCTTAACAAGTAACACATCACTATTATTAATAATGATCTGGCTAAGTTCATACCCCGCAGTTACCATCATAAACCTATATATAGGTCTAGTATTTATATTCCTAACCTCTGACTTAGTAACACTTTTATAATTTTTTAGCTTTGATGGGTACAAACCAAATACAAATGATAAAAGGATACCTATAGCAACTATTACTGATGATTCAATACCCGTTAAATAAAGTAAAGAAAGAGTGATAACAAGCCTACTCAGCATTTCTGATTGATACGAAATAGATAGTTTCTTAAATGCCTGTTTTCCTTGGTAGGTACCCCTTATTACACTCATTATAAAATACAATGGCACACCAATTCCAAGCAATATAAATACTAATTTGGTTTGGGTATGAAATGTTGTTTGAAGCAGGGAAGAGAATATAATTAACAAAACACCAATAATAATACCAGCTATTGAAGATACTACAATTAAAAAATGACGTTGTGCAATCCAATTCTTATTTTCCTGTTCTACGGCAAATCGAGCAGTTGTTAACTGAAAGGTCATACCTAAAAAGGAAAGAATTAATAACAAGGTAATCTGTAAGGCAGCGTTCGCAAATTCAGCAGGACCTAATATCCTACCTAGCAATAGATTATAGAGATAATTACCTCCATTAACAAGTATTACACTTGCCATAAATATTTGTTCCTCACTAATCCTTTTTAAACTTAGCTGTATCATATTGGGCATTAGGCGTTAAACTTATTTTAAATTACACAAAAACACGAACATAAAAAAATAAATATGCTGATATGTAAAAAAAATATTGCCATATGTATTTGGTTGTTAACTAGCTTAATGTAACTTTAATTGAGCCAATTATTCTTTAATCATCATAATTTAGAAGAACATGAATATGATAGTCAAAATTCTAGCCTTAAGTTTTCTTTGTTGCATTTCAGTTCTAAGCAGAGCTCAGCTTAACATGAAAGAAGGATTTGATTATCTAGAAAAAGGGTCTTTTGCAAAAGCGGAGTCATATTTTGCCGAGGTTCTCAATAATTACCCTAACAATAAAACAGCCCAACTCTGTTACGGAAGAGCTGTTGGTTTAAATGGAGATCCTGAAAAAGCAATTAGTCTATTTCAAGATTTATTATTGATCTACCCAAAAGATTTAGAAATAACTCTAAATTATTACGAATCCTACTTATGGGCAAAAAAATTTGAAGAGGCCTTACCTCTGTATAAAAAATTAGTAAGTGACTACCCAAGCAACTTCACTGCGAATCTAGGCTACGCAAATACACTGAGTAATTTAAAAGAATATGAAGCCGCACTTTTGTGGATTAATAAGGCATTAGAATTAAAACCTCAAAATGCGAATGCAAAGGTATCACGCAAGTATATTAAGTTAGGATATGCCAATGCGTATAGCACACAAAAACAATATGCAAAGGCTGAAGAAATGTTACTATCAATATTTAATGATTTCCCAAACGATAAAGATGTACTTCTAAATTTAGCTAACCTGTATTTGGTTTCTTCCAATAAAGAGAAAGCAATTGATGTATATAGTAAGATGGCAATAACAAAAGAGGATTCTATTAAATCACTTGCCGGTATCAGCTTAGTGTACCACATTGCCGAAAAAGATAAAATAGCATTGAGCTATGCTACCAAAGCTAAAACAGAAAGTTTAAACACTAATGATTCTGTATCAAATATACTAGCTAATGAAAGATTTACACAAGCCTTAATTTGGAATAGAAAATTTAAACTAGCGGAAAACCAACTTGATAGTCTATCTAATTATCACAAAAATGAGAAATGGTACTTAGCACTTGTGGCCACTTTGGGCATGTACAAAAGTGAGTATGATAAAAGCATTGATGCTTATAATAAAATATTAGTTATTGATAGTGCATCATTTGATGGCAACCTAGGAAAGGCGAACGCTCTCTATGCTTCAAGTCAAATAAACAAAGCCTATCAATCGGCTTTTACCACCTTAGAGTATTACAATCAACAAAAGGATGCTTTAGCATTTATAGATAAGTTAAACAAACAGTATAGTCCTTATATACACGAGCAGTTAGCATTTACTTTTGATAATGGAGATAATAGTGCATTATGGAGCAACACTAGCCTTTACATTCCAATTAATGAGAAACTAACAACTTTTGCATGGTATAAATACCGTAAAACTCAAAATAGAAGTACCCTTTATAATGCAGAATCTAATACTATTGGGGCAGGAGCTTCGTATGTAATAAACAGTAAAATAAAACTTAATGGTCAAATTGGTATAAATAAAGCAAATGCTGATTCGTTAGATTACATGCAACCAACCATTGAATTAACAATGGCTATTAAACCTTTTCCCTTGCATGATTTATCGATTGGGTATAAAAGGGAAATGCAAAATTTCAATGCTGAACTAATTGCTCAAGAAATTGTAATGCAACACCTCAGTATGACCTATAATCTAGGTACAAATATAAACCTAGGTTGGTATACGCAAATGATGTATACTATACAAACTGATCAAAATAGTAGAAATCTATTATTCACCTCGGTTTATTATAACCTTCTGAGAAAACCATTACTTAAAACAGGTATTAATTATCAGTATATGAGTTTTAAAGACCAGCTACCAGCCGTATATTTTAGTCCGGAACAATACCATGCCTTAGAGTGGTTTGTTGATTCTCGAGGAAAATTATTTAAAAACACCAGCTATATAAGTAATTTTGCCCTAGGGCAACAAAAAGTTGAAGATGATGACCTGAGCACCTTATTTAGAGCTGAGGTAGGCTTAACTCAAGAAATAAGCTCGCGATTATCAGTAAATATATATGGGCTTTATAGTAATGTTGCGTCGGCAACTGCAGCTGGATTTGAATATGTTGAGTTTGGTTTAAAAATAAAATGGCAACTTACTAAGCTGCCATTATTTTATAAAAAATTAGATAAACAATAATATTACAGAAGATTTAACCTACGCATAATTTCTGGTCTGTTTGCCCTACTTATTGGGATCACAGATTTTTCAATTAGTATACTATTATCTTCAATATCTACAATTTTAGAAAAATTGATAATATACGATCTATGCACTTGTTGAAATAACTGTTCAGGTAATTTTTCTTTTATTTTCTTTAAGGTAGAGTGAACGCGATAAAGCTCTGTATTTGTTTTAACTTCAATATAATCCCCTTTAGCTTCAACAAATAATATATCACGATATTTTATTTTGATTAAGCGTCTGTCAATATTTATAAATAACTCGTCTCCTACTTCAGACTCTTCACTATTATTTACTGGAGAAGTAACTGTCGTTGTCAAAGAACTTTTGGCTTTTTCAATCTTTTTTATAGTTTTTTCAAAGCGATCAATTGTAACTGGCTTAACAAGGTAATCAATTACAATTTCGTACTCATAAGCATCTGAAGCAAAAGATTTATCCGATGTTGTTAAAACTATATAAGGATCGTACCTTAAGGTTTGTAAAAAATCAAATCCTGTAAAACCAGGCATGTGAATATCTAAGAAAATAATATCAACAGTTTCCTTATTTAAGAATTTAATTGCATCAATAGCGTTTGAAAATTCTTCTATAACATCTAAATTAGGAAACTTGCTACAATGCTTAGTTATAACCAATCGAGCTAATGATTCGTCATCAATAATTATACAATTCATTTATATGTCTTTAAGATAGGTTTCAATAGTATCTAAAGTAATAAAAAAATCTTGTACTAACGAAACGTTACCTACTTTCAAATATTCTTCGTGTGTAATGGCTACATTATATCCTTCTAATAAGCCTAAAATATTAATCTTATTTTTTAGTTTATGAACTACTAAACCTGCCTCTAAGAGTTCTTCTTTTTTTAGATGCGCTAGATATTCATCTCTTTCTTGTGGAAACTCAGATTTTAAAACACTTATAAAATGTTTTTCAAATTCCTTATCTCCATCAGCTAATTCTTCTAAGTACAATAAATTAGGTTGTTCCATGGCTTATTTATTTTTGGCTAATGTAAAATAAAACTCAGTTCCCTTGCCTTTAGCCGAGTCTAGGCAAATTTCACCGTTATAAATTTCAATAATCTTTTTAACAATTGATAAACCAATACCTGTTGATCCTTCTTTATTTCCAATAGTCTGAAATATATCAAAAATCTTTTCATGATATTCTGGTGGGATACCAGTACCGTTATCTTTAATCCTAAAGGTCCAACAATCTCCACTATCCCTACTCCCAATTTCTACAAGACCTTCTTCACATTCAATATGAGCTACTGCATTAGTTAATATATTTTGTAGCAACTGATGAATTTTTGTTTTATCAGCAATAATTGTTGGTAAAGTATTAACTATATTAATTTTAACATGCGGTGGTATATATATAATTTCTTCAATCTCCTTAACTACCTCGTTAACATCAACACTAGTATTTTTTGAGACATCATCCTGAATACTTGAATATTGTAAGATCCCATTTATGAGGTTATCCATAGCCTCTAACTTATCTTCCATAAGGTTTAGGTTTTGGATTCCAGCATCATCAAGCACATCTCCGTAATCTTCCTTCATCCAAGTTAAAAGGGCATTTAAACTACGTAAAGGAGATTTTAAATCATGTGATACAATATGAGCATACTCTTTTAAAGCAACATTACTGGATTCTAGTTGATTGAGTAATTGTTCCTTTTGAAGCTCAAGTTGTTTTTGTTCTGTTACATCTAAATGAATACCTATGGTTCCTACAACTTTTCCTGTCTCATCATATCTCGGAGCACCACTAATGAGCCAATAACGCCATTCCCCATCTTTATTTTTCACCTGTACTTCGTATGAATCAGAATGATGTTTCAGTCGTTCTTTGCTTTTACTTAAGAGAAGTTCTTTATTTTTTACCGATAATATATCCGCTCCTTTTTCGCCTAGTAGTTCTGCCTCTGAATAGCCACTCATTTGGCAAAAACTTTGATTGACCAAAAGTATAATATCATCATTATTAACCTCAATAAGGCCCAAATTCATATTGGCTATAATACTACTGTATTTCTCTTTTTGAATTTCGAGATTACGTCGGTAATTATTTCTTACCGTTACATCATTAAAAATCCATAAATGCCCAGTATATAATCCATTACTATAAATAGGTATATAATCTATTTCAATAATCTGGCCCCCATGCAATTCTATAATTTTACCAAGTACTGTTTTTTTCTCCTTAAGTAAAGTTTGAGTAAGTTTTTTAAATGAAGGTAAATCTACAATCCACGAATCCACTAGATCTGAAACAGAAGACACGTGTTTACCTAAGAGCTCGTCAGGTGATTTTCCTGTACTGAATAACTTACAGAACATTTGATTACTAAGAACAATATTTTGCTTCTTATCCTCAAGTAATACCCCCAAATGTAAATTAGAAATAAGCGATGATAACCTACTTTCCGATTCCTTTAGTAAATCTGCTGCTTCTCGTTCTTTGGTAATATCCTCCACTATGGCTACTTGATACTCCATAGTACCACTACTATCTCTTACCGCACTAACCGAGGTACGTGCTAAAAATTGAGATCCATCTTTCTTAGTATAACGCTTTATGAGAGTAAACTTATCAATGTCACCTTCTTCCATTTTTTCCATTAAACGAAGGGATTCATCTATGTCTTCAGGTGAAGAAATTTCTTTCACAATCATTCCTTCAATTTCAGACTTCGAATAACCTAGGTAATTTTGAAAAGCGTGGTTTGAT
The DNA here is from genome assembly GCF_947489045.1 of Saccharicrinis aurantiacus. Classification (NCBI taxonomy): domain Bacteria; kingdom Pseudomonadati; phylum Bacteroidota; class Bacteroidia; order Marinilabiliales; family Marinilabiliaceae; genus Saccharicrinis; species Saccharicrinis aurantiacus. Next base: position 79,714 of record NZ_CANLCN010000010.1, read on the forward strand.
TTTATTATCTCACCTTTATCTGTTAAAACAATTCCAAGTGGTGAGTTTTCAACAATAATATCCAATTGTCGTTTTTGTACTGCAAGTAATTGTTTTACTTCTTCTTCTCTAGTAATATCTCGTAATATGCCTTGTGCTGCAATGGCTTTTTTGTGCTTATCGTAAATAACGCTAGCATTAAGCTGAACAAGTATCTCTGATTTATCATTGGCAATAATCTTTGTTTTGAAGTTTTTTATAGTCCCAACTTCATATAACTGTTCAAATGATTTTTTGGATTGTTCGAGATAATCTGGGTGTATAATACTCTTTAAATTAAAATCCTCATCTTTAAAATTATATCCTAATAACGATATGGCAGCCTGGTTCATCTTTATCACCTTGCCACCAGGATCCATAACAATGTATGGATCGATAATATTGATAAAGACCCCTTCTAATTCAGATGTTTTTTCAGATAATAGATTTTCAAGTCGCTCATTGGTTTCTCTCAACTGCAATGTAAGGTCGTATAAATCTTTCGACTTCTCTTCTAAGATTCGTTCAGCCTGCTTTCTAGCTTTCTTTTGGCGCTCTATGCTTCGCTTTAATATATCTATCTCATTATTAGGCATTCTGTTTCGCTTCAAATTTCACCTTAGTTCCATCTTCTTGCAATAATGTATAAGTGATTGATACATCTTTACCAAAGTGACGAAAAGCTTGTTCCATCAAACCATGAGCTAGTGCATATAAACCTCTACTGGATTCATATATTGTAATAATAGAAGTATCTGTTTTCTCCAATACATTAAACGTTGGCAATTCGGCATCGGGATATAGTTTTTTTACGTGCACATGAATATGATCTTCGATGGATTGTATCATATTAATAGGATCTGTATAACTTTTTATCACTTCAGGATGTGCTTGCCCTAAACTATTAAACAGAAACTTACCAAACTCATACAATAAATCATTAATTGATATTTTTACTTTATCGCTTAAGTTTGATATTAGAGTGAGCATTTCAGAAAATTCATAAGTGCCCACAGAAGTGTATATTCCTTCTGATTCTAAATTTGCTTCTTCAATAATCTGATCAACTACTTCAAGACCAAAAGTTTCCTCCACCATTTCGAGGAATTCTGTAAATACAATACCCTTCATAATTTGAATGTTTAAGATTAAGCTTGTAATTATTATAAAATGTAGCTCAAAGTGGATTGAATATCTAAATTAGAACCTTGATTTCATTGGCTTCAGCATATTTTTATTCTTTATCAGTTACTATCTGATAAAAAATAAACTTTGCCAATATAAATCAAATTACCAATCTCAAAACTTTCCTTAAGACCCTTAACTACACCTAAATATAATTATTAACATCGGCAACATGAAGAGACTTTGCTATTTTTATGGCTTAACTAATGAATTAATTTCCCAATACTTAAAGATCTTATCCAAATTTTCTTCATAATCTGCATAGCGTAGAGGTTTTACTACATAGCCTGCAATACCAATTTTGTAACACTCGAGTAAATCTATTCTATTCTCTGAGGTTGTTAAAACTATTGTGGGCAAATATTTCAATACCTCATCTGCCTTCAGAATTTTAAGAAAATCAATACCACTCATACGCGGCATGTTTAAATCAAGCAGTATAATATCAGGTTTAACCTGATAAGAGTTTAGGTACTCTAAGGCCTCTTCGCCATTTTTAGCCTCAGCAATATTATGGTTACAATTTAACTTCTTCACAGCTCTGTGAAGCTTCATGGTCTCAATGGCATCGTCTTCTATAAATAAAATATTCATACGGCTTACATTATATAGTTTATAGTGTAACAAATATTCAAATATTTGAGGGATTACGTTTCTAACTATCGTTAAAATGCATTTAAGTATCGACGAATGGTAGTTGAGTTTCGATGAATAATTATAAGTATTTTACCACCCAATAATACTTAAACGGAGTAAGCTATACTCTACCTAAACGGTTTGGGTTTCTGATTTTGGCTTGCATTCACCGCTATTTCTAAAATCCTTTTCTTTCGGGTTTCATCGCGTTTAGCCGAGACTATCCAATACAGCAAAATCTTTTTTTCAGACTTGCTTAGCTTATCAAAGTATATTTTTGAGCCATTATACTTTTCCAATGCTTCTTCTAAATCCTGCGGAACTATTAGTGCCTCCACCGAATCCAAGAGTATCCAAGATCCATTTTCTTTGGCAAGCGCAATACTTTTATAACCGCTTGCTTGCATAAGGCCTTGGGCAATTAAGTTTTCTACCTTATCTTTATTAATTCTCGACCAATTACTTTTAGCCTTACGCTTGGTAAAATACTGCTTGTAGCTATTATTATCGATGGTTCTTTTTGTACTATCAATCCATCCAAAGCAAAGCGCTTCATTAACAGACTCACTCCAACTTAAATTATACTGGGGTGAATTCTTTTTGTAGAAAACAAGCCAAACCGCCTCCTTTTTATTGTGGTTTAATTCGAGCCATTTTCTCCAATCGCTTTTGTTTTTGGGAGTATAATCTTCAATGTTTTTCATAGCAAAATATTCTACCATTCCTTTTTCATGATGGCATATACAATATCATCTACCCATTCGCCATTGATAAACAAGCTTTCTTTAAAGTGGGCTTCTTTCCTAAAGTTTAATCTTTCAACTAAGCTAATGGAACTCACATTAAGTGGGTCTATTGAGGCAATGATTCGATGCTTATTTAGCGTGTGAAACAAATAGTCAATCACAGCTTTTAGTGCTTCGCTTGCATAACCTTTACCATGCTGATTCTTTGCCAAGGTACAGCCAATTTCTGCCTGCGCCGCATCAATAAAATGAATGCCTACATCACCAATTATTGTAGATGTTTTTATATCGATAATTACAAACTGAAACCAGGTATCTGCAATGTTAATCTCAGTAGAAACTTTAGCTAAAAAGGAGCTTACATCTTCAATAGTTTCAGGAATCCAGCCTTGATATTTATTCGTTTCAGCGTCTGATCGATAGGTAAATATTCCTGCTGCATCACTTGCTTTTATGGGCCTAAGAAGTAAACGCTCTGTTCTTAATTCTAAATGGGATTTCATACTGGTACTTTTTATAGCTTAGAGTAAGTTGTTTATTTAATTATTAAAGGTCAAAGTATATCTTAATACCTTGTAGTACATTAGCCACAGCCACTGATGAAAGAATAAGGCCCATAACCCTGCTGATTATTGCAGCACCACTATTGCCTATGTATTTAAATATTTTTGCTGAAAGAAGCATAAATATCAATGCGATAAAAATTACAGCCAACATCATTAATGCAGTTAACGATTGATCGGCAATACTGTACTTGCTATTTTCGGTTAGTAGAATGGCTGCAAGTATTGCCCCTGGACTGGCCAAAGATGGCATGGCCAAAGGGAATATGGCTTTATCTTCTTTTTTATCAAGATGAGATAGTTCTTCTTCAGGTTTACTTTCTCCAAAAATCATGGTAAGGGCAAAAAGAAATAGTACAATGCCACCAGCAATCTGAAACGTGGGCAAGGGAATATCAATTGCATTAATAATTATCTCCCCTAATACAATAAAAAACAACAATACTCCTGCGGCAGTTGCTGCAGCTTTAATTGCAATCTTCTTTTTATCATTATTATTGACAGATGCTGTTACTGCTATAAAAACAGGTATAGTACCAATTGGATCAATTACGGTAAAAAAAGTAATAAACGATGTTAATAAGGTATCTATCATATAAATATGGTTTTATTTAGCTTTACAATTATTTGTTTTGACCTAACCGAAATTAAAGATTAGGGGAATATTGGCTATCCCCGCTGATCGCACGAGTCTCATAGTTTACTTATGCTATGTATAACCACACGCGGGGACACGTGCGGCAGCGATAGCATTATTTTATTAATTATCATCAATTTCAACTTCTTCTTTTAAAACATCTTCAAACACTTTTAGTATTTCTTCTGGAGGTGGAGGTGGAGGCACTCTTTTTTCAGGAATGTCTAGCTCAACCTCGAAAGTCAATTTACATCCGCATGAGTCTAATGATGAAGTTTTATATAATTCAAACATTTCGAGAGCTACGTTTTTAAGCCTCACGGGAAAATCTCCTACATATCCCCAAAATCGTTTTGTTTTATTGTTGTTGTAGTCAATAATAATCTCCACGTATGGTGCGTCAACAGGTGGGTAAAAATCTGTAATATTGTTTTCAATATTTGCAATTCTTATTAAGCTTTCTAATTGATTAAATTGAGAATTAGTAATTACACCTTTACGGAACCCTTTCTTGTCTGAATATTTACCACCCCAAAAATCAAAGTTCAGTCCCTTATCTATTTTCATGGCTATTGCAGGACAATTCCCATAACACAAACTGTTTGAAAACTCAATTGTATCAACTCTCAAGTCTTTATCATAAAGGTATGTATCGTTATAAAATCTAAATACGTCTTGATATTTAAATGGAAATCCAAATCCTTCTATTTTCTCAATTACCAAACTGTCTGAGTCTACTTTTTTAATTTTCCCTACTAAATATTTATAAGTCACTCTATATAAGCTATCATCATTAATAACCTCGTGAAATTTAGTCTCAACTTTTGCAACGGAGCTAATTCCTTTGTCGACTATCCATTTTTTATAATATGATGTATCACAAATAATAATTGTGTCATTCGAAATAGAATAATTCGCAATCTTGTTATCAAAAAAATAAGAAACCCCTTTCTTAAAGTAAAGTGCCTGGTCTTTAAACTTTAGCAAGTTGCTATCATTGTAATTAACATGTAAATTCCAATATATCGAAGTGATACCTTTGTTTATCTGCTTTTGGTTTGAGCAACTAATCATTAAGACTAAAATCAGTGTCAATTGAATATATCTCATTGTAGGTTATTGTGTTTTATATGCAGTGTATTGCCACCTGAGTCTCATAGTTTACTTATGCTGTGCATTGTCTATATTTATTGCGCTAGGCTTATTTACCATTTACAAGAATCTTTGATTTAGGTCCAAAAAACTCCTCCCCTTTATTTAATGAAATAAGCATTTCTATTATACTAAAATCATTATTATAGGAGTATGTCTGTCTATTTGAAAACATATACTGGTAAAAATTGTATTCTCTTTTTTTCTTATCACTTATTTTATTAAATGGAGCAGTCAAATTTTCTGATATTTTAAAATAGTCTTCATCTAATATCGATAACAGAATGGTACTGCTAATTGGAAATATGATCTCTACACCTCTCATCCCAAATCCTTCGTAATATGGTTTCTGTTTCTGAATGTGCGGTTTTACAATAATCGGATTATCAGAAGTAAAGAAATCATTATTGTCATTATAATAAAATATCCAATGCTTATTTATTAATTGTTCTGCCATGCCGACAAATAAGTCAATATTTGCGAATATTTCGGAATGCAATATTGGGTCATAAGCTTTATTATATTGAACATTTATTTTATCAAATGAATCTTTTAATTCAGGTTTCGATTTGCTTAGAAAAGCTTTTATAATTTTCTGCTCTGCATTAATGTGTTTTTTACTTGCATCAGAATACTTCTCTCTAATATTTGGCATTCTTAAGTATTGAATAGCTATTAATTGAGCAAATAAATATTTTTCCTCATTGTTAAAAACCTCGAAGGATTTCCTATTATTAATCCACTTCTGTTGCTTTTCAACTATTTTTTCAAGAAGTTTTGTAAACAAACTTTCTACATTATTCGCAAAAAATTCTTTTTCATAAAACTTTGTTCCAAAAGGAATCTCGCTAAGATTGGTAATAAAAGATTCTGGTAATTCATAAAAAAAGTCCTCATATGCAATTTTGTCAACTGAATTTCGATATTGCTTCTTTGCTATTTTGTCATATATGAAAACATAAATGCCATTTGGAGAAAAATTCCTTAAATAACACTGAGGAACAAAGTGTTGTATCTTATTTTGGTTTTTATTCATAGAATTATCTTTATTTACTAAATTCCTCTAACTAGGGGAGAACTTATCAAATCTCCCACCAAATACACCCCACCATACTTCCATATATTCTACATACTCACCTATGGTTTCAATATAAGTCTATCGCTAGTGCTTATTTTGCTCATGAAACTAGCGAAAATTCTAGTCTATTTTGTTTTATAGGCTCAATTTTTACTCAAATTAAATAAGGTAACAACCATTTGTTATTAAAATTGAGAGGTATTTAATGATAACGATACAATATGATACGCCCACTAATACTTTTACAGTATCCCCTACACTTATGGGCATCCCCCCGAGGGATTGGCAATAAACTACTAAATATTTATGGCGTCCCCTAGGCAAATGGTGCCAAGCTACTAGCAATTTACAGCGCCCCCTAGACTAATAACATGCTCACCTAGAGGATATGGCACTCCCCCATATTTTCTTGTCGCCCCCTAGAGGTTTGCATAGTCCCCTAGCGGGATACAGCGCTTATTTTAAATAAAAAAAGGCTGCCGTAGTTGGCAACCTTCTTCGTACTTATACCTACAAGGCATAATCCTTAACTAACTTACGGTTTCCTTCTTTTTATTGCGTAAGTATTGTTTGCGTTTGTATTCGCTACTGTATCCGCGTAAGCGATCGCTGTTGCGCCAAAATAAATACTTGCCACAGCTACGTATTTCGTCTACATATCTTTTTAGCAAAGTATACATCTGATCTCTAATAATCATACTATCGCTAGCTTTAAGCTTTTCACCTATTATCACTAAATATCAATGCTACAAACTAGCAATACTTTTGCCTTTTGTTATATGAGTAAGGTATAAAAAGCCTTACTTTTGCAGCTATGAAAGTTGGAATTATAGGAGGTGGAGCAGCAGGTTTTTTTTCGGCAATTACTGCCAAAGAAAAATACCCCGAAGCAGAAGTGACCATTCTCGAGAAATCGAGCAAGGTATTGGCCAAGGTTAAAATATCGGGCGGCGGACGCTGTAATGTTACCAATGGCTGCACTTCAATAAGCGAGCTTTGCAAGGCCTATCCTCGCGGTGCCAAAACACTAAAAAAGTTATTCCATACTTTTAACACCAAACATGCCATGCAATGGTTCGAGGAACGCAGTGTTCCCTTAACCATACAAGACGATAATTGTGTATTTCCTGTTTCGCAGGATTCGCAAAGTATTATCGATTGCTTTTTAAAGCAGTGCAAGCAATTGGGCGTAAGCATTAAAACCGGACTTGCCGTTAGTGCTATTAACGAAACAAAGCAAGGCTTGCAGCTTTGTTTTTTAGATGATAAAATGCCTCCGCGCTTATTCGATAAGGTGATTGTTACCACTGGCGGATCGCCACAAGAAAAAGGTTTAGATTGGCTCAAAAATATAGGTCATGAAATTGAAGCACCAGTGCCATCGCTATTCACCTTTAACATGCCCAACGAAAAAGTAAAAAAACTAATGGGCGTGGTGGTTGAAGATGCTTTGGTGAGCATACAAGGCACCAAATTGAAAGCCAACGGTCCTTTATTAATCACCCATTGGGGCATGAGCGGACCAGCCATATTAAAGCTTTCGGCCTTTGGAGCTCGCCTGGCCAACGAGAGCAATTACAATTTTAAGGTTGCCGTTAACTGGTGCAATACCATCAACACCGAAGCCGTAAATGCGCACCTTAAAGAATTGGCCAATGAGAATAAAAACAAAATTGTTCAGAATGTAAAACCCTATGGTTTATCAGAACGTTTGTGGTTGTTCTTACTAGATAAATGCGACATTCCGCAAACTAAGAAATGGAGTGAGTTGGGCAAAAAAGGCATTAATAAACTGAGCAATATACTCACCAATGATGATTATCAGGTAGAAGGGGTTTCGAAATTTAGAGATGAGTTTGTAACCTGCGGTGGTGTGAGCATCAAAAGTATTGATACCAAAACCATGCAAAGTAAGGTTGTTGATAACTTATATTTTGCTGGCGAGGTTTTAGATATTGATGCCATTACTGGCGGATATAATTTACAGGCTGCTTGGACTACCGGATACGTGGCTGGGCAGCTCAATTAATTGAAGAGTATTATATGAATAGCTCCGTAGTTTTTGTGCAGTAGCCAGTAGTAAAAAACGGAACTATTCAGTATGATTTTCTGCTATCCGCAGGAAAGATTAATGCTAAGTTACAAAAGGCTTTGTAGCTTTCAACGGTATTACGTCGTTGCGAGGAACGAAGCAATCTTAAGGCATTTTACCTTTTGTTTCTCGCCTTGAGATGGCCACGTGCCTCGCCATAACGAGGCGCTTAAATACAAAGCTGTGAAAAAGAACAATCTAATAACAAACTAAATAATAACAACTTAGAATTAAAGTTACGAATCATTTAGGACGCTATTGGCCGAATCCTTTTTTATACGTATTCTAAAGCTTAATTTTGCACTCATGAACGGAAAAAACAGAAAAGATATAAGTATTGGTACCGAGGTTAACATTGTATTAAAGCAACACCAACGTACGGGCGAATTAACCCATGGTTTTGTAAAAGATATTCTGACTAAAAGCGCTTTTCATCCCCATGGAATTAAAGTTAGACTTGAAGATGGTGATGTGGGCAGAGTGCAAGAAATTATCGAGGAGGACTAATAAGCATAGTGAGTTAGTTTTTAAACTGTAGACAGTTGTGAAAATACAATGTACTGACTATATAATCTTAAAGTAGGACAAGCAATCAATACGCAACAGTTCGATAAAACCCTGTGATGTATTGATATAAGGAATTAACATCTAGTCTTATCAAAAACTCTACAGTCTTCTATCTTCAAACTAAACATCTAATTAAATACCCAAGCTAAAGAAATACCACACATGGAATATATTGAGTACGATATAAAGCAAAAAATTGAAGAAATACTTCATGATAGAATTGTAACACATAGTGTTGAGCTCAATTGCGAATTAATAGGCACATCACTCAATCGCATCTACGGCAGTAATGTGTACTATAAAGATGAAGTAAATGGCTTTATTGAAGTGATTGCCGATTTTAACTGCAAACTAGTGGATGTGCTAGGCAATAAAACCCAGGAAAAAGGGACATTCACAGGTAACTATAATGTGGATCAGAAACATTTTGAAGATTCTGGTAATTTTGTAAACTTTTAATTCGCCATAAAGCCCCTATTATAGTGATTAGGCGATACTGAATTGGCAAATGGTGCTAAAATTATTTATTATTGCCTGCGGTTCTAAATAATTTTCTATGAATGCACTAATTTTTGCCGCCGGATTGGGCACGCGACTCGGAAGTATCTCAAAAAATAAACCCAAAGCATTGGTCAAAATGGCTGGTAAACCTATGCTGCTGCATGCCATCGAAAAGCTATCTGCAGCAGGTGCAACCAATATTGTTGTAAATGTTCACCACCATGCCGAGATGATTAAAGACTACATTGCTACGCTTCATTTTACGGGTGTAGATATTTGTATTTCCGATGAGTCGGAAGAACTCTTAGAAACAGGTGGAGGCCTCTTATTTGCTAAGAATTTATTTATTCCTAACAAAGCCATTATATTATATAATGCAGATATTATTACTTCTGCAAACCTTGCTGAGATGATTGCGTATCATAAGCAGAAAAAAGGCATTGCCACATTAATGGTTAAGGATAGAGAAACATCGCGCTACTTCTTATTTAATAAGGATATGAAGCTTTCGGGATGGAAAAACATCAATACCAACGAATTTATATATACTCGAAAAGCTGAAAGTTATGAGTCACTTGCTTTCTCGGGTGTTCATATTGTAGATTATTCGATATTAAATTTGCTTGGCGATGTCAGAAAATTCTCAATTACAAATGGATATCTTGATTTATCAAAAGAACATTCTATTTTTGCATGGAAATGCTTAAATAATTATTGGTTTGATATTGGAACACCTGAAAAGTGGGAAAAAGCCAATGATTTTATGAAAAAACAATAAACTCATAATCAATAACTGAAAAAAAATGACAAGTGTAACTAATACTAAGGATGAGAATATATTCCGGAACTTCTTTAAAGCTATAAGCAATGGAAGTGTGCTATTGATGCTTGCTACCTTTGCCGCGGTAGTTTGGGCTAACGTTGCACACCATGGCTACGAGCACCTTTGGCATGATATGTTTGCAATTGAAGTGGAGATGTTTGCAATTAACATGACCTGGCACCATTGGATCAACGATGGTTTAATGGCCATCTTCTTTTTTGTAGTTGGTTTAGAGATTAAACGCGAATTTTTAGCCGGTGAATTAAGTTCGTTTAAACAAGCTGCTTTACCAATTTTTGGAGCTATTGGAGGTATGATTGTTCCTATCTTATTTTTTGTAAGCTTTGGCATCTCTGGAGATGCTGCTGATGGTTGGGGAATACCAATGGCTACTGATATTGCCTTCTCGTTAGGTATTTTAGGTATGCTAGGAAAAAGAGTACCACTAAGTTTAAAGGTATTTTTAACGGCATTGGCCATTGTTGATGACTTAGGTGCTGTTTTAGTAATTGCCTTATTCTATGGTGGCGATTTAAACTGGACATACCTTATGATTGCCGGTGTTCTATTACTTATTTTAACCGTAGCAAACTTACGAAATGTTCAAGATTTAAAAATTTACACATTCCTTGGTTTCATTATTTGGTATTTGGTGCTTATGTCGGGTACTGAAGGACCTGGTAGCGGTTTACATGCCACCATAGCAGGAGTACTTATTGCCTTCACAATTCCAGCACGCCCAAAAGTTCATATCGACAAATTTGTACCGCGCATGCAAAGGGGTATTTCAACCTTTTTAAACATCCCTAAAAACGCGCATGAGATTGTGCTAAGTGATGAACAGTTAGAAGCGGTTGATGAAATGGAATATGCAGTATCTAAAGTACGTAGTCCATTACAATATATCGAACACCAATTCCACGGTTTCATCAGTATTTTTGTGCTTCCTATTTTTGCATTAGCCAATGCAGGTGTTATGCTTAGCGGCGGACACGAGGGTGCTCCTATCCTCACTTCAGTATCAATAGCTATTGCGGTTAGTTTAATATTTGGTAAGCTGATAGGGATTACTTTATTCTCGTGGTTAGCCGTACGATTAGGCATTGCTATTAAACCCAAAGGATCTTCGTGGTTATCATTTGCAGGCTTGGCTTTACTTGGCGGTATTGGTTTTACCATGAGTATTTTTATCGCGAGTTTGGCCTATAGTGGCGACCTACTTAACCAAGCTAAGATTGGTATTTTTATTGGATCAATAATAGCCGGACTTTGTGGTTTCTTCTTACTCAAATATTCGCTTAAGCGAGATGAAGAAGTAATGCAAGGAAAGAAATTATAATACAAAAAAAGGGAGTCCGAACAGGACTCCCTCATAATATCTAGATTATTAACTGAATCTTAAGCCAATAACTTTTTTACTAATTCCGATATTTCTTTACCATCGGCCTTACCAGCTAATTCTTTGCTAGCAACACCCATTACTTTACCCATTTCCTTCATAGATGAAGCACCAACTTTTTCGATAACTGCTTTTACTGCTTCTTCAAGCTTTTCTCCTGTTAACTGCTCTGGTAAAAATACCGATAACACTTCAACCTCAGCAACCTCAGTCTCTGCAAGATCTGCTCTGCCTTGTTCATTATAAATAGAAATAGAATCCTTGCGCTGTTTTACCATCTTAGTGATAATTTTAATCGCCTCATCATCCGTAATCTCAGCATCTACGCCTTTCGCCGCTTTAGCTTCAATTAATTCCTTTTTTACGCCTCGTAAAGCACCAAGCCTTACTTTATCCTTAGCCTTCATGGCTTCTTTGATACCGCTATTTACTTCTTCTACTATTGCCATTATTATATTTTTTCTTAAGTCTAATCTACGTTATCATGTAAGTAAGGGTTATCTCTTACTATTTTTGTCTTGCCACTTTTATCTTCAGAAATCGTAAACCTTGAAACTTTAAAGTCTTCCTCTTCTGCTTCGGTACTTTGTAGTTTTACACGCTTACGTTTATATGCTGGTATATTTTCTATTCGCTCAATATACCTATCATCTTCCATATCTTCTTGCGAAAGCTCAAATCGCTCACTAACTCCAGTTTTTATAGCATCTGCCTCAAAGGCTAACTCTTGTTCTCCCTTTGTTTCTTTAGCTGGCTTGCGTGTGGCTGTATTATAAAAAAGATTGATTCGCTTATCGGCATCCAATTCCTCATTCTCCTCAGGAACCTCTCCTACATTTAAATCAATTACTTCCTCGGTATTGTTTTCAACTCGGGTTTCCTCCCCACTACCTTCCAAAGTAAACTTCTTTATTTTAGGTTCATTACGCTGCGAAAATTCAGCAATACTTCTTGTATCAAAACCAGTGGCTATAATGGTTACATTTACCTGATGGTCTAAATCAGCATCAGTTCCAGTACCCCATATAATTGAAGCTGAAGCTCCCACGGTTTCTTGAACAAAATCGGTAATTTCACCAACCTCATCCATGGTAATTTCCTCTTCGCCAGAAGTAATATTTAATAGTATATTTTTAGCTCCTCTAATATCGTTACTATTCAACAGCGGCGATTCTAAGGCCTTAGTTATGGCATCAATGGCTCTATTAGGACCATCAGCATTGGCACTACCCATAATGGCAACACCACTTTCGCGCATTACAGTTTCAACATCTGCAAAATCCACGTTTATATACCCATGAACGGTAATAATTTCAGCAATTCCTTTTGCTGCTGTTGATAACACATCATCGGCTTTAGCAAAGGCATTCGATAATTTTAAATCGCCATACATACCTCGCAATTTCTCATTATTAATTACTAATAATGAATCCACATTGCGCTCCATTTCAGCAATACCATCCAGAGCTTGTGTTATTCTTAATTTTCCTTCAAAACGAAAAGGAATAGTTACAATTCCTACTGTAAGTATTCCCAGTTCTCGTGCTGTTTTTGCAATAATAGGTGCAGCTCCAGTTCCTGTTCCTCCACCCATACCTGCGGTGATAAATACCATTCGGGTATTATCCTTTAATACCTTTTCAATATCACCAATATTTTCGATGGCTGACTCTCTACCTTTATCCGGTTTATTTCCAGCACCTCTTCCTTCTGTAAGCGACTCTCCAAGTTGTATCTTAATAGGCACAGGACTATTTACCAATGCTTGATAATCAGTGTTACAAACCACAAAGCTCACATCTTTAATCCCCTGACTAAACATGTGGTTTACAGCATTACTTCCTCCACCTCCAACTCCGATAACCTTAATGATACAGTCTTCATTTTGAGCTAACTCAAAGTTCATTATGTCCTCACTCATATCGCTTAATTTTCAAACTCTCTATTTCACAAATAATACAAAATCACACTTATCAAATAAACTTACATTTCCATGTCTTTCTCATCAAATATACCTGCTATTTGATTCTTAAGTGTTCCGAAAAGACTTCCTGTTGTTTCAATCTTCTCTCTTTTCTTTTTCTCCCTACGAGGGGCAGTTGTAATAGGTTTCTGTTCAACCTCAATATCCGGAAATAATTCCTGCTCTACCACCTGTTTTACAGGGTTTTCTACCGCTGACAATAATATCCCTATACTAGTTGAATACATTGGTATTTTTGCAAAATCGTCAGTCTGATTTTGAATAAACTTATTAGGTAAGCCAACTCTCACTTCTAAACCGGTTCGATATTTAACCAAATGAGATAGATTCTTTAAAAGAGAACCTCCTCCGGTAATTACAATACCAGCACCCAATTTATCATACATTCCAGAAATTTCGATTTGCTGAATCACATAATCAATAATTTCTTCCATACGTGCTTGAATAATATAAGCCAGAGATTTGAAAGATATTTCCTTCGATTCCCATCCTTCAATTCCAGGGATAGTAACCACCATATCTTCACGCTCCTGATCACCCAGTGCACTACCATATTGTACCTTTAAAGCTTCCGCTTGCTTCAGAAGCACAGCGCAACCCTCTTTTATATCAGAAGTAACCACCTGTCCACCTAATGGAATTACTGCAGTATGACGAATTAAACCATCAACATAAACAGCAACATCCGTGGTACCACCACCAATGTCAACAAGCACAACGCCAGCTTCTTTTTCCTCTTCAGTTAATACTGCTGTAGCAGATGCTATAGGTTCTAAAATGATATCGTTAATTTTTAAGCCAACTCTGTTAATACACTTTTCAATGTTATTAACAGATGCCTTTCGTCCAATTACAATATGATAATTTGCCTCTAGCTTTCGACACGACATTCCGATTGGATTACGAACACCTGGTTCATTATCCACAACATAATCCTGGGCTATTACATGAAGTATATTTTCACCTGGATTTAACGGAATCTTATAATTTTCATGAAATAAAGAATCAACATCTAGTTGTGTAATCTCATGATTGTTATCGATGTACTTATACCCCTTATTCTGACAACTTCGGATATGCTGACCCGCAATCCCAACATAAATATCACTTAGGGTAAGTTCGTATTTATTTTCGATTATGGAAATAACATCTTTGATCGCACTAACTGTTTGATCTATATTTAATACAACCCCACGTTTCACACCTGTTGATGGCACCTTTTCAACTCCAATAATATTTATCTTACCATTGGGTTCAGCGTTTCCAACTACAACTACAATCTTTGTGGTACCTATATCTACTGCTGCAATTAAATTGGACGAATTACTCATAATATTAGCGTTTTGTACAAATGATTTGACCTTCGTATTGTAAATTTATACTCTTATAATTATTCCATTCTCTAGGGTGTAAACCTTTGGTATATAAAGCGTATAAATTTCTCATTTTGATAGGATAGTTTTCTAACGATCCTAAATATATATTTTGATCTCCTACTCTTGGAGCAAGAGAAAACTCTCCATTCTTTTCAACATATATTTGTTCAATTTGTGCATTCCAAAACGTATCATTTGAAATAAATTGAGCAAATTCTATTACTTCTGTTAAGCTGTCTAAATTATTCACATGACCACTTAAAACCAAAACTCTAGCCGTATATTGGTCAAACAGTGGCATTGATTTACCAAATTCATCAATATAATACGACTTATAACCCGAAAATACTCTTAACAAAGGCTTTCGTTGTTCAATAAATACATTTAACCTACCTTCAATAGTCCTGTATGTTTCACAGCTTTTAATGGCTTCATGTTTGATTAAAAAGGATTCAATATCTTCACAATTTATCGACTTAGTGTTGCCTCCCAATAAATTGGGGTATTTTTTAAGAATTACTTCACTAATTTGGTTAGAGTTTACAAATGCGGCATTAGTACTATCAACAACAGCCACACTTACTCCCGTACAAACTTGTTTAGATTTTGTTACCGAAATAAATGCAAATAAAATTGGGAAGTAAGCAATTACCACCACCCACAAAATAATATTTTTAATTTTTGCAACCATTAATAACCAATTCCTTTAGACATTTTAAATATAAAAATTAACTTCTTATCGCCCTTATAATTAAGGTACTATTCTATATGTTATTTTTTAATTA
This sequence comes from Saccharicrinis aurantiacus, assembly GCF_947489045.1. Taxonomy (NCBI): domain Bacteria; kingdom Pseudomonadati; phylum Bacteroidota; class Bacteroidia; order Marinilabiliales; family Marinilabiliaceae; genus Saccharicrinis; species Saccharicrinis aurantiacus. The sequence goes on from NZ_CANLCN010000010.1 coordinate 95,256, forward strand.
CTGCTATTTCAGTTTTCCTTAAACTTACTTACTAACTTTTGTATTTCCTTATCAATGTCGCCAGCCCCCATAGCTAATATAACTTGCGGCTTTAAAGCCTTGATATGATCAAATAAATCGTCTTTTGTACTCACCATTTTTTTATCGAGCTGAACCAAATCTAAAATCATTTCTGAATTGACACCTTCTATAGGTAATTCACGTGCTGGATATATATCAAGCATCACTAATTCATCAAGCTGACTAAGACTTTTAGCAAACTCTTTATAAAAATCTTTTGTCCTACTATACAAGTGCGGCTGAAATACACCCGTTATCTTTTTATTTGGATAAAGTGCTCTAACCGAACTTAATGTTGAATTAATTTCTTCAGGATGATGCGCATAATCATCAATCAACACTAAATCATCGGTATTAATTTGGTAATCAAACCGTCTTCTTATTCCTTTAAAATTCAGTAAGGCATCCTGCAATTCTTGATGCTGTGCTCCTGATAAAACAGCTAATGCCAAAGCGCCTATTGCATTTTCAACATTAAGCAATCCTGGAATCCCAAGAGTTAACTGCTTGAATAATCCCTCTGGCGTATTTAAATCAAAACAGTATTTACCATTCTTGAGTTCAATATTCGAAGCATAAAAATTGGCTTCTTCATCATCTAAAGAGTAGGTTAATTTTTGAACTCCTTTATTTGAATTTATTGATTTATTTAGCTTATGACTAACTAATAAAACACCACCATCTCTAACTAAAGATGCGAAATCTTGAAATGATTTTTTAATCTCTAAATCGGTTCCATAAATATCTAAATGATCAGCATCCATGGAAGTTACCAATGCAAAATACGGCTGTAATTGCAAAAATGATCTATCGTATTCATCTGCTTCTAAAACAACATAGTCGGATGTATCTGATAGCAACAAATTGGTTTTATAGTTTTGAGATACACCTCCTAGAAAAGCACTACAATCTACTTTTGATTGTTTTAATAGATGCGCTATCATGGTTGATACCGTGGTTTTACCATGCGTTCCGGCAACACAAATGCCTTTATGCGCAGCGGTAAGCATCCCTAATACTTGCGAACGCTTCTTTACTTCGAAACCATTATCAACAAAATAATTTAGCTGCTTATGTTCTTTGGGAATAGCTGGAGTATATACCACTAGTGTTGTAGCCGAGTTTAAAAATTCAGGAGCAATTTCCTCAATTGCATCATTAAACTGAATCGCAATTCCCTCAGTGATTAGTTCTGAAGTTAAAACTGTTTCTGTTTTATCATAACCTGATACAATAAAACCATTGGCATGGAAATAGCGTGCTAAGGCACTCATGCCAATACCACCAATACCAATAAAGAAAACACTTTTTACTTTTTCTAAATTCATTACTTCTTTTTTACTAGGGCTAACACTTCATCTACAATTAAACTTGACGCGTTACGCATTGCAAATTGAGCTATATTGTTTTTTAATTCGGATAGCTTTTTTGTATCCTCAACTAACTTTATCACATCTGGAACTAAAACTTCAACCGCATCTTTATCCGCAATCATCAATGCTGCATTCTTATCCACCAAGGCTTTCGCATTTTTTGTTTGATGATCTTCCGACACATTGGGTGATGGAACAAAAACTACAGCCTTTTGCAGCACTGACATTTCTGAAATTGAAGAAGCGCCTGCTCTTGAAACCACAATATCTGCCAAAGCAAATGCAGCTTCCATATTATCAACAAATGCCATAATTTTAATGGATTCAGTTTCTGATACTTCCTCCATGATACTTTTGTAATAATATTTACCCGTTTGCCATATTAACTGAATATCATTCTGTGTAAACTGATCTATATACTTTTTTATTCCTTCATTAATTGTTCGCGCCCCAAGACTACCGCCTGTAACAAAAACAACTTTCTTATTTGGATCTAAATTAAAATAACGAGCCGCACGTTCGCGAGTAATTCCTTCGAGCAAACTCTGGCGAATAGGGTTACCTGTATAAACAATCTTTTCTTGAGGGAAAAATTTCTCCATGCTAGGATAAGCCACACAAATCTTACTAACTTTTTTTGATAAAATACGATTGGTAACTCCTGGAAAAGAATTCTGTTCTTGAATTAAAGTAGGAATATTTTTATTTGTGGCTACCCTTAATACAGGGCCACTTGCATAACCTCCAACTCCAATTACCACATTGGGTTTAAATTCTCTTGTAACCTTTTTGGCCTTTAGCATACTTGCAAAAAGCTTATAAAAAAAGCTTACATTTTTAAGCGTTAATCTGCGTTGAAAACCAGCCACTGGAAGCCCTACTATTTTATAACCAGCCGCAGGTACTTTCTCCATTTCCATTTTACCTTCAGCACCAACGAACAGAATCTCAATATTTGAGATTTGTTTCTTTAGTTCATTGGCAATAGAAATAGCCGGAAAAATATGTCCCCCTGTTCCACCTCCACTTATAATTGCTCGTATTTTCGAATTATCTTTTGTCATAAAAAAGTAACTATACGGTTTGCTTTACGCTTTCTGCTTTTAATTCTTCAGCTTCTTCAATATTATTTCTGCTCACACTTAATATGGCTCCCAAAGCCACACATGTAAACAAAATCGAGGTTCCCCCCATACTTACCAACGGTAGCGTTTGTCCTGTTACTGGCAATATACCAACTGCCACTCCCATATTTATAAAGCCCTGAAATACCAGCAAGTATGACAGTCCAATAGCTAAAAATGCAGGAAAAGTTCTGGAACTTGCCCTAACAATTACTCCTGCCCGATACAAGAATACCATGTAACACATTATAATAATTAAGGCCCCGAAAGAACCAAACTCTTCAACTATAATGGCAAAAATAAAATCGCTATAAGGGTGTGGTAAGAAGTTTCGTTGTTGACTATTACCCGGCCCTTTACCAAACAATCCTCCTGTGGCAACAGCCATTTGTGCTTGTTGCGATTGATAATTACCTTCGGATTGCGTATCATCATCGCTCATAAACCTTTCAACCCTTGCACTCCATGTTTTAGCACGATGAAAGAAGGGCAATTTAGGTGCTAAAAACAACATAAAAGCCACAATTCCGAAACCCGCCAACATCACGTATGATAATTTTTTAATTGGTACGCGACCAATAAACATCATAATAAAACTGATTAGAAAAATCAACATTGCTGTGGACAAATTCTCTTTTACAATTAAACCACAAACTATCATCACATAAACCATAATGGGCTTAAATGCATCTATAGCGCCATCTTCATCTTGATATCTAGCAAGGGTGCGCGCTATAAATGTAATTAACGCAAGCTTTGCTAACTCTGAAGGCTGAAAGGAGATTCCTATTCCAGGAACGGTTAACCATCGTGATGCTTGGTTTAAATTAGAACCAACCAATAATGTAATAAACAGAAGTGTAATAGATACCCAAAGAAATACCGTTGCAAACTTTGCAAATATTCGGTAATCCATAAGGTGAATTGTATATATAATAACCCCACCTCCAACTAAAAATGCCAAATGCTTGAACATGTAGTGGTAGGTGTTACCTTCTTGATACTTATAAGCAAGTGAGCCTGTAGCACTATAAACTGCTAACAATGAAAAGGCCGCAAGAATAGCAATAACGCCCCACAAAATAGGATCGCCCTTAAAGTACTTTTGTAAATTTGCTTTTATTCCCATTACTACAACTTATAACTTTCGCACATACTCTTTAAAAAGATTTCCTCTCTGCTCGTAACTCGTGAATAAATCGAAGCTAGCACAAGCCGGCGACAACAAAACAGTCTCGTTTTCAACAGCTAAATCAGATGCAAGTTTAACTGCTTCCTCAATATTGTCGGTTTCTACTATCGTGTCAATACAATCCTTAAAACCTGAGGTTAACTTTTCATTATTGGTTCCTAAACAAACCAAAGCTTTTATTTTTTCCGAAGCCAAATGTTTCAATTGTGAATAATCGTTGCCCTTATCAATACCACCTGCTATCCAAACAATTGGGGTATTTATACTTTCCAAGGCATACCATGCACTATCCACATTAGTTGCTTTTGAATCATTGATAAAAACAACCTTATTAACAATTCTCACTTCCTCTAATCGATGTTCTACTGCAGAAAAACTGCATAATCCTTCTTGTATATCCTGATTCTTTAATTCTAATATTAATGATACTAAACTAGCTGCAAGTGCATTGTATGCATTGTGCACCCCCTTAATTTGTAATCCCTCGAATGGTATTTCTAAAGCTTTACCATTTAACTGAGCTATAAGGGTCCCATTTTTATAAATGCCACCATCACCCTCTAATTGATTAGCCGAGAAGGCTAACTTTTGAGGTTTACATTCAATCTCCTCCAATTTTTGAGTTATGGTTTCATCATCTGAACAATAGATAAAATAATCTTTATCGGTTTGATTTTGTATAATTCGAAATTTAGAATCCACATAATTCTTCATCTCATAATTATATCTATCTAAATGATCTGGAGTAATATTTAATAACACAGCAACCTCAGCTTTAAACTGATACATACCATCTAATTGAAAACTGCTTAACTCAAGCACGTACCAATCCACCTCATTTCCGAATGCCACCTGGCGGGCTAAACTTTGTCCAATATTTCCGGCTAGCCCAACATTAATCCCGGCATTCTTTAACAAATGATGAATTAATAAAGTCGTAGTGGTTTTACCATTACTTCCGGTAATACATATAAACTTTGATGATGTGTACTTTGCAGCAAATTCAATTTCTGAAATTACAGGAATTCCTATTTTTGCTAACTCCACTATTAATGGTGCAGTATCAGGAATACCAGGACTCTTAACTACAGTTTTGGCTGATAATATAATATCCTGAGAGTGCTTTTTTTCCTCGTAAGCAATTGATGCCTCATCTAGCTCAGCTTTGTAGTTGCTTTTGATTTCAGACAAATCAGAAACAAAAACTGACAACTGCAGTTTTTGAGCTAACAATGCAGCCCCAACTCCACTTTCTCCAGCACCTAATATTACAACATCAACTCCCATATTGTTTATCGAACTTTAAGCGTAACAATGGTTAATACTGCCAACATAATACCCACAATCCAAAATCTAGTAACAATTTTAGATTCCGTATATCCTTTCTTCTGATAATGATGATGCAAAGGCGCCATTAAGAAAACTCTTCTGCCTTCGCCATATTTCTTTTTGGTGTATTTAAACCAAAACACTTGTATCATAACTGACAAATTCTCCACCATAAAAATTCCGCAAAGAATTGGTATTAGTAACTCTGTACGAATTGTAATAGCAAATACTGCAATTAATCCACCAAGAGTTAAGCTACCAGTATCTCCCATAAAAACTTGGGCCGGAAATGAATTATACCACAAAAAGCCAATGGTTGCTCCTATAAATGCACTCATAAAAACCACTAATTCTTCAGAGTGTGGTATAAACATGATATTTAAATAATCGGACCATAAAGCACTTGAGGATACATAAGCTAATATACCAAGAGTAGTACCAATAATTGCCGATGTCCCTGTTGCCAGGCCATCCAAACCATCCGTCATATTGGCCCCATTAGATACTGCTGTAGTAATGAAGATTACCGCAATTACAAAAACAATCCATGCCCATGAGGCTGCCTTATCGCCTAAAAAAGAAACGAACCAAGCATAATCAAATCTATTATTCTTTAAGAAAGGAATGCTTGTTGCAGTTGATTTCACATCTCTGGTAACTTGCTTTTCAATACTTGTTCCATCTTCTAACTGAACTTGAATAGTTTCGCCAACCACATTTTCGCGTACCACAACCGAATCGCTAAAAGATAGTGTTAAGCCAACAATTAAGCCTAAACCTACTTGTCCCACAATTTTATATCTACCAGCTAATCCTTCTTTATCTTTTTTAAATACTTTAATGTAATCATCTAAAAAGCCAATTGTACCTAACCATAGTGTAGATACTATCATTAGTATTACATATACATTATCGAGTTTACAAAACAATAAAGTTGGAACCAAAATAGAGGCAATTATAATTAGGCCACCCATTGTTGGAGTTCCTTTTTTTGCAAACTGACCTTCCAAATTAAGATCTCTTACTATTTCGCCAATTTGCTTTTTTTGCAATAATTGAATAATATACTTGCCAAAGAAAGTACTTATTAACAATGATGTAATTACAGCCAATCCTGAACGGAAAGAAATATATTTAAATATACCTGCTCCAGGTACGTCAAGTTCATTGAAAAACTCAAATAAGTAGTATAACATATTGTTGTAATTATATCAGTTCAAATATTTCTTTAATAATTTCTCTATCATCAAAAGGGTACTTTACCCCATTGATTTCTTGATAATCCTCGTGACCTTTACCTGCCACTAAAATTATATCACCCGGCTTAGCGAGTATACATGCCGTTTTTATGGCTTCCTTTCTATCGGCAATCGATAATACTCTTAATCCATCTGCACCATCAACACCTTTCATCATATCATTAATGATTGCCTGAGGATCCTCTGATCGTGGATTATCCGAAGTAAGCACTACTTTATCACTCCCCGAAACAGCTGCTTTTGCCATTTCTGGTCGTTTGGTAGCATCTCTGTCTCCGCCTGCTCCTACTACTGTAATTAAGTATTGTTCAGTATTCCTAATCTGATTAATGGTTTCTACTACGTTAATTAATGCATCTGGTGTATGCGCATAATCAACTACAGCAGTGATTCCATTATTTGATCGGATAGTTTGAAATCGGCCATCAACAGCATTTAATTTACTTATGGCCAGTAATACTTCATCCTCTTCCTGATTTAGACTCAATGCTACGCCATATACTGCTAGTAAATTTTGCGCATTAAACTTACCCACGAATGGAGTCCATAACTCCTTATTATTAATCTGCAGTTGCATTCCTTCAATCATACTCTCAATAATCTTAGCCTTGAAATCGGCCATGGCACGAATAGAATATGTTTTAACTTGAGCTTTGCAATTTTGCATCATTATCATCCCATTCTTATCATCGGCGTTAGTAATGGCAAATGCATTTTTTGGCAAGCTATCGAAGAAGGCCTTTTTAGCCGCTATGTAAGCAGAAAAAGTTTTGTGATAATCTAAATGATCATGTGTTATATTGGTAAATACTCCACCCTTAAAATTGACTCCTGCAATTCTATTTTGATGGATAGCATGAGAACTCACCTCCATAAAGCAGAACTCACAACCAGCATCAACCATATCGCGTAACAACGCATTTAATGTTACCGGATCGGGAGTAGTATGCGTAGAACTTAATTTCTTTGAACCTATATAATTTGCTACCGTTCCCAACAGACCACTTTCATATCCTAGGTGTGCGAACAATTGATACAACAAAGTAGCAATAGTAGTTTTACCATTAGTTCCTGTAACCCCAATTATTTTTAATTCTGAAGAAGGGTTTCCGTAGTAAGCTGAGGCTATTTGGCCTAAAGCAATCGAACTATCCTTCACTAAAACAAAGGTTATATTCTTATACTCTTCATCAGGCATTTGTTCACAAATCACAACAGAACATCCTAAAGCGATGGCTTTACTGATGTATTGATGACCATCAACTGAATAACCTTTTACAGCCACAAACAAATCATTCTCGGCCACTTTACGCGAATCGAAAATTATATTATTAAATACCACAGAATCATCACCAACTATGTTGATAACCTCGGTACAGTTATATATAGATGAAACCTTCATTAACTTAACTTTAAAAAAACTTGTTTACCCTTTACTACTCTTGATCCTGCACTTACAGACTGCTGAGTTACTTTACCCCTGCCAGATACGATTACCTTTAAACCAACATTCTCTAATAAAGAAACTGCATCTTTAGCGCCCATACCTTTTACATTAGGTACTAAACCATTTGAAAAGGATTTTCGACTAAAATTAATTTTATGCTCCTGGGCTAGGGTTGAAATCCAGTCTGCTTCAACCTCCTTGCCATCTATTGGTGCTTTTATGGTTGTAAACACAGTTAGTAAATCATTTTTAGTGCCTCCCTTGGAGTAAGGTAAAACTCCGGATGTCGGCATTGCTTCAACTACTTCTTCTGCCATATCGAAACCAGAAGCATGCACTCGATCAGCAATATCCTTAAAAACGGATCCGGCAACAATATTGCCATAATATCCCTTGCTCGATAAGCCTTTAACCACAACAATGCAAGAATACTTAGGTCTTTCAGCAGGAAAATAACCACAAAAACTTGCTTGATATTCTACTCCAGAACCACCCTTATAACCTCCTGAACCTTTTGCAACTTGAGCGGTACCTGTCTTCCCAGCAATCTTATAATTACTATTTCTAATATTTTTTGCTGTTCCATTTTCAACAACTCCAACGAGCATCTCATGCACCTTTTCAATAGTTGGTAAAGAGCAAATAGATGGATTTATTATTTCTGGTTTGTATTCCTTCTTCAAAGAACCATGCTCGTAAATACCCGTAACAAAATAAGGCTTTACCATCTTACCGTTATTGGCCACTGCATTATAAAAGGTTAATGTTTGCAGAGGTGTCATTTTCACTTCGTAACCAATCGACATCCAAGGAAGAGAAACTCCCGACCACGACTTAGATCCAGGGTACTTAATCATTGGCTCACCTTCTCCTTTAATTTCAATGCCATTCTGCCTATTTAAACCCATTGAATACAAACGTTCCACAAAACGTTTCGGATCACTCTTATAGTGATCTACGATCATTTTTGAAGTACCCACATTTGAAGACTTTTCAAATACTTGCTGATAAGAAATTTTCCCAAATCCGCCTCTATGACTATCGCGCATCCACCTATCGTAGAATTTCATTTTACCATTGCCAGTATCTATTGAATCTTCTAAATTGATATAGCCATCTTCTAATACTGCTATAAAACTAGCCAACTTAAATGTTGACCCAGGTTCTGTAGCTTCTCCAATTGCATAATTAAAATGATCTTCAATGTATTTACCTTTGCTCGTTTTGTGCAAGTTTACAATGGCCTTAATTTTACCGGTTTCCACTTCCATAACAATGGCTGAACCGTGACCGCCTTCGTACTTATTCAGCTGCTTCATTAACGATTTTTCAGCAACATCCTGAATATCGATATCTAATGAAGTTTGAATATCTAATCCGTTTTTCGGCGCAATGATTTCTTCAGGAACCCACCTGCCGGAAATTCTAGTATAAGCACTTAATCCCTCCCTACCTTTAAGCTCATTATCAAACGCACGCTCAAGGCCAATCATTCCACCTTTTTCTTTTTCTTCGTATAACTTCCCAATAGTTCTGGAAGCCAACATGCCAAAAGGCAATTTTCTTCTATCAATTTGTTCTGTTATAAACCCTCCCCTATTTTTCCCTAAGCGGAATATCGGAAATTGCTTTATCTCTTTTAACTCGGTATAAGAAACTCTTCGTCTGTGTATTCGGTAATATCTAGACCCCTTTTGACGAGCTGCAATTAGTTTACGTTTATAGTAAGTTTTTGATTGATCTTTAAAAAATGAAGAAAGACAATATGCTAAACTATCGATATTTGCATTAAATATTTCATCCGTTAAGCCATTTGCTTTCATATCCATATGCAAACGATAACTTGGAACAGAGCAAGCCAATTTACGACCATCGCATGCTAATATATTTCCTCGGTTGGCTTCAATACTTTTTTCGCGATTGGTTAAATGCGATTGCATCTCTCTCCACTCCTCGCCTTCAACTACCTGCAGATAAACAACCTTACCAAAAACAAATATAGCCGCAGCAACTAGGAGTAAATAAACTACCCCTACACGCCAAGTTATGTCTCTTTTAATAGTCATTAATCTAACTAATTATTAATTTTAATACGTCGTGGAGGCTCTGTTAGTTCCTCAAGTTCAACCCCTGCTTCTTTAACTTTATCTAGAATAACAGATTGCTTACTGATATACATTAAATCTGAAGAAGTAGTTATTGCTTCAATTCTTAACTCTTGTATCTCTTTATTTAGATTGGCATTTTCTTTCAATAATTTCTCAACCTTAAACTGATTAGATATATAATAGAATGCCAATAGGCTCAAAAAACCAAGAAATGGCAATTGCTTTACTACAATTTGACGCGTAAAGAACCTCCCTGAAATTAGGTCGCGTAATGAGAACCGTCTTAATCGCTCATCACCACTACCTACAAATTCTTGATCTTTACTTTTTGCACTATTCATATTCTTTCAGCAACTCTTAACTTGGCACTTCTTGATCTTGTATTACGCTCCAACTCTTCTTCTGTTGGTAGAATTGGTTTACGATTCACTAGTTTAAATGGAACTTCACTTTTACCATAGAAATCTTTATCAGGCTGTGTTTTATCCGGATCTCCGGTTTTTAAATGATTCTTAACCAACCTATCCTCTAATGAATGATAAGATATCACAACCAAACGTCCAGATTCAGCTAGCACATCATTAGTATGACGTAACATTTCCTTTAAGGCATCCATCTCTTCATTAACCTCTATCCTTAATGCCTGAAACACTTTAGCCAAAAACTTATTTTTATCTCTAGCTGGTACACATGGTTCTACAACCTCAAGCAAATCAGATATCATAACGAATTGCGATTCTGCTCTTTTTGATAGAATACCTCGCACCAATTTACCAGCATGTTTAATTTCGCCATACTGCTTAAAAATTCGGAAGAGATCATTCTCCTCATACTCATTAAGTATATCCGATGCTTTGATTTTAGCATTTTGATTCATTCGCATATCCAAAGCACCTTCAAAGCGAAATGAAAAACCACGTTCTGGCGTATCAAAATGATGCGACGAAACACCTAGATCAGCTAAAATTCCATTTACCTTATCTATCTTTAAATATTTTAAAAAGTGTTTTAAATATCTGAAGTTATGCTGTACAAATATTAAGTTAGGATCATCTGGCCGATTGGCATAAGCATCCTCATCTTGATCAAAGACAATTAGCTTACCATTTTCTAAACGCTTTAACACCTCTTTACTGTGTCCGCCTCCACCAAAGGTTACATCTACATAATACCCATTCGGATCAATATTTAATCCATCCAAACACTCATTCAATAATACTGGTATATGATATACGTCTTCCATAACTTACCCTTCAAAATTTGATTTACTTCCTAAAATTGTTTCAGCCATTTTAGCTAAATCCTCCTCACTCATCTCATCCTTCTCATAAGTCTCCTTACTCCATAACTCAATCTTCATATCCACCCCAACCATAACAAGTTCTTTAGGACATTCAATTTTCTCTAACAAACGTTTTGGAATAAGCATTCGTCCATTTGCATCCAAATTAATTTCTGCCGCACCCCTAAAATACTGACGGTAGAATTTATTCTCAGTTCTATTATAAAGATTTATACGAGACCGAATATCCTCCATTTCTAACTCCCACTCTGAATAAGGCATTAAAACCAAGCAAGGTTCAAACAAATCTTTACGCACCACAAAACGCTCCACATTTAAAGCCACCATAGCTTTTTTAAATACAGAAGGCAACACCACCCTACCTTTGGTGTCAATTTTTGAAACAAAATCACCTATAAATGTGGACATTACGTTTTAGGTATTTTTTTTGTAAAAATAAAAAAATTACCAACCATTATCAACCACTTTCACCCACTTTATTCCACTTGTTGATAAGTTTTCCCTATAAATACATATTTAGATTCTGAGTTATACCAATACTGATATCTACTCAATACGCCAACATCATACATAATCAACAAATTAATTAATGCAGCACAAAGCAATATCTCGAAAAAATAACCACAGATACGCTCAATACATTATCTTTGCCGATAACCTTATGGTAATTTTGACGTAGTAAGGTCGTGTTAAAACACGACCTTACTATCTCTTAATTTATTTGATAGAATATTTACAAATGAAACAAGGAAGTACTATTAAAACAAAAATATTAGATATAGATAGGATTTTTAAAGAAAAGAATCCAGGCTTATATAAATGGATACCCAAATTCGTGTTATCATACGTAAAAAGAATAACACATCAGGATGAACTGAATGACCTGCTAAATGACAATCCAGGTTTATATGGAGTAGACTTTGGCGAAGCTTGCACAAAAAAGTTCAACGTTAGCTACGACTCAATAAACTTAGATAAAATAGACAAATCAGGACGGTACTTATTTGTTGCAAACCACCCTTTGGGAGGGCTTGATGGAATCATATTCATGAACATTATGGGACGTTTTTTTAAAAATATAAAATTCCCAGTAAATGATATCCTTCTACATATTGGTAGGTTCAATGACATTTTCATACCTATAAATAAACACGGCAGCCAAGCAAGAAGTGCGGCCCAACAAATTGAAAGCACTTTTGCCTCTGAGTCTCAGGTATTATTTTTTCCTGCCGGCTTAGTGAGTAGAAAAAACAATGGCGTAATTAAAGACCTTGAATGGAAAGCAGCATTTGTAAAAAAGTCGATTAAATACAAAAGAGATATCGTTCCCGTCTACATTGATGCCCAAAACTCCAAATTCTTTTATAACCTTGCACGCCTAAGAGGCAAACTCGGCATAAAAGCTAATATAGAAATGCTATACTTGGTAGATGAAATGTTTAAACAAGAAGGAAAAAAAATAAACTTCAGTTTCGGCAAACCAATTAAATGGCAAGAGTTAGAAAATGGAGATAGCGCAAAGAAATGGGCAGAAAAAATAAAAGAAACAACATATAGGTTACCGAAATTAAATTAATTTTGCATTTTAAATCTGTAACACATGGATTCAACACAAGATATAATAGCTCCAATAGCCAAAGAATTATTGGAAGCTGAATTAACCAAAGATAGATTTGTACGAAACACCAATAAAGGTGGGAATAAAATTTATGATTTTGTTGGTACCGAAGCTCCCAAACTTATGAAGGAAGTTGGCCGACTAAGAGAAATTTCTTTTAGAGAAGCTGGCGGCGGAACTGGTAAGGGAGCAGATATTGATGATTATGATATGGCTGAAGTACCGTATCACCAATTAATAGTTTGGGATCCTGACGAAAAAGAAATATTAGGTGGTTACCGTTACATAATGGGTAATAAAATACCGAGAGATGCTGACGGAAATGTTAGACTTGCCACATCAAGAATGTTTCATTTTTCAGATAACTTTCTCGACAACTGGTTACCTTATACAATTGAACTAGGTAGATCTTTTGTGCAACCTCAATACCAATCGAGCAAACAAGGAGCAAAGAGCTTATTCGCGCTTGACAACCTTTGGGATGGATTAGGTTCCTTAATAGTAAATCATCCTGAGATGAAATACTTTTTTGGTAAAGTAACCATGTACGACCACTTTAACCAAGAAGCTAGAGACTTAATATTAAGCTTTATGGCTAAATATTTTGGCGATCCTGATAAGTTAGTTTATCCACTCGATAGCTTTAAACTCAAAGTAGAATTGAGTGATGAAGAGATAAAGAAAATTGTAAAAGGCGACTCATTTGTTGATGATTACAAATCATTAAATAAAAGAGTTAGAGAATTGGGAGAAACCATCCCTCCTTTAGTGAATGCCTATATGAACTTGTCTCCTTCAATGCGTTCGTTTGGCACCGCCATTAATGATAGGTTTGGAGATGTTGAAGAAACTGGAATTATTATAACCATAAAAGAATTCAACAAAGCAAAAACACAAAGACATGTTGAAAGCTACAACCCAAATGACTTACATTAAAGATTACAAATAATCTATATAACAAAGCACTTCTGTTTTTCAGTGGTGCTTTTTTTTATTTTGATATTGGAATTGAATTTAATACATAAAACTCCTATTTTCACAAAACAATAATGAACATTCTCTTTTGCAATTCATTATTCCTAATGCATATAGATATACATCATACATGAAACAATACGACTTAATAATTATTGGATCAGGACCAGCTGGATATTCTGCAGCTATCAGAGCTTTAGATTACGGATTAAAGATTTGCATCATTGAAGGGTCACATATAGGAGGTGCAGGTATAATGAACGGAGCATTAACCTCTAAAACCATGTACGAACTAAGCATGGACTATTCCGTTGCTGCTCGTACTGATAGAGGATATCGATCCGGCAGTCTCAGCGTTGATTTCAGACAAGTTATAAAAACCGTAATTGACGCCGCAAAAGAAAAGCAGTACCAGATGTTAAGTCAGATTGAAACATTCTCTGAAAACAAAAGTAAAAATGGCTCACTTGAGTTGGTAAAAGGCTGGGCAAAATTTAAAGATAAAAATACCGTTGAAGTTACCAAAGAAGAGAAAACAGAATTGCTCCATGGAAAGTATTTTATTATTGCCACCGGAGCTAAACCTCGGAAAGCTCCTGGACTTGAAATAGACCATGAAAGAATTATTGATTCTGAGGATATCCTTAAACTCAAGAAGTTTCCTGAGCGAATGCTCATTATTGGATCAGGGATAATTGGTTGTGAATTCGCGACCATATTCAGCAACTTCAAACAAACAGAAGTACACCTCTTAGATAGAGCGAACAGGGTATTGCCAAATGAAGATGATGATGTGAGTGATTTTGTTGCCAAAAACCTCGAGAATAACGGAGTAAAAGTTCATCATACTGCACATTTAAGAACAATAAACAAACACAAAGACCACCTAGAAATAATACTAGATTACGATGCTGGAAACAGTAAAGTAATTGAAGTTGATGTTGCTTTAGTTGCAATTGGTAGAGTTCCGAACACCAATAAACTAGGTCTTGAAAATATTGGCATAGAAACCAACGAAAGAGGAAATATAGAGATCTCTGACGAATGTTTACTTCATGATGAAAATAACCACTGTAACATTTATGCTGCTGGTGATATTACAGGTCATACGCAGTTATATAGTGTTGCCGAATTTCAAGGAAGACTAGCTGCCGAAAAATTAGCTGATATACCATGCTATGCTCTTGACTATAGCAATATGTCTACATTAATGTTCTTTAAACCAGAACTAGCATCCGTAGGTTTAAATGAAAAACAACTACAAGAAAGAAATATCCCTCACAAAGTAGCCTTTTACTCAAACCAACTTATTAACCGTGCCATTGCCATGCGAAATACAACAGGCTTTGTTAAGGTTATGGTCAGCACTGATGAACAACCTAAAATTTTAGGCATGCGAGCTGCCGGACCGCAAGCATCAGCATATATTGTATCCGTAGCGCACCTGATTAACCAAGGAAATAGCTTACAAGAGGTTCTCAAAATATTCTATCCACACCCCAGTGTTGCTGAGGGAATACAAGAATGCTTACGTACTGTCAGTAATAAATCAATTTACAAACCAGCAGCTTTTCCTGAGCTTATTAAATTAAAAGAGTGGTACCCGGAAAATAAAGCGTAGAAAAATCAATCATCAATCAAGGAATATAATATGAAACTATCTAAAAAGAAATTAATCATTACACTAGCTATTGCTAGCAGTGCTTTATTCTATTTAGTAACGCCTTCTTATTTGAAGAATGCTGTTATATATTTATTCCCTGGAATTGACGATTATACCATTTTTTCAAATAGAAAGATAGAGATTGGAGATAAAGTAAGACCCTGGAAAACAGCTGGCAATTACAACAAACTAAAACTCAAAAAGAAAGAGAGAGAAACATTAGAAAACTACAAATCAATCGCATATCTAATTATAAAAAATGACAGTATTCTATACGAAGAATACTGGGATAATTATTCTAACAGCTCACTATCGAATTCATTTTCGGCAGCAAAGAGTGTTGTTGGTTTGTTAATTGGCGCTGCAATTGATGATGGCTATATAGAAAGTATCGACCAAAAAGTAGGTGAATTTATCCCTGAATTCAATAACCCTCCAAACGACAAACTTAAAATAAAACACCTACTCACAATGAGCAGCGGTAGTAATTGGGACGAAAGTTACACAAGCCCCACCTCACTAACCACACAAGCTTATTACGGCAATAACATAACCGGTCTTGTTAGTGATTTAAAAATAACCGACGTCCCCGGAAAATATTTTAGTTATAAAAGTGGAGATACTCAATTGCTATCTCTAGTCTTAAAAAATGCTACAGAAAAATCGCTTTCCGACTATGCATCTGAGAAACTATGGAAACCACTAGGTTGCGAAAGAGAGGCATTATGGTCGTTGGATAAAAATAACGGAACAGAAAAAGCATATTGCTGCCTCAATAGTAATGCACGAGATTTTGCTAAGATTGGGGAATTAGTATTAAAAGATGGACTTATTAACAACAAGCAAATAATTTCTAAAGATTTCATTCAATCAGCAACTAGCCCTGCAAACTACCTCATTGATTCTGACGACAACAAACCGGTGAATCATTATGGTTATCAATGGTGGATTATTAATCACGAGGGAGATAAAATACCTTATGCTCGTGGAATATTAGGCCAATATATTTTTGTACTAAAAAAAGAAAATGCAATTGTGGTACGCCTTGGGCATAAAAGAAGCAAAAACCTGATTGATCACCATCCTAGCGATTGCTATGAATATTTAACTACTGCCAAACGCTTGCTTAATAAAT
The DNA here is from genome assembly GCF_947489045.1 of Saccharicrinis aurantiacus. Classification (NCBI taxonomy): domain Bacteria; kingdom Pseudomonadati; phylum Bacteroidota; class Bacteroidia; order Marinilabiliales; family Marinilabiliaceae; genus Saccharicrinis; species Saccharicrinis aurantiacus. The sequence goes on from NZ_CANLCN010000010.1 coordinate 111,842, forward strand.
AACAAAAAAGGGTTGCAAAAACTGCAACCCTTAAATATCATATCTAAAGTTCTGACCTTAGTCTTTTTTAACTTCTGACAATTTAATACTTAACTCATTCAATTGCTCAGTGGCAACTGGAGAAGGAGAATCAATCATCACATCTCTACCTGAGTTATTCTTAGGAAATGCGATAACATCCCTAATAGTATCTAACCCTGCAAATAACGACGCTAATCTATCAAAACCAAAAGCGACACCACCATGAGGAGGTGCACCATATTTAAAGGCATTCATTAAGAACCCGAACTGAGCTTCAGCCTCTTCTTGTGTAAAGCCTAACAACTTAAACATTTTATTTTGTAGTTGATCGTTATGAATACGAATTGATCCACCACCTATTTCAACTCCGTTAATCACCAAGTCATAAGCATTAGCTCTTACCTTACCAGGATCAGAATCTATTAAGTGCAAATCCTCTTCTTTTGGAGAGGTAAATGGATGATGCATCGCATGAAAACGTTCTGAATCCTCATCCCACTCTAATAACGGAAAATCCACTACCCATAATGGCGAAAACGTATTCTTATCTCTTAAGCCTAAACGCTCTCCCATTTCTAAACGAAGTTCGCATAAGGCATTTTGAGTTTTTGACTTATCGCCAGCTAATACTAAAATTAAATCACCTGGTTTTGCTCCAAATGCATCCGCCCACTTTTGCAGTGCATCAGCATCAAAGAATTTATCTACCGATGATTTAAAGGTTCCATCTTCGTTACATTTAACGTAAACCAATCCATTAGCACCTATTTGCGGCTTACGCACAAAATCGGTTAATTTATCTAATTGTTTACGTGTATAATTTGCACATCCTTGCGCGCAAATACCACCAATATATTCGGCATCTTCAAACACTTTAAATCCACAATCAGCTAACATTTCTTTCATTTCAACAAATTTCATATCGAAACGAATATCTGGCTTATCAGAACCATAATATTTTATAGCATCTGAAAATGGCATTTGAGGAAACTCAAAATCAAATTCAACATCCTTAATTACTTTAAAAAGATGCTTTGTCATTCCTTCAAATGTACTTAATACATCTTGTTGATCAACAAAGGCCATTTCACAGTCAATTTGTGTAAACTCTGGCTGACGATCGGCTCTTAAATCCTCATCTCTGAAACATTTCACAATTTGAAAATAACGGTCGAACCCAGCTACCATCAATAATTGCTTAAATACCTGAGGAGATTGAGGTAGTGCATAAAACTCTCCTGAATTCATACGCGATGGCACTATAAAATCACGCGCTCCCTCAGGAGTAGACTTTATTAAAACAGGCGTTTCAGTTTCAATAAAATTTTGGTTATTAAGAAAATTTCTAACCTCGAAACCTAATTTATGACGTAACTCTAAGTTACTACGAACCGGGTTACGACGTAAGTCGAGATAACGGTATTTCATTCTTAACTCATCGCCACCATCAGTTTCATCCTCTATAGTAAATGGTGGTAACTCTGATGCATTCAATAACTTTAATGAGTCTATAAGTATTTCAACATCTCCAGTTGGCATTTTAGCATTTTTGCTACTTCTTTCTGCCACATTACCTGTAACCTGAATTACAAACTCACGACCTAACTTGTTAGCTTCATCGCTTAAGGCTTTATTTGATTCTACGTCAAGAACCAATTGTGTAATTCCATAACGATCTCGCAAATCAATAAAAGTCATTCCTCCAAGATTTCTAACTTTTTGCACCCATCCACTTAGAGTAACATTTTGATTTACATGAGCCATACGTAGCTCTCCACAAGTATGTGATCTATACATTTTATTTCTAGTTTATTATTGCTGTTCCTATTCAACTTATTTAATCAAAATAAATTGATCAAATAAAATCATGCGAAAATATAAAGATTTTGAATAACATTGTTGTTTCAAAGCAGATAATAAAGATAAATATGAGCAAAATCAAGTTCTCGGATGATTACTTCATGAAACAAGCATTAATTGAAGCACAAAAAGCTTTTGATTTAGATGAAATACCAGTTGGTGCTGTTGTAGTATGTAATAACCAAATTATAGCTCGGGCACATAACCAAACCGAACAACTTAATGACGTAACTGCCCATGCAGAAATGCTTGCAATTACAGCTGCTACAGAATATTTAGGAGGCAAATACCTAAATGAATGCACTCTATACGTTACACTTGAGCCATGTGTAATGTGCGCAGGTGCTTTAAAGTGGTCCCAGGTTGCGAACATTTATTTTGGTGCAGAAGATAAAAAAAGAGGTTTTTCAAAATACACCCCCATAATAAAACACCCAAGATGCACTATAAAAGGTAATATTATGGAAAACCAATGCTCTGATTTAATACAATCTTTCTTCCAATCAAAAAGATAAGTTTTATCTAATTATCATTTTTTGTATATTTAGTGCTATGAATTTTAAAAGCATTTTTGAAGAGTTAAAGAATTGTGGAACCGAACAAAATATAAAGGTTTACAGAAAACATGGCGCCAAAGGTGATTTATTTGGAGTTAGCTTTGCCAACTTAAAGAAACTTAAAGCTTCAATAACGCCTTCCTCCAATAAAAAAGGCATTAATCATCGAGTTGCGCAACAACTGTGGCAAACCCGAAATATAGACGCACGCATTTTAGCATGCATGGTAGCCGACCCTATTGAAATTACTAGAAATGAAGCCAACCATTGGGTTGCAGATATACAATATTATGTACTAGCAGATTATTTTGCAGAGTTAATTGCACAAACTAAATTTGGTTTGGATATCATGTATCTTTGGATCCAATCTCCCGATGAATATATCAAACGCGTTGGTTTTGCCATATTAAACTTCATTGCCCGCAATGATGACGACAAAAGCGAACTCTTCTTTCATGGGTTTTTAATGAAAATTAAGCAAGAATTACATTTATCTCCCAACAGGGCTAAAGAAGCTATGAATAATTGCTTAATAGCTATAGGAGGAAGAACTCAAAACCTTAGAGAAAAGGTGATAGATGTAGCCGAATCGCTTGGAGAAATTGAAATAGACCATGGTGATACATCTTGTAAAACATTTATTATAAAAGAATATTTAGATAAAATGTGGGAACGAAAAAAGTAAAAATTTAGATGTCTAAATTTTATATAAGAACAAAAAAGGCGGCCAATGGCCGCCTTTTTTGTTCTTATATAATTACAGTTATTAATTAACTACAACCTTACATGTTTTTCTATTACTTAAGTCTGTATAAACCGATATGATATATACTCCTGGCTTAAAGTTTTCTTCTAACAAATGTGTTCCGCTATTATGTGAATCGACTTCATAAACCTTAGCACCTCGAATATCGGTAACCGAAATAAACACCTTATCACTCTTACTTTGTTCGAGAAGGTTTTCAACAACAGTTATTCTTTCATTAGCAAAATAAGCAAACACCTTTACTTTAGAATCGTCACTATCATCAATATCAGTTGGTATCTGTGGCTCTGTAACTCTAGAAACAAAAGCTAACTCAAATCGATCTTCTTCACCACCGGCTAATGCCATAAATTGATATTGAGAAGTACGTAAATCCGTTTCTGTGTCTAATACATTATCTCTCAAATACACTTGAGCCTCAGTATCAAACAAATCACTATTAGTAAATTTAATAGTAGATAAAACATCTGTTTTAGAGGAATATCCTAAAGGAATAATAAACTCATCTGAGAAATCAGGCATCACGTTAATTGTTAATTTAACATCTTCCTTTTTTGAATAAAAATTCAATGCATTATCATCAGTTGACATCCTTTTTTTCGAGTCGATATTAGTACTTCGCAGTGTGCCAATTCCCCTAAAAGCAATTACACTTTCATCTACACTATTTTCTGAAACCAAAAGTAGGCGTACAATATCATGCTCCTTTGTACTTGCTGATTTTAATTCTATTGTTTCTGTATGCGCACGAGCACCTTTCTTTATGGTAAAATTATTATTTCCATTATTAAGTACCCAAAAGGCCTGTCCAGGAGTAATAAATTCTGATCCCCCATTAGCACCAATACCTGTTTCGATATTATAAGTAGTAAATCCTCGTGAACTTGGGCTTAAATCAGTTCGTGTATAGACCGTCTTATCTGCAGTTCCAAATTCCCATTCCGAAGTATTACTTAGATTCAAATAACTTGGGTAAGGATTTGAAATAAGATACCACCCATTTGCAGTATAGTTTATAGTATATGAGTTATTATTATTCAATATACCAACATGCGAAATAGTTGCAGGATTCTCGAAAATAACAGATGTGCCTATTAATGGATCACTCAAAGGATCCCGCGAAGCAGGGTAAAACCCTTTACTTACATTAGCCCATGCTCCTGAGTGGTAATCGAGAAGAAAATAATCATTCCCTCCTAATATAGCATCATATGAATCAATAGAAGGATTTTCAGTTGCATGCCCAATATACCAATATCTAAGTTCTGAATACGACCATATTAAATTGGTACTATCACTCACACTTCCAAGAGTTATAAAAGAAGTAGGTTTTTCATTAGAATTTTCAATAACCAAACCATCATTAGTTAATAAGTTACCATTTACTGTCATTCTTGTGCCAGGCTTTAATGTTAGGCTAGCTCCAGAATTAATAGTAAGGTCATTAACTTGTACTATATTTGAATTCATTGCTGGGTCAATTACTGGATCTAATTGAGGGGCTGTTACTGCATTAATAGTTACATGCGATGATGCCGATGGAATAATTGAATTAGTCCAATTATAAGCATCAAACCAATCTGCATTATTTCCTAACCAAGTATAAGCTGGGGTAAGAATTGACCCAAAAGTAAACACACTACCTTCAGTAAACTCATTAAAGTCAATTTGCAATTGAGACGAAATATTTCCACCATTAGAATCTCCAGTTGTATTAGATACTGCAAGTTGTGACCAAGCATCTGTTGCTAAATCCTGCCATTGCGTTATTCTAAAATTAGCATCTGGATTGACTCCACTCTCCGTATCCCAAGTCAAAGTTAATCTCGCACTTGATCCCGATGGACCTTTAACTTTCCAATATTCATTTTTATTCACAAACTCCAAAGGAGCAACCACACTAGTTGGGTCATAACCCCCTGTTGCTGGATTGGTATTAAAATATTGAGCTTCCCACAAACCACTACCTGAAGTATTTGTACTAAATACTTTAATAGTACCATATCTTCCTGAACGTCCAATAGGAAAGTCAAAATACTCATTATGATTGATCATTTTTGCCATTGGCCCTTCTACAAATGCCGAAGAAGTACCTCCTTGTAAAGCTTCAACTTCAGAGTAAGTTAGTGTTAAACTCCCTGCCTCTGTATTTAAAATTCCATTGGTAAGTGTTAAAACTCTATCTACCTCAACACCTGTTTGTAAATCAACTCCGGCTGCATTTGCAATTGTTAAGTTATAAAGTGCATTTGATCCCGTAAGCAATGAAGCTCCTTTTATATATTGACGCGAAGTACCATCAAATATCATGGTTGCATTGTTTCCTTGTCCACTATCTAAACTTCCTGAATTAAATATAAAATCACCCTTTAAACTAATTGATCTGTCAGACTTATTATCAACTAATAAAACTCCTGTTGACTCTATAGTAAGATCACCAAGAATATTTAAATCAACATTTGGTAAGTCACGTTCCCCTGTACCTTGAAACTTTAAGTTATTCACTTCTGATACTCCTGATAAAACAGGATAAGTAATCATGTCTCCTCCGAACTCTAAAGTTCCTCCATCTGCCTTAAAAAACTCGGTATAATCACCTGCCGGTAATGATCCTGTTTCAAGATAAATAGATCCAGTTCCTAATACATTCCCTAATCTATGCCCTTCTGTACCTTCAATTAAAATACGTCCATCTGTTGCACCACTTATGGTAGTTCTATATGATGATATATAATCGATAGGGACTGCTACTTGATCATTAATTACAACCATAGCACCTCTCGGCCCACCAACAGGTGGTGTTGGAGTCCAAACAGAGGTGTCATTCCAATCACCATCTTTTACCGAAGTATATGTTGGTACCTGATTAGGAATGGCTTCATCTAGTCCTGCCGTATAGTCACCTATAATACCATCATCGTCTGTAGCTGTTGTAAAATCGAATGTTAATATATCGTTAGTAGTATCAATTGTACCAATATCCTTATTCCAATCTCCGGTACCTCTTGATAACAATCTAGCTGTTATATAGTCGTCATAAGTTTTACCTGTTGCAGTAACACTAACCAATGAATTAGGATAATTCATAGTTATAGTACCTGTAAAATCGTTAAACCCATTGGCATCAATAATCCAATAATACTTAAGTACATTCTCTTTTTCATCCCAAGCAGTTGCACTTAAATCAACTACACTAGGGTGAACCTCCTTAGCTCCTTTAACTCTAATATATGAACTTGAAGAGGTGTTATTGGTAATATTTAAATTTACAGGAGTATAAATTCCTCCCGACCCCAAAGGAAATATAAAGGACTGCGCACCTGGATTTAATAATTTCTTAAGTCCAGCATCTACAAATGATATATTAGTTTGTATCATATTAGTTGCACCAAAACCTGCGATTGAATTTACGGTAGCTCCTTCGTTAAATACGATTAAATTTTTTCCAATATCCAAAATCCCAGATTCCATCTGTAGTAGTTGATTTATCTCGATAATATTTCCATCTTCTTGAGTAAAACCAGCACTATTATCAAGGTAAATTCTATCATAAGAACCATTACCATATATACGTTGAGATACAGAACCATTCAATACAACTCCGTCTCCTCCACCTGAAGTAAAACTTCCATTATTAATTATATCACGCAATACATAAATTGCATTACCTCCATCATTTATAGTTCCTGAATTCAAGGTAAGCTCATATTCTACAGTTAGTTCAGTATTTGTAGTTAATAATAACTCATCACTACCAACATCTTTTGTTAATTTATAAAATGTAGTATTACCAGATATTTGTTGAGCAGAGCCTCCTACAAAATTCACTTCATTATTTGAATGAATAAAGGTCCCATTATTAACAAAATCTCCTGTTAAATTCATATCCAAACTTGCTGCATCTAGAGTAGCTCCAGAATTAATATTTAATTCTCCCTCAACATTTAAGGGACGCACAGTTAATTGAACCTCAGGATTATTCGTTCCCCCTATATTAATATCGTTTAAAATAATTTTGGAATTAATTTTAAACGCATTTTGATTAGAAGGTGTATCCGCATTAAAAATATTGATTACACTACCATTAGTACTATAACTTGAAGGCTCTAGATGCAAGGCAGCCGCAGTTGGAGTATTTGAATTTTGCTGAATAAAACTCAAGTTACCTCCAGTATGATGGAAGCTACTTCCTGTATTCAGTATTTCTAACATTCCTCTTGTTCCATCTCCGCCAGATGATACTCCTATCTCAACACTACCTCCTGATTGAGTATATTTCAATACGCCAAGCTCGTCAGAAACTGATCTTCGTATTTGGGAACCCACAAGTAAAGTTCCATCACTAATTTCGATACTTGAATTACCTGAAACTGTATAAATAATTGCATTTTCTCCGCCAGACATATCAAGTGTTCCGCCAGACAGCTTCAATAATCCATCTAGTGATAAATTAGAACCTCCATTAATAAATGCAGAACCTTGAGTTATTTCCAATCCTGAGGTACTATTAATGCTAAAATCATCATCTCCTGTAGATAAATCAATTTGAAGCTCTGAATTATCCATGACCAAGAGTCCATTTTTTATTTCTAATGCCTTTGCTATACCAACACCTGAAGTAGGACCCCTTAGATTAAAATCAGCCCCTAAAGTTAAAGATGAATCATTACTTATTCCTTTATTAAGTATTAATCTATATAATTCAACATTAGAACTATAAACCCCTTCGAAAGAATTTGTAAAATAAGCTGACTCATCACCTTCAAATTCTAAAATTACCTTATTCTCAGTGGCTGAATTATACAAATCAAACTCTAATGAATTGCCACCATCGCTTTCTCTGTAATTTAAGTCTATATTTCTTTCAATTATGAATTTATGCTCAACAGCATTTGTATTACCAGCTGCTACATTAACAGAATAATGTTCGGTATTACCGTTTTTACCGGTTAAAGTTAAGAAGTCTTTTGTTCTGAAAGTATACGCATCAGCTCCATTAGGAAACTGAATACGCCCATAATTAGTGAATCCTAAACGCGTAAGATTCTCTACTGTATAATTACCCCCGATATTTAGCCTTGCGTAACCATCTATAATTAAGTTTTTACAAACTAAATCATAATTAAATGTAACGTATCTGTTTGTACTTGTATTTCCATATATTCTTAGGGTTGGTAGCTCAGCAAAGAAATCATCTAATTCTACAGTATAAGTACCATCTTGGTTCATATAAAACTCAACTACACAAGTGTCGTTTCGTGCAAAGTCTCCAATATCAGCATTTAATATTGCTGAAGATGAATTTACTTGTCGTAAATAAATATCTCCAACACCACTTATTCGACCTACATTTAATACATCAGTACTTTCTAACCTTAATCTGGGTAGATCTTCAATATCCTCATAAACACCTTCACGCACAAAAATAATTTCTGCACATTCATGGTTCCCATTCACAGTAATATTATCATTATAATTATTACCCCTTATTATAGCTATATCACCAGCCTTGGGATAATCTGTTGCTACCTCTGTTTGATCCTCGTCCATAAACCAGGATGATGTAGAATTCCAACTACCTTGATTATTTCTTTTATTGTAGTAAACCTTAGGCACACCCGAAAAACGTGCTACCTCACCAGCTGTGAAATTAGCATTCGCTAAAGTAAAACCTACGAATCCTGCTTGAGTAAACTCACCACCTGTTGAAGAACCATTAAATACAATTCTCCTAGTTGTGCCTGACGTTTCTGTATTAACTACATCACTAACATCAGATATTGGTTCCGACTCATAATATCTTGTATATGGAGATTCTCCTAAAACATATCCAGGCACATAATTTGCTTCTTGAGAAGCACCTGTAATTTTGTCAATTCCTGTAACATCATCTTTATCTTGATAATAAAACTGAAATGCTACTGTTGGTAATGTACTAAATCCATCATGTGTAACTCTCCAGTAATGCTGAAGTATTTCACTCGAACCGGTTGGATTAGAAGTTTGCAATTCACCAGATACTGTTCTGACAGTTACATAACCATCATCAACAAAGTCTTTAACTTTAATTTGAGCAGGTCGATAATAAACAGTTGCACCTCCATCGTTTGTAAAACCAATTGGGAAGGTGATCGGACTTCTATTCTTATCCCTATTTCCTTTGGATTCATTTGGTGTATTTTGATCGATCAATAAAGATAAGCCACCGTCAGAGGCTTTGCCATCGGTATAAATAAGTTTATTTCCTACAACTCCATCATCAGTTAAACTTAACTCATCTGAATTATCAATATCGCCAAATAAATTACCACTACTATTAAGATTCCATATCTCATCAATGGTCAAATTGTGGTTTTTAAGATATATAGCTCCTTTTGTAAATTCCATTCTTTCAATTTTCATATCACTAGTTAAAGTAACATGTGTAGTGGTTGGATTTACATTAAACCTCAAGTTTCCAAAAACTGCATCATCAGATGTTTCAATTATAACAGGTGGCTCTTCTCTGAAACGAATTTGAGCCGTACTTGGCGTTCCACCTGAAACGGGGTAACTTCCAGAAGAATAATAAGTACCCATCCTATCATTATTCACAATTTTACCCCAGGTTCTAAAGGTCATCCTTCCTTGATCTAGAGTTCCTGATAAAACACTTGCATCACCATTAACATCAATCAAAATTTGATTGTTCTTTATGTTTGATTGAGCTACTGTTCGTAATTCGTTCCCACTTGTTCTGTCTAAAATAAAATTACCTAATTCGAAACGCTGATCCTTATCAATATCATCGTCTATACCCCCTGAATGACCCCAATAAAGCGTATCTATTGAAGAGGTTGCTATAGTTTGGTTAAAATAAGTAGTATTAACCTGTGTTGGTTGTTTATTAGTTCCATCATATGGCGATGTTCCGCCAAATAAACAATTATAAACTCCGCCTTCTTCTATAAAGAAAGAACCGCCAATATACAAATCACTTACTACACTATTGGTTGAAAAAACTGATAAAGTAATATCTGGATAATTAGCATTTGTTTCTTCACCTCTAATTCTAAAATCATTTAATACCACTAAAGGTTGCGCCTCTAAATACACATCTGTAGAACCTACATCAATGGCATCATCCAAAACAAATTCGCTCGTATTTGCAACAGTTTTAGTCAGGTTTAAATTATAAAATGGTGCTTTTGATGAAATTTTGAAAGTATTAGAATCTCCAATATTTAGATTTACAGTACCCCCTGTTACATTCTGATTTGCAGTGGAAGAATTAATAAAGATACCTCCTTTTGAATTCGCTTTATCAATATTTAAAACCCCACCTGACATTTGAAAAGAATTACCTTCAAACGTTAAGTTAAATGGATAATAATCACTATTTGTATTAGCTCCTGTAATATTTACAACACCTCCTGATTGCTTGTAACCTCCTTTATGCTCAGCCCCCAAAACCGAAGTTCTAATTTGACGAACATTAAGCTCTCCCCCTTCAACGTTAACATACCCATTCTCTCTAAGTGTTATTCCACTATTAACATCAATATTGGCAATACCTGAACTAATCTTAATTTCACCATAAGGTACAATAGCAGTACCTATAGTTTTAGATACGGCTCCACCGTCAATCCATAAACGTGATGCAGTGGATATATTATAGTTAGAACTTGTATTAAGCTCCGAAATAATTACGTTCTGACCTATCCTAACTGTACCTCGCAATAACCCTAAGGCATTATCATTCGTTGCCAATTGAGCTATTGACCCATGATTATGATTAGCAGAACCATACAAGTTAAAGTTTGCAACATCAGAAGCATTAATTGAAGCAATATAAGTTTTATCAATCCCCTTATCTATTTCTATTCTATAAAAATTAGTAATACCATTACAGGTAATAACTTGATTTTTTGCATCATTTAATAAATTAAAATCTATAATTCCATCCGTTGCATCACTATTATAAATTGCTGCAGTTCTATTTGTAAAGTGAACAATACCACCCTGATTTTCAAAATCTCCTAACAAGCTAAACTGATGCCTTGCATTTCCTGTTCCAAGTAGTATTTGTGCATCTGATAATACAATCGCATCCCCATTAACTCTGATATCAATTGCTTGTGAAGATGAATTATCGTTTATAGTAAATTTACCACGTTCAACTCTAAAGTCTCCATTAATGGTTAAATCTCTCAATAGTGTAATTTCTGAACCTGAGGCATCTAATTTCACATCTACATCAAAAAACTCATGAGAATCATTAATAGTATAACCACTACCATAAAACTCAACTTTCCCTTCATCTTCACCTGTAGTAATAAACTTAGAGGCATCTCCTTCCGGAAAATTATCTGCTGCCATAGTAACTAATCCGCCACCTTCAATAGTCGCAAAACTATGGTTTGATGTAGCGCCTAAATCCAATTCCCCGTTTATTATTAATTCAGCATTTGCTAAATCATTAACTCCTGCAGGAACAATAATTTTTTTACCACTTAAGATAACTACCTTATCTGATATTGCTGTTGGGGATGTTATGGGAGTGTAACCTTCTGGATTATTCGGCAAACAACCGCAAGGTTCAAGAGTCCATGCCTCAGGATTATTCCATTCTGAAGTAGATCGCAATGTATACCATATTCTTCTATCCCCTCCTTCTAATGGGCTTTGGGTTTCATCCAATGTACCTAAAGTAAAATACCCATTCGAAAAGTTAGCAAAGTCAACATCAAAATAGATTCTATCTGCGACTTCAACTCCCTTATTGGCAACAGTTACCTGTGAATAATTTCCTCCATCACTACTTTTAGTTAATAGTACATAATTAGTGATGTCCTGAGGAAACTTTCCACCAAGGGCTTCAGATAAATCAAAACTTAATCGGACTGTAGGAGTACCCGTAGTTTCAGTTCTTTTTACATACCATGATCTATTCCATGCACTAGCGGCGCCGGAAGTAGTAACTTGTGCTGAATTAACAAAGTCTGCTGAGGTATTAGACACACCATTATGTGCTGCCGCTAGATAATCTCCATTAGAGGAATTACTTAGTGATAAATATAAACCACTTGAGTTTGCCTCATTGTTCTCTCCGTCAGATTCAACTCCTACAGCTGCAAAGTCTTTATTATAACTTATATCACCACCCGAAAAAATATCCTTTGTTACAGAAATTCCATATTTCTGAGATAAATAAGATTCAAGTATAATACGTTGTGCCGTATTTAAACCATTTCTAAATACAATAATCTCGGCTATATCACCATTAAAATATCGCGTATCTCCTTCTTCAAACAATCCTATAGTAACATTTTCCGTACGGTCAGGAATCGGTACTGAAGTTGTTATTTGAGATTGAGAAACACCATTATGATAAAGTGTAAGTACCGACCCATCATATACATAACTAGCTATTGAAGGAGTTCCACTAATACCTACTCCTCCTCCAGTCTCTTTATTACTTACATATCCATTCAACTCATGACCATTATTAAAGAAAAGAGCCCATGACCTGTTTGATGAATTTAATCTTTTAGATATTATTGCACGCTGATCATTTGATCCTGAATTTAATACTGCAAAAATAGATAACTCATCACTATTATCAAGCTTATTTGCACCTGATTGATCATCTAATATTCTTAGGTATTCATTTGCTACACCAGTAAATTTAAGGGCTGGTTGCCCTCCAATAACACTAGAGTTCCAGGTTGGCGGTGTACCGCCTATATGAACTGCATTATTATTATTTCCTGATTTATCAAACCAAGTATCAGCATCACCAAATGATGTTAAATCTGAGGCGTCGAGCCAGATAATATTTTCAGGCTGGTCACTATCCCCATTACTATTACCAATACCTCCAGGACCACTTTGTGCCGATACGCCCAGGGTTAGTACTAGCACACACTTAACTAATAATATAAGTTTTATATTCTTCATAGTGTTATCTCCATAAATTTAGAATTCCCCAATTCTTTTGTTCTTAGTAACATTAAATACGTTAAGAGGTTCACAAAGTTATTCATTCCCAACGGGGAAGAACTATGAAACACCTCACTTTATGGGAAAGTGATATTATGTATTGATTAACGAGCAATATTAATTGACTAAACATTCTGTATCAAGTTTAGTACTTCATTAAGAGAGAAATCTGCATAAAAAGATAAAATAGAAACTTAATTCTATTTTTTACTTTAGACTCTTATCTTTGCAACAAAATAAAAACAAGAATATTTTGAAGTTTACTGAATTAAATTTAAACGGCCCAATATTAAACGCTATCGATGATATGGGTTTAACTGAGGCTACACCCATTCAAGAACAAATTTTCCCCATTGCAATGTCTGGAAGAGATGTCGTTGGAGTAGCTCAAACAGGTACTGGTAAAACAATTTCATACATATTACCATTGCTACGAAACCTCAAATTCAGTAAGCAAAAACATCCTCGCATTTTAGTATTAGTTCCTACCCGAGAATTAGTAGAGCAAGTTGTAGGTGAATTTGTTAAGCTTACAGAATATATGAATTGCCGCATCAGCGGTGTTTATGGTGGAACTAACATCAATACTCAAAAACAAATGGTTTATGACGGCATTGATGTATTAGTTGCTACACCTGGTAGACTATTGGATCTTTGCTTAACAGGAACCTTAAGGTTAAAAGCTGTTCAGAAGTTAGTAATTGACGAGGTTGATGAAATGCTTAACCTTGGGTTTAAAGTTCAATTAGAACGTATAATAGACCTTCTTCCTGAAAAACGTCAGAATTTAATGTTTTCGGCAACCTTAACTTATGATGTTGAGGTGCTTATTAAAAAATACTTTTACGACCCAATAAAAGTAGAGGTTGCATCAAGTGGTACCCCGGTTGATAAAATTTTCCAAAGCGGATATAAAGTCCCTAATTTTTATACCAAAATAAATCTATTACTGTATGCGCTAGATACTATGCCAAATGCTGATAAAGTATTGGTATTTGTTAAGAGTAGACAAATGGCAGATTTATTATTCTCAAATCTAGAAGAGATATTTGAGGAAGAGTTGGGAGTGATTCATTCAAACAAATCGCAAAACTACCGTTTCAGAATGGTAAATGAGTTTGCTGATGGTACCTTAAGAATATTAATTGCAACTGATTTAATTTCAAGAGGTCTTGATATTGAGAACGTAAGCCATGTAATTAACTTTGATATGCCTGATGAACCTGAAGCCTATATGCATCGTATAGGAAGAACGGGAAGGGCTGATGCAGAAGGTCAAGCTGTGGCTTTTGTGTCTGAGGAAGACCAAAATATTTGGAAAGAAATTCAAGCTTTAATGAATATTAAAATTGAGCTAGAAGAATTACCAATTGATGTTGAAGTATCAGAACAAATAATCGATTTAGAAGCTCCGGTAATTGCCGGCAAACTATTGGTAAAAACTCCTAAAGTGGATACCTCTAAGGGAGCTGCTTTTCATGAGAAGAAAGACAAAAATAAGAAAGAGAACCAAGGAGGTTCATACAGACGAACTATAGCAGCCAAATACAAAAAGCCAAAAACTCGAGGTCAAAAACCTAGAGGCAAAAGAAAATAATATAAAGAAAGCCAGTAGCAATTAAGTTACTGGCTTTACTTTTATAAAAAACTTCTTTTAAAACCCTACAGATATCCCTATCTGAAAACCTCTATTAGCAAACTTGCCAGCACTATCTCCATTAATATCGGTTAAACCCCATTGATAACGGGCCTCTATACCAATCATAAGTACATTAAAACCGGCACCCAAATAAACAGGAATATCAAAACCTTTTACATCATCATACATATCATGTTCACCAACTTTGAAATTGATACCTGTTCCTCCAATTGCAGAAATAGGTCCTAATTTAGCCTTCAATCCAACAGGTACGCCCAAATAATTAAGATTCATATTTTCGTCAAAAGCCTTCATACCCATTTGAGTATATTCTAAACCTGCACTTAGGCTTAAGAGAGGTATTAATTGATGCTCTCTAAATGCTCCAATATAAAACCCACCTAAATTATCTCCTATGGCATCACCATCAGAATAAATATTTGTATTCTGATAACCTGCTCTTACACCCCATTTGTTATCTCCGGCCTCAGCCGTAATAAAGGTAGAGGTTAACATCACCATACTTAAAAAAAATACTACTTTTTTCATAAATTACGTTGTATTACAATAGACGATTCTAATTAGAGTCTATCTTTAGGTTAAAATAATATCATATCGAATATACAATATATTCGTAACACAATAACCATAAGCACTCTAAAAAGTTTTTTATCAATGTACCTTAGTAAACCATTACCGCATAAAAAATGTTAAGATGCATAAGTAAGTGTATTGAATTTCTATTTTTGTATTAATTTACGATTTCAACAAAACAGGGTTGACCAATGACTAAGAATGAAAGACAACGTTTAGAAGCATGTGCTCATGAGGGGATTGAGTGGAAAAAATGGGGACCCTACCTAAGCGAACGCCAATGGGGCACTGTGCGCGAAGATGATGGCAGTACGGATAATCCTTGGATTTCATTTTCTCATGACCAATCAAGAGCAAGAACATATAAATATGGCGAAGATGGCATTGCTGGTATCAGTGATGATAATCAGCACCTTTGTTTTGCACTAAGCCTTTGGAACAAGAAGGATCCTATTCTAAAAGAACGACTTTTTGGATTATCAGGCCCAAAAGGAAACCATGGTGAAGATGTGAAAGAGTATTACTTTTATCAAGATTCGACACCAACACATTCATATATGAGATATTTATATAAATATCCATTAAATGAATTTCCTTATCAGGATTTGGTTGATGTAAACGCTGCACGCTCTAAAAAGGATTTTGAATATGAGCTTTTAGATACCAATGCCTTTAAAGAAAACAACTATCTAGATGTTTTTATAGAGTATGCAAAAAAAGATATTAATAACATCCTAATTAAGATAACTGCACACAATAGAGGCAGTAAGGATGCAAATGTTGTATTACTACCCACACTCTGGTTTCGTAATACTTGGTGGAACTATAAAACAATTGAGCCAAAAATAGAATTACTCGATGATAATTGCATTATTGCAAAACATGACTTCCTAGGAGATTATGTACTGAGTGCTAAAGAAACACCACTATGGTTATTTACTAATAACGAAACCAACCATGAAAAACTTGGGACGGGCAATAATAGCACAAAATACGTTAAAGATGCTTTTAATGAATTCATTGTTGAACAGAAATTCGACTCTGTTAATCCTGATAACCAAGGAACAAAGGCTGCAGCAATGTACGATTTAGAAATTCCAGCTGGTGAGAGCATTGAAATTAGTCTAACTCTTAAGTCAACAAACAGGGCTAAGTACAGCTTCAAAAGTTTTGAAAAAACGCTCAGTCTTCGAAAGAAAGAAGCAGATGAATTTTATAATGATATTTATCCTCCAGATTCAAGTGAAGACGAACAGCGTATCATTAGACAAGGCTTAGCAGGTATGCTATGGACCAAACAGTATTTTGAATTTGACATAAGTGAATGGTTAGATAATTATAAAGGTGGTCCCAGAAAAAAACTACGAAATAACGATTGGGAGCACCTTAAAAACCACGATATTATTAGTATGCCAGATAAATGGGAATACCCCTGGTATGCCGTTTGGGATTCTGCGTTTCACACACTTCCTCTTTCTGTTGTTGACCCATACTTTGCTAAAAATCAGCTCGAATTATTTTTACAAGATAATTACCTGCACCCAAATGGACAAATACCTGCGTATGAGTGGAGTTTTAACGATGTAAACCCTCCCGTACATGCCTTTGCTGTTGTTACATTGTATAAAAACAACAAACAAAACCATGGTAAGGGAGATGGCGAATTTCTAAAAACCTGTTTTGAAGGGCTTAATAAAAACTTTTATTGGTGGATCAATCATAAAGACCCCATGAAGAATAATACCTTTCAGGGAGGTTTTTTAGGTTTAGATAATATTGGAGTATTTGATAGAAGCCACGAATTGCCAACTGGAGGACATATTGAGCAATCTGATGGAAATGGCTGGATGGCTTTGTATGCTCAAAATATGCTAGAAATATGTCTTGAATTAGTAAGACTTGGCTACGAGGAGTACGAAGAGGCTGTAGTAGATTACTACAACCACTTTTTAGAAATTGCATCAGCAATGGATAAAGTGGGTGAGAACCAAGATGAAATGTGGGACGAAGAAGATCAATTTTTCTATGATGTTTTACGTTTCCCTGATGGCTCTGCTACACGATTAAAAGTGAGATCGATGGTAGGTTTGTTACCTCTATGTGCTTCTACTGTAATTGAAAAAGAACATTTAGATTTACTGCCTCCAATAATGGAGAAATATAAATACATGATAACGCGAACAAAACGCTTATCTAAAAACATAGCTAGCCCTTTTAATCAAGGCGAAAATGATCGACGTTTATTAGGAGTACTTAGCCAAGAGAAATTAACGGCTATTTTAAAAACTATGCTCAATGAAGATGAGTTTTTAAGTGATTATGGTATTCGGTCTTTATCAAAATATCACGAAGAAAACCCATACGTATTTTCTTGGAATGATGAAGAGTTTACTGTGAAATACGTACCTGGAGAATCGGACAGTAGCATGTTTGGAGGTAACTCAAACTGGCGTGGCCCAATATGGATGCCGACCAATACGATGATTATTCGTGCTTTATTTCAGCAATATGCATTTTATGGCGATGATTATAAAGTGGAGTGCCCAACAGGATCGGGAAATATGATGACCCTATTGGAAGTCGCCATTGAAATAGTGAACCGTTTAGAGAAAATATTCTTAAAAGATGAAAAGAACTATCGTCCTGTATACGGATGGTATAAACACTTTCAGGAAGATCCTAACTGGGAAAATAATATTCTATTCTATGAGTATTTCCATGGCGATAATGGAGCAGGTATCGGAGCTAGCCATCAAACTGGATGGACCGGAGTGATATCTTATCTGATGCTAATGTTCAGAACGTATAATTTTGATAAACTGAAGGATAATGCCCATTGGGACGAAAAAACAATAAAAAAGAAATAAAATCAAGGAGGTTGTCTTAGTTAAGACAGCCTTTTTTTATTGAAATTGTTTCTTATACTGCAAAGGAGATCTACCTTTTAAGCGTTTAAATTGTCTGTGAAAATAGGGTAAACTTTCAAAGCCACAATTAAAACAAACTTGAGTAATTGATGTATCACTATCTTTGAGTAAGCTACATGCCCGTGCAATTCGAAATTCGTTTAAGTAAACGAAAAAAGTTTTTTGAGTGTGCCTTTTAAAAAAAACAGCAAATGCTTCTTTACTCAAATGAATTGCATCAGCAACATCTTGTAAATAAATTTTGCTAGCATAATTTCGCTTCACAAACTCATAAACAATGTTGAGCCGGTTTAAACTCTTTAAATTCGTTTTATTTGCCAACAAACCTGATTTTAGCAAAGTATACTTCTCCTCTGCCTGTAATTGACTCAACAAGTCTATAAACTTTTGTAATCGAGCAATTCCATTACTTTGCAATACACTTTCTAGTAATGGAAATACTCTATTTGAGAAAGTTCCCGTGTAAGAAATACCCCTACGGGCTTGTTCAAATAAGTTTTCGAATTCAGAAAACTCGGCTAAATCATGCAAAACATCGGGCACCCACTGCATGACTATTGAATGGCATTCGCCTGAATAATCTGCTGCATCCATCCAACAGTGGCTAATATTAGGTGCCAATAATACTAAATCTCCTTCTTTAAAATTTGATAAGTTATCACCAACATAACGAATACCTCTCCCTTTAATAATATATACTAGTTCAAACTCTGGATGAAAGTGCAATGGTGTTTCAAAGCTTGGCTTAAGGTATTCATAAACCTTTATGGTATTATTCTTATCATGTGAAACGTCTTCGTAAATAGCCTTCATTTATACACTATTATTTAATAACTACCCAAACTAAATGTACAACACATTAAAATAGGTTATGTTTTAAACAATAAAAGACAAGTTTGTCTTTTATATACCCATTAGATTTACTCTTGCTAACGTATTGCAATGTTACAATACACATTAAATATTTAGCACTCTTAAAGTTGAATAGTTAATTAAATTAATCTCTAATGGAAAATACAATCACACTTCACCGCGATTTAGCGAAATATTCGAATTTAGTATCGAATATGTTCTCATGGCCCAAAACTGAAGAAGAATGGGAACAATATAAATTGAGCGATGAACAAATTGCTTTTTTTAATGAGCACGGTTATGTAGATAATATAAAATTATTAGATGAACATCATGTGAATCAGCTCAACGAAGAATTGTTGAAAATAATGGATACAAAGTATGAAAAGCATGACTTACTCTATGAGTTTCATACCAATGAATCAACTGATCCTGATAAGATAATTTTCCATTGTTTAGGTCATTGGCGTTTAACTCCAGGATTTCATGATGTAAATTGGAACCCTGCTTTTGTTATGGCAGCGCATCAATTATTAGGTAAGCAAGGAGTACGTTTTTGGCATGATCAACTTTTTTGCAAACCCGCGAACCATGGAGGTGTTGTGGCCTGGCATCAAGATTACTCGTATTGGACAAGAACATCGCCAATGCAACATCTTACTTGCTGGGTTGGATTGGATGATTCAACTAAAGAAAATGGGTGTTTACAATACGTTCCTGGCAGTCATAAATGGGGATTATTGGATAAGCCAATCTTAACCGGAGAAATGGATGGTTTGATGGAATTTTTAACGGATGAGCAAAAAGCTCAGTTTAAGCCTGTACCAATTGAAATGAAAAAAGGATATGGTGCTTTTCATCATCCTCTGTTAGTACACGGTTCTTTTGAGAACTCATCAGATAAACCGCGTAGGGCATTTGTGATGAATGTATTTGCTGATGGCACATTAAGTGATTCAAACGATGAGATTTTAACGGGAGTTCCGCCAATTGCGAAAGGGAATAAAATGGAAGGTAATTTCTTTCCAAAGCTCTACCCTATAAAATAGAGTTTCGAGGCTTGAACACGGGTGGCTTAGGGATAGCAGCGGCATCCTTTGTGAGCCCATTATGGCGAAACAAAGATATAGCGGATAGCCCGCCCTTTAGGGAAGCCCAAAATAATTTTATTAACATAAAGACTTGCCAAAAATTTAATTATTTTAGCGCAAGTCTTTGTTTATGTTAAAGTTGAGTATATGAAAATAAAATACATGTGCCCTTATTGGGGAAGCGAGGAAATGCCTATAGAAGCTTTTGTTGAGAAAGTAGCCGCTTATGGATATGATGGCATTGAGATAAATTTGCCAGAGGATAGCCTATTTATAAGTAAGGTAGGAAAACTATTGGATACGCATAAATTAGATTGTATCGCTCAACAGTGGTTAGAACCGCAAGATGAAAGTGCCGATAGTTATTTGAAAAGAATGCAAAAGGCATTGGATTATAAAGCTGAGATTGCCCCTATAATGATAAACTCGCATACGGGCAGGGATTATTATTCATTTAAGGATAATGCTAGAATAATTGAGGCTAGTTATAAATTTGAACAGCAGCATGATATTCCAATAGTACATGAAACACATCGTGGTAGATTTCCATATAGTGCTATGGCAACAGCTGCATTTTTAAGAGAGTTTGGCGACTTAAAACTTAATGCCGATTTTTCGCATTGGGTGGTGGTATCTGAGAGTTTTTTAAATGAACAGTCGGAACAACTTGCTGCTGCAATTAGCCACAGTGCATATTTTCATGCCAGGGTAGGACATACACAATCACCTCAAGTAAACGACCCGTTTGCTCCAGAGAACAAATTATACTTAGATACTTTTACACATTGGTGGGAGGCTATTATTCAGCAAGCAAAAATTGGTGGTAAGGAAACATTTTATATTTGTCCTGAATTTGGCCCAGAACCCTATATGCCTGCAATTCCGTATACTAATATGCCCATTATTAGTCAGTGGGAGGTGAATAATAAAATGAAAAACTATTTAAAAGCGATATTGTAAAATGGCAATTAATAATTTAGGGCATTAAATTGAAAGTGTTACTTTTAAGGCTATTAATTCAAATTCCCTAAACTAAAAAATCATGTGTTTTTCTGCAGAAGTAAGTTTTGGCGCTAGTGCTGTAATATCATCGGTTGGAGTGCTCGCCATTAAAAAGAGCACCTCTAAAGAACAGAAGCTATTTGCCATGATTCCTATTTTATTTGGCATTCAGCAATTTTGTGAGGGCTGGCTTTGGGTAGCACTACAAAACGAAGGCTTCGTTATTACAGAACTAATTGCAACTTATGGTTTTTTAATATTCGCACAGCTAATATGGCCCATATGGGTACCTTTATCGGCATTTACTTTAGAAAAAAATAAGCGTAGAAAAAAACTAATTGGTTTTTCTTTGGCCGTTGGTGTTATTTTAACAGCAATACTAGCTTACCGCATGAGTATTTATGAGGTTACTGCACAAATAGATGCGCATCATATTTTTTATACGGTAGGCCATTTTAAAAGTACCAACTGGTGGAGTGGCATATTGTATTTACTACCTGCTGTTTTTCCTTTTATATTCTCAAGCAATAAGCACATTAACTACTTGGGCATAGCCATGTTGCTGCTTTTTATAGTATCGAAAATATTTTATTTAAAGTATATGATTTCTACTTGGTGCATGTTTGCTGCGGTATTAAGTATTTATATTTTCTACATACTAAAGAAAGAACAAAAAGAAGCTGTGTAGTACAAAAATCACAGAACTACCACGTGTTTTATAGGGTTTGTTATTCATATCTAGTTTTATTTACATTTCTTAAGTCTTAATGTTGCTATTAAATTGGCGAAGCCGAAAATTTAAAATAAATTTGCGCTTTCAATAAAAACAAGTAGTTACTTGAGGATATGAGCGATCAAATTAAACATGAATGCGGGTTTGTTTTAATACGTTTACGCAAGCCTTTAGAGTATTATAAAGAAAAATATGGTACTTGGATGTACGGTTTAAACAAACTGTACTTATTAATGGAAAAACAGCATAATCGCGGACAAGATGGTGCTGGTGTTGCTAGTTTAAAGATCGATCAACCTTCGGGTTCTCGCTACTTAAATCGACGTCGTTCTAACAAGGCCAATCCAATAGCAGATGTATTTGCTGGTCTTAACGATCAGATAGAAAAGGTAGAAGGCATTACTCCTGAATTAATGAAAGACCCAATTTGGGCTAAAGATAATGTACCTTTTGCTGGTGAGTTATACTTAGGTCATTTGCGTTACGGAACTTTTGGGCGTCATAGCATCGACTACGTTCACCCAGTGATGCGCGAAAACAATTGGAGATCGCGTAACTTAGTGGTTGCTGGTAACTTTAACCTAACTAACGTTGATGAAATTTTCAGAAACCTACAAGAATTAGGACAACATCCGAAAGATTTTACGGATACAGTTACAATTCTTGAGAATGTGGGTCACTTCTTAGATGAAGAGAATCAATTCTTATTCCGTCAATACAAAAACGAAGGATTATCAAATCAAGAGATTTCTTCTAAAATTGAAGAAAACCTTGATGTTAAAAAAATATTAGAACGTTCGAGCCGTCGTTGGGATGGTGGATACGTAATC
This sequence comes from Saccharicrinis aurantiacus, assembly GCF_947489045.1. NCBI lineage: Bacteria > Pseudomonadati > Bacteroidota > Bacteroidia > Marinilabiliales > Marinilabiliaceae > Saccharicrinis > Saccharicrinis aurantiacus. The sequence goes on from NZ_CANLCN010000010.1 coordinate 134,695, forward strand.
TCTGGAATGATGGGACATGGTGATGCTTTTGTAGCACGTGATCCATGGGGAATTCGCCCAGCTTCTTATTACATTGATGATGAAATCATAGTTGTAGCTTCAGAGCGTCCGGTAATTCAAACAGCATTAAATGTTGGCATCCGTGAGGTTAAAGAATTAAAACCAGGACACGCACTTATCTTAAAAAAGAATGGCGATGTTTCTGAAGAATTAATTAGAGTTCCGCAAGAGCGCAGAAGTTGTTCATTTGAGCGTATTTACTTTTCAAGAGGAAGTGATAAATATATTTATCAAGAACGAAAAGAATTGGGTCGCTTATTGGCAAAAACACTATTAGAAAAGGTTGACTACAATTTAAAAGATACCGTATTTTCATATATCCCAAATACCGCTGAAACCTCGTTTTATGGTATGATGGATGGAGTTCGTGATTTAACTACACAATGGAAGTTAGATCGAATAATGGAACTCAAAAATGAAATGGATCGCGAGCATATTGATGAAATTTTGAAAGTGCAACCACGCATGGAGAAAATTGCCATCAAAGATGCTAAAATGAGAACCTTTATTGCTGATGATGCCAGTAGAGACGATTTAGTAGCACACGTTTATGATGTTACCTATGGTGTTGTAAAAAATCAAGAAGATACATTAGTTGTTATTGATGATTCAATTGTAAGAGGAACTACGCTTAAGAAAAGTATCCTACGCATTTTAGATCGTTTACATCCTAAAAAGATAATTATAGTATCCTCAGCTCCGCAAATTCGTTACCCGGATTGCTATGGTATTGACATGGCTAAACTAGGTGATTTCTGTGCCTTTAGTGCTGCAATTGAGTTGCTAAAAGAGCGTGGAATGCAAAATATTATTGATGATGTTTACGCTAGATGTAAAGAGCAGCAAAATCTTCCGAAAGAAGAAGTTGTGAATTATGTGCGCGAAATTTACAAACCATTTACGGTTGAAGAGGTTTCTGATAAAATTGCAGAAATGCTAACGCCTGAGGATATTGATGCCGAAGTTGAAGTGGTATATCAAACTGTTGAGAACTTGCATAAAGCATGTCCGAATGACAATGGTGATTGGTACTTTACAGGAAAGTATCCTACTGCGGGTGGAAACAAAGTGGTAAACAACTCATTTATCAACTTTATTGAAGGTAGAAATACAAGAGCTTATTAATAGTAGATTAGTTTCTAGTAAAAACTAATAAATACTTCAAACAAGTTTTATAAAATACAAAAGGGTTTTCATGATTTGAAAACCCTTTTTCTATTTTATAAATTGTAATACTATTCCTGATAGAAATTCTTAACCGGATTTGAGTACATTTCTAGTAATGTATTTTTCACAAAATCAGTATCGCCCTCTACCCTTGCAATACGCTCTTCCATATAATTTTCAAACCACTTTAAATCCTCAGTAGTATACTTATCTGCAAATTTATTTTCTTTATTCATTAAATCACTTGCAATAAAATTACCTGGCCAAAGCTTATAATTATTGTGTATTTGCTCATCAATAGTTGAGGCTAATTCTTCAAGTCTTTCGTTTTTACCCAGCTTCTCAATACTTTCAAGCTCATTAGCAATTGGTGTTCCAAACGAATAGTGAATACGGCCTTTTCTTCCGTTAATACCTGATTGCATGTGCTTTAAATCATCTGCAGGCGTCTTTTTATACTCAGGATCTTGACTCTTCAAATAAAACTCTTGAGCTTTTAAATAATCACATGGATCCAATTCATATGAGATAGCAACAGGAACAATTTGAATTTCTTTAAAGTTCTCAGCAAAATTATTTTCGCCACTCATGTTAATCATCTTCAAAAGACTCGATTGCGTTCTATCATCACCATCCTTTGATCTTCCTTCGCGCTGCGCAATCCAGATACTACTATTCTTTTCAGTACGTGCATATCTAATATATTCAGATAGTACTTTAGAACTAGCCAGCATTTGTCGTGCTGGTAAATTACGCTTTACAATAAACGATTTGTTTAATTTAACCACCTTACTTATCCAAGGGTAAATTAACAGATTGTCGCCAATTGCTATTTCAACAGTATCCCGACCGTTTTCAATAAATACTTTATTCATAAAGGTTGAATCAAGCGTTATATCACGGTGATTAGAAATAAACACATAACCTTTATTTGGGTCCAATTTATCAAGCCCATCAAACGAGATTCCCTGCGAAGTAGTATCTGCAATCTTTTTCACATATGGATAAACTACCTTTTTCTGAAAATCAGCAACATTAGTAATACTTCTCAAGTGCTGCTCAAACCCATCTAGTGGAGTACCAGGAAAGATATTAGAAAGTACCTTACGGAATGATTCCTCCGCTAGTAATTCTGTAAATATATCCTGAAGTTCATCATCATTATAAGGGCGTATTGAACTAAAATATTCGTCTTTTGACATGTTTTTGTAAATTGAATTTGCCACAAAAGTATTATAATCAATTGAGTTATAAAATCAATAAGTAGTTAAATTATCTTATGCCGTTTTTTTAGATGGTGATTTTCTCTTTGGTATAGAACATAAGTAAACGAAGTTGTAAAAACAAAATCATACAGCAATATGCAATTGATATTTGTGTCATTCATTTAGCAAGCTAAGATCCATTTTTCACTCGGGAACTATTGGTCGATTTTAAACTCAAAAATATTTTTGGATATAAGCCTCTATTTTAGACAACAAATTGCTTATTAGCGCCTATTTGAGCTTTCTAATAATATTGGCTAAATCTCAAAAAATGGAGCTTGTAGGGGTCTGATTCGGGGCATCATTGGGTCTGGGTTGGTTGTTTATTGGTTATTCTTTGGGTTCTATAGGACCAATGAACATCCAATAAACCCCCAATAAACCACCGAACATGCCACGACTGAGGTACAAACAGAACTCAATAAAACATCAAGCAAGAAAAATAACTATCCAATAAAAATAAAAGCACTCTATAGATAATTAAGAGAGCTAGAAAGCTGACACTTTAGAGCTTTCTTCTATTTTAATACAAGATTATAAGGTATTATCGTTATGGTTTAATTCTCACAATAAGTAAATATATTATCTTTGTGTTCAAATTATATAGTTTACAATGGGTAAGAGTTTATTATTCGGTTTATTTTTAATGAGTGGCACTTTGTGTTACGGACAATCTAATGAAGAGTTTAACTTATTTTCTGAGGTTCAACAACCTTCTGAAAGTGGGTCTCTTGTAATTGCTCAAGATTTTGAGATTGAGGATATCGTAAATATCCATTTAGATGTGAATAAAAGAAATACGGGAGTGGATGGTTTTAGGGTTCAATTATTCTTAGGCTCTAATTATAATGCTAAAAAAGAATCTCAAGAAGTGAAAACTGAATTCTTATCCTTAATGCCTGATGAGTCGATATACGTAATGTACGAAGCTCCTTTTTGGCGTGTTCAGGCTGGAGATTTCAGAAGTAAGAACGAAGCTTTGGTTATGTATAACAAACTAAAAAAGGACTTTCCGAGCTGCTATCCTGTTCCTGTTAAGAACGTTGATTACAATAAGTTTAAATAAGCACACGCAATACCATCATCATAACAAGACTTGTAATTTACAGGTCTTTTTTTTGCTTTAACGATCCGACTAAAGCATTCTTTACCGTTTTTTATTCTGTGAGATCTTGTAAAAAACAAAGGCCACCTTTGTATAAAGATGGCCCTTATCTCTTATTTAATTATTTCTTAAAACTTAATATTTACACCTGCTAGGTATAATGCTCCAATTGTATCCATAAATGCATACTCTTGTGTTTCGTTGTTTAAGATATTTCTACCATTAACAAATACGTTAAGGTTTTTATTTACCTCGTAATTGACCTTAGCATTTAATAAAAACTTACTATTTATATTTCCTGTATATTCTAAATTACTTTTTTGTTCAGGAGCATCAGAAACAGGGTAGGCAAGCTCTTTAGGAACCTGACCTATTAAGTAAAGTCTTTTCGCACTTGTATCATACTGAGTATACAAATTGTATTGGTCGTAATAATACCCTTGAGCAGTAATTGCTAATTTCTTAATTGGTTTATAGGTAAGTGCTAAACTTCCCCAAAATGAAGGTACTGCCTCATTTTCAACTCCATTCTTATAAGTACTTTTATCTAATTGTGCATCCGAACTATAAGTGGATTGTGGAGGCGTAGGGCTTCCTGCTGCTCCGCCTGACATAATATACATTACATATTGCTCAACATCATTTTGCATTTGCCCTTGATATTGACTTGCTTGGTAAGCTGCTACATCATCTCTACTGGCATCCATAAAATCATCCACACTTGTTTGCTGGTAAGTAGCATGTGCTTTCATTATTAACTTTTCAGAAAACACAACATCCGCACTGAAGCTTAATCCGTATTGCTTGCTATTAACATCCAAGGCTCGATGAGAAGTAGATAGTGTGGTAATTGGATTATAGCTTGTTGGATCTGCTGGAGTATCGGATAAATGAGTTTCCATCATATCAGGCATTAAAGCACTATAATTATTCGCCTTGTTATAAAACAACTCAAAATCAAGTAATACCTTTTTACTTGGGCGCGTTCTATAACCTAGCTCAATCATATCCATTGTCATTAAACTAGGATCATCATTCCCTCCAAAATACACATATTCAGGCGAACCTAAACCTTCTCTATTCCAAGTATAATTACTATGAGCATTAATCATAAAGGTACTTTGATTGGCTCTAGAATATACGGCTCTAAGCAAGTTATTATCATTCACTTTATAAGATGCAATAAATTGATAAGAAGGTGCCCATTTATCTGGCGTACTATATTTTTCACCTCTTAACGCAGCTACCAAACGAATCTTCTCAGTAGGTGTATAATCAAAGCGCGCACTAACTGAATAGTTGGTCAGGTTAACCCTTTCGTTAAAGTATCCCTGCCCTAATTCTTCGATATGCTCTCTGTCATCCTGATAAACGGATTGATATGAGATACCCGGACGAATGGTCAATTTATCAAAGTCTAAAAGGTAATCAAGAGATAGGTTATAAATTTCAAAACCTTGTGTCCAACCTGTTCTACCTAAACAATAATCTTGTGTATTTTTGCTTAAACTTCCGATGAAATTAAAGCCATAGATATTACTATTTAAAGTTGCATAATGGCTATATCCATCTCGTACATTATAAGGCGTTGGATTATCACCTAAGGTAGATGTAGTGGCCATTGCATCTAAATAACCGGCATTTATATTGAACGATAAATCTTCACTCAATAGTAAATCTAAATAAGCATTTACGCCTAATTTCTCCTTGGCACGACTAGGATCCTCAAATAATTGAGAAGCATCATCATTACTCCATTTATACATGTCATTTTTTATTCCATATTCTTCTTGTGATATAAACTCATCTGAATATAATGAATAAATTTCATCAGTATTACGGTCTCTTTGCTCGAAATAAGCAGAAACACCGACTCCTATTTTCTCGTTAAATCTCTTCTTCACATTAACATCACCAATATAAGTTCCTAAAGAACCTCCTTGTGCATTGGCAGTAACAATTGGAGAATCCTCTGTTACTCGTTTACTAATAAGATTAATAACTCCATTAACTGCATTAGGACCGTATAAGGCACTAGATGGTCCGCGTACAACTTCAATTCTATCCAACTCACCCAAACTAATTGGAAGGCTTTCCCATAGAATTCCACCCATACCATAATTAAAAGCAGGACGCCCATCTACCATAACTAATGTAGTAGTGTTCTCTGCATAAATTAGCATGTTATTCATTGGCATATTCTGACCGCCACGAATTTGAACATCGTAACTACCATTGGTTTTTTCTCTTACAATAACTCCAGGAACCAATCGCAAAGCCTCTTCAATTGATGTGGCCCCTGAGCCGAGTATCTCTTCGTAACTAAGCACTGTTGTAGATAAAGGAGAGTCGAATAAATTTTCCTCAGATTTAGAGGCTGATGTAACCGCTTTATTTAAAAGAAGTTCATACAACTCTTCCATTGTACTAGCACCAACAATATCCATTAACTGCATTACTTCTTCTAGATCGTAATTCGCTAGTTCTTCAATTGATAATTCAAGAACTTCTTCTTTTGTAATGGTATTGATGTCCTTTTTATTTTGCGCAAACATATTTGCACCAACAAGTACCATTACTAGTAGTATATATTTTCTGAATAGCATATTTCTTTAGTTTGTTTATTGTACTGAGATACCTAATGCAACCAACTTTGGGTCAACATTTAAATTGTGATTAATGATGTTTTGCTTGTTGACTTCAAACTTCATCTTACCATCTACCGTAACATAGTTGATATGAGATCCAACTTTACAAAGTGATGGTTTATCAGTAACTATAAGCGTAGGGGAACCTTTAAAATTAGCTACTACTTTTTGAATTTGATTAGATTTAGTATTGGGAACATAAAAGATATGTACACCATTACCTTCTGCGGGGGTTTTAACACTCTTAACAACAATCTTCTTATTGTTAATTTTTCGCGCGCCTGCTAATTTGTTCAGTTCAGGAATAATTTCATCATTCCCTAACACACCAATCACAAACTCACTCTGTTGTTCCATGTTAGGCCATTCAATATATTTGGCAAAATTAAACATAAATAGTGCCTTAAACATTGATTGAGAGCCATTCACTGATATCGACATTATAGTCAATACCAGAACGATCAAAGTTTTCTTCATAAAAATTATTTCTAGGTTTAAACGAACCCTCGAAACGAACTTTGACTGTAGTATTTATACAAAATAGTTAAAGAAAAGCTCAAAACTTAGGTTCAGGATTTAAAAAACAAATCATGTTTTGCTTTACTTATTCGACTAGAATACATAAAATGTTACAACTATTCATCGTTTTTTTTCAGCACACCCCCTTTGTAACTACTACATAAGCTCTTATACATTTAGTTTTTATCTAAACTCAATAACATAATATACACGCTTTGTGAGAATATGATTAACATGGGTTATAGTTATGATAACTTAAAGGCATCCCATAGAACATGCTATTAAAACCATCTTTTACAGCATAAAAAAAGCCTTGGTTAAATAATTCAACCAAGGCTAATAAATATTGAAATGAGTAAATTATCCACCAAATACTTTTATAAACTCTTCTACTTTTGTAACCATATTTTTTGAGCCTGCATAAAATGGCACTCTTTGGTGCAATGACGTTGGTTTTAATGCCATAATACGTTGGTGCCCATCTGTTGCTCTACCACCTGCTTGTTCCACAATAAATGCAATAGGATTACACTCATACAATAACCTTAACTTTCCTTTAGGAGCACTCTCCGTAACAGGATACATGAAGATTCCTCCTTTCAGTAAATTTCTATGAATATCAGAAACCAAAGAACCAATATATCTACTTGAATAAGGTCTGTTTGAAGCAGGATCTTTTTCCTGACAATACTTCATATATTGCTTAACTCCGGCTGGAAACTTTAAATAGTTCCCTTCGTTTATTGAATAAATAAATCCGTCGTCAGGACTTTTAATTACTTGATGAGATAAGCAGAATTCTCCAATAGAAGGATCCAAAGTAAAACCACTAATCCCTTGCCCTGTTGTATATACTAGCATTGTAGATGATCCATATAATACATACCCAGCAGCTACTTGCTCATCACCAGGCTGAAGAAAATCTTCCATAGTCGCTTTTTCACCAACCTTAGTTTTACGTTTATAGATAGAGAAGATTGTGCCAATAGAAACATTTACGTCAATATTTGAAGATCCATCCAAAGGATCCATTAAAAATACATACTTCCCCTGGCGCGATCTTTCATCATCAAAAAAGATAAAAGTTTCGTTTTCCTCAGAGGCGATGGCACACACTTCTCCGCATGAATGCAGAGCACTTATAAAGTGATCATTGGCATAAACATCTAACTTCTTTTGATCCTCTCCTTGAACATTTGTACTTCCCATTTCACCCAAAATATCAACTAATCCAGCTTTATTAACCTCGCGATTAATGATTTTTGCTGCTGTTCCCACATGGTGTAATAAGTGAGATAAATCGCCTTCTGCTTTTGGGAATTTAGACTGGTTATCTAAAATAAATTCGTTAAGTGTTGTTACTTCAAACTGATTCATAGGCTTCTATTTATGATGGAGCGGTAAATATTTCATAGTTTAATCTGGCTCTCCATCTGTTGTGTTTATTTTAACTGTTATTTAATTTCAATAGTACTCATCCAATTTATTACATTTGCTTATTGTTAAAAATCCATCACAAATGATTCAAGTATATAAGTTTGGCGGAGCATCTGTAAAAGATGCCAATGGCGTTAAGAATGTTATCAACATTATTGGAAAAGCAAAATCAAAACTTGTGGTAGTAGTTTCTGCAATGGGAAAAACTACTAATGCCTTTGAAAGTTTGTTAGATGCTTTTTTCTCTGAAAACACAGAGGAAATGAATAAAATTCTACAAACAATATATGATAATCATAACCGCATTATTGGCGAATTGTTTGAGAAAAACCATCCTTTTAATTATGATTTTGATCAGTGCTTTAACACATTACGTCAACGCCTCGAGAAACGTCCATCGCTAAACTATGATTTTGAATACGATCAAATAGTATCCTTCGGAGAGATATTCTCTACTAAAATAGTGAGTGCCTATGCCAATTTGATTGCAGTTGAAAATACTTGGGTAGATGTTAGAGAAGTATTAAAAACAGATGAAAACTACAGAGATGCCGGAGTTAATTGGAACCTGACAAGTGAGTTTATGAAGGCTCAATTCAGCTTTAATACTACGTCGGTTTATTTTACACAAGGTTTTATTGGTTCAACAATAAACAATATTTCAACTACCCTTGGCAGGGAAGGTTCTGATTATACAGGTGCTGTAATCGCACACATATTAAACGCCAATGCATTAACCATTTGGAAAGATGTTCCTGGCGTATTAAATGCCGATCCTCGCTGGTATGAAAAAGCTGTTTTACTGCCTGAGATATCTTATTCAGAGGCTATTGAACTATCCTATTACGGAGCTCAAGTAATTCATCCGAAAACACTTAAACCTCTACAAAACAAATCAATTCCTTTATATGTACGATCGTTTATTGATTCTGATAAAGAGGGAAGCGTTATACAAAATTCAGAGGTGAACACTACTAGTTTACCTGTATTCATTTTAAAAAAGAACCAAATATTTATTACAGTTTCTCCCAAAGATTTCTCTTTTATTTTAGAGGATAACCTAAGCGATATATTTCATATTTTTAGTGAGCATAAAGTGAAAATAAACTTAATGCAGAATTCGGCACTAAATTTCTCGGTATGTGTTAATGAAGGACGAACAATAACTGCATTACTCAAAGCTCTATCTGCCGACTTTATTGTTAGATATAACACTGGTGTGGAATTATTAACCATTCGATCATATAATGACGAGGTTATAGAAGAACTTACTTTTGGGAAAGAAATAATAGACTCTCAATTGAGTAGAAAAACTGCACGCTTTGTAATTAAAGAACTTAACTAAAGCTCTAAAACTAGACATAAAAAAAGGCAGTAACTTTTTAAAATTACTGCCCCATATTATAATTAAAACTTCTTAAAAATCTTTTAGATAGAACGCCGCTTTATAACCTCTTAATTCATTTGAATCATTATAAAGCTCATAAGCCAACAATATAGATAGTACTTCTTTGTGCATCTTTTTGTTAGCTATGTCCATATTCCAAGTTTCGGTAAATTGCAACTTACCTAACTTATCTCTGCTATAGTCATCTCGTCGTTCAATCTCTTCAACCTGCTTTATCGACAATTCTTCGTTGGTATAGTAGTTATAGGCTTTCTTTTCTCCATCATATACCATCTTAAACAAATCATCAACAATCTTTTTACTATTAACTCCCTGAAGTTTTGTTGTTTCCCATTCGTTTAATTCGTCTGGGTTTGTAAGTAACACCTCGTAAATAATGGTATCAGCCCAAACAACATTGTGCTCCGGAAGTAATACTTTATCACTATTCAACTCAGGCTGTTGATTACACGAGCTTATAACAATTACCAATAAAAGTAAACCTAACAGGCAATATCTCATCCTCATAAAAACCTAATAATTAAAGGCTAGTCTTTCTCCTTTTTTATCATCATTAAATACACCATTATGAAAAGCTAAATGCCCGTTAACAAAACAGTGGCTTACATAATGTGAGAATTTCTGACCTTCAAAAGGACTCCATTGACATTTAGAATAGATATTACTTTCGGCTACAATCCAATCACTTTGCGGTTCAATAATAGCCAAATCAGCCTTATATCCTGGTCGGATAAAACCTCTATTCTTTACCTTAAATAAGTTTGCAGGAGCATGGCTCATCTTATCAACCACTTCCTCGTATGTAAATACACCTTGATTAACCATTTCGAGCATGGCTACCATGGCATGTTGTACTAAAGGACCACCTGATGGGGCCTTAAAGTAAGTGCCTTTCTTTTCTTCTTTCGTATGTGGTGCGTGATCTGTGGCAACTACAGCAAGTGTACCATTCTTCAATCCGGCACGTAAACCATCTCTATCCTTTTCAGTTTTAATTGCTGGATTCCACTTTATATTGGCACCATATTTTTTATAATCGTCGTTGGTGAACCATAAGTGGTGCACACAAACTTCACCAGTAATTTTTCTTTCTTCTAAAGGCATATCTTTATCCAAAAGTTCAAGCTCTTTTGCTGTTGTTAAATGTAAAATATGCAAACGCGCTCCATGCTTACGAGCTAAATCAGAAGCTTTTTTACTTGATTTGTAACAAGCCTCTTCAGAGCGAATTAAATGGTGCATTTCTGTTGGAACATCTTCACCATATTTTTCTCTGTAAGCAGCCATGTTGGCTTGGATGGTATCTTCATCTTCGCAGTGCGTAGTAATGATGGTTGGACACTTTGCAAAAATTTCACCTAAAGTTTCCTCATCATCTACCAACATATTCCCTGTAGATGATCCCATAAATACCTTTACACCACAAACCTTTTTAGGATCCGTTTTTATAACTTCCTCTAAATTATCATTTGTTGCTCCCAGGTAAAAAGAATAGTTTGCTATAGATCTATCTGCACCTATTTTATATTTCTCTTCAAGAACTTCGTGTGTTGTGGCTTGTGGTTTGGTATTTGGCATTTCCATAAAAGAAGTAATTCCTCCAGCTACAGCTGCCCTTGCTTCAGTGTAAATTTCTGCCTTATGAGTTAATCCTGGCTCTCTAAAGTGAACTTGATCATCAATAGCTCCTGGAACTAAAAGTTTACCTGTACCATCAATTACCTCATCAGCATTTAAAACCTCAATGCTACCCTCAACTACTTGTGCAATAATATCATTCTCAATTAGTACACTACCAACGAATGATTTACCCTCATTAATAATCTTTATATTCTTGATTAAAACAGTACTCATAACTTTAATTTTAATAATTACACCAACTTTAATTTACAAAATACTAAGCTGCTCTATCATATTTTCTGAACCAACTTGATACCTTCATTTTAATAACACCCCAAACGGCCTCATTAAAAATACCTCCACTCATTTTAGAAGCTCCTGCTTGTCTATCTGTAAAGATAATAGGAACCTCTTCAATTGTAAAGCCATATTTCCAGGTAGTAAATTTCATTTCTATTTGAAATGCATACCCCTTTAACTTTATTCTATCTAAAGGAATAGTTTCTAAAGTTGTTCGCTTGTAACATTTAAAACCTGCTGTGGTGTCCATTATTTTCATGCCAGTTATAAATCGGACATATACTGATGCAAAATAACTCATCAACACTCTGCTCATTGCCCAATTAACCACATTAACGCCTGATTTATATCGTGATCCGATGGCTAAATCAGCGCCGTTAGCACAGGCTTCATACAAGGCCAATAATTTCTCAGGAGGGTGCGAGAAGTCGGCATCCATCTCAAAAATATAATCGTATTTTTTATCGATTCCCCATTTAAAACCTGCTAAGTAGGCAGTTCCTAAACCTAATTTCCCCTTGCGCTCAACCATATGAAGTTTTCCTTCATATTCTTTTTGAAGTCGCTTTACAATGTCAGCAGTTCCATCAGGAGAGCCATCCTCAATTACAAGAATATGAAATTCCTTTGGTAAGCTATAAACAGCTTTAACAATGGCTTCTATATTCTCTTTTTCGTTATAGGTTGGTATAATAACTAAACTATCACTCATAGCAAGCTTATTTCTTAAAATATAATTAATGCGCGAAGATAATAACTACTCACGTAACTAAAAATCTGTGTTCAACATAAATTAAGTAATCTGAGATAATACGGCAGCAGGGAGGGAAAGAGAAACCTATGAAAGTAGAAACGTGAAATATCTTTGTTTGCAGTAAGTATTCATCCTAAAACATTTAAGGATTTACCAAAACAAAGATATTTCACTTTACATATTGTTAATTATCTAGAAATAGCACTCTTAATTAAGAAGATTAGTGTTCGGATTAAGCCTGTAACAATGTACAAAACTAGACTTATTGTTATTACAAACCCAATTGTTGTGACTAACTCACTCCATGGAGTTTCGTACTTTATGATGGAGTAAATATTTGCAATATATGCTACTACAAAGAATACAAGATAAATTACTAATTCTTTTTTAACACGATTTGCAGTTATGACGATGTCCTTCATTTTAGATATTTTAAAAGGTGAACAATTAAATTATATACTTTTCAGGACAAGTAACCTTTGTTCCTGTTTCCATTGCTTGCTCTGTTAACAATGTCCAGATACTTGCGTTATAGCCTTCGCGTAATAACCATTCTGGTGCTTTATGCTGTTTCACAAAACCTATAAAACTGACTAATTGCTCGCGGGTACCATCGCCTTCTTGTCCTTTATAGATCTCTACTCCATTGTGTTTTAATGCCGTTTCAGGAGCCCAACTTGCGCCTCCAATAGGCACCTCCTTAAATATGCCCTCTTGAATATCGTTAACCAACTGCATTATACCAGGCGCCGGTTTTGGTTTCGGTGGTTTTTCAGGTTTATAAACATTGGTTTCGAGAAACATAGTACCAAAATCACCATTAATACGCTCTTCGCAGCCTTCTAATTTATTTGAAGTTATAGTATCGTATAAGAAATGCGTTCCATCATCGTATTCGAAAATAGCGGCTACATTATCCGGTACCTCTCGGCCATCTTTATAATAACTGATGCTCCCCATACTCATAACCGAAGTGGGTAACTTTTGTAAAGCCCAATTGGATACTTGTAATTGATGCGACATCAACTCGGTATATAATCCGGCAGAATATTCTTTGTACAAACGCCAATTAATCTGACGCTCTAATTCAGGTTTGTCTTTTGGTACTTTTCGGCGCCAATCGTTATTTCTATGCCATTGGGCTTTAATTTGATTAATGGCTCCCAATTCTCCCTTATGAATTTGATCCATCGCATGTAGATACTTCTGATTAAACAGGCGTTGATGCCCTATTATTAGAATTGCACCCGTTTTTATATGTGCATCATACATGGCTTTGGTATCATCTAAAGTACGTGCCATCGACTTTTCGCACAGCACATGAATTCCTGCTTCTAAGCAATCTATAGTTATATGAGCGTGCGTAAATAGTGGCGTGGCAATTATAACACCATCAACACCTGAATGCTTTATTAATTGACGGTAATCGGTATAAGTTTTTGGGGTAACCTTATTATTTTTACAAAGCTTTATTGCAGCATCCAGCGAAGGCTGATAATTATCGCACAATGCAACAATTTCATAATCTGATGTGAGTGTTTGTTTAAATAAATGGGTAGTAAGATAACGACCTCTTCCGCCGGTACCAATTACTCCCAACTTTACTTTTTTACCAGATGAACTGGCTAAAGCACTCCCAAAGGGCGTAGCACTTAAAGCAGCAGCTGCCCCAAATAGGGCTGTGGTTTTTATAAAATCGCGTCTACTATTTTTCATTTGTTTGAGTTTAATTTTACGAATCAGAATACAATAGCTTCTTAATATTAAAGGCAGCCAGTATTTCTTCATGTTGGTTTTTAGGTGCCGCAATTAATGTTGTTGATAAAACTTCAGCATCCATTGCATTATCTGTTTGCACACAAACACCTAATGGTTCAGTTATCAATTGTTGATTGATTGGATTTACAATATGTGCCACATCGTTATGCAGTCCGCTTATTGATAAACAATCGTTATTTAGCTCAAGAACCGAGTCAATACCCATATTATTTTGAAACGCAAAGGGCCAATATTCGCCATGCGGATGTTTTCCTCGGGTTAATATGGAACTCTCGCCAAAACTAATTAGCGCATTTTCAATACAGTTTTCCCTTAATATAGTATCCACCTCTTGCAACACAATTCCTTTACCTATTGCACCAAAATCAATTTGAATGCCCGCTTGTATAGACTTACAAGTACCATCCGCAGTAAATTGAATAGGCCAAATAGAACTTGCCGTTCTGTTTTGGTAACACACATCAAAATAAGCTTTGGTCATTTGAAAGTACTGTTCGCATTTAGCGATTACCTCAGTCAATACTGCACTTGGTTTAAATGCTCCTCCTTTATGCAAAGCCTGATTTAATAGATACGTTTCTGCATCAGGATTAAACCGACTCAAGGTTTTCTCAAGTTGCTCCGCACATGCAGTTATGGAACAAAAAACAGATTCCATCTTTTCCTGCACATCACCCCATAGGATCACATCCATACGGGTATTCATGGCTAAAAAGTTATTATGAAATACGTTTTTATTCATATTCTAATGCTATACAAGTGTGAATCAAGGGTTAAAAGCTTTTAATTAGAGCGCCTAGTTTTATTGGCCTCATTTTTAAATAGCTTTTGTTTGTGTTAAAACTTTAGTAAGACTGGGAAGCCGAGAGCTTTGCTCGAAGATCACCCAGCCGCACTTAAGTTTTAGCATAATAAAAAGGCTATTTAAAAAGCAGCCTTGATTTTCTTTGCTTACTTTCTTTGATCAAGCAAAGAAAAGTAAGTCAGGGTTTAAGGGATGAATTAACAATCTATGTTATACAAAAGAATAGAATAATTTAATAACAAAAAATCCCTTAGTGTTTACTAATATGCTCAACTCTTGATTCGCATTATAAATTTATATGTAAAGGGTAGTTTATTAGATAACAAGGTGCAAAAAGCAATACTATAGCTATTGCAAGTTGCACCTTGATTATCTAAAAATTATAGTTTTGGCTCCCAACCTTTTTCGTATTCTCGTTTCCACATTTTTTGTGCATCCTTATTTTTTAGCACTCGCCCTGTTTTAGGATCTACATCGATGCTTACTTTTACATCTTGTGCAATATTTCCTAAATGACACAGCTGAGTTGATATACCTCCATCGTAAATAGGTGCATTTAATTTTTCACCTTTTACCACTGCGGCAGCTAAATTACGCATGTGATTAACAGTTAGCATATCAAAACCAATTGAATCGTTGGTATCGGTAGCAGCCTTATGTTTACCTTCCCACTCTGTTTTAAGTTTTTTACCCTTTAAATCCATTAAAACATACTTGCCTCTATCTAACTGTATAACACCCTTTGAACCGTAAATAACAGTTCCTCGGCCACCACCAGGATTAAAGGCTTGTGCACTATAACCTTCCCAGGTAATTTGCTTATTTCCTTCAAAGTTATAACTCGCAATTTGCGTATCAAACCACTCCCAATCATCGCCAGAGTGTGCTAAACGCCCACCATTTGAAACTACTCGGGTAGGATAATCAACACCCAAAGCCCAACGTGCAATATCAATCTCGTGCGTTCCGTTGTTATGTATTTCACCTGTTCCCCAAGTTCTGAACCAATGCCAGTTATAAGGATGAACATTATCTCTGTATGGCTCACGAGGTGCAGGACCTTGCCATAAATCCCAATCTAGATGCTCAGGTGCAGGAACTTTTTTTCCTACTCCAATAGGTTGACGAGCGCGGGCATAAAAAGCCTTTGCCATATATGGATCTCCAATGATTCCCTCTCCTATTTCGTTAATAGCCATAGCCGATGTTTTAGACGAGCGCTGTTGGTTTCCCATTTGGCACAGTTTACCAGTCTTTTTCTGAACGGCAATTAAAAGTTCTGTTTCATAAGGATTATGACTACATGGTTTTTCAACATAAACATGTTTACCTGCCTGCATAGCCCATATAGCCATTGGTGCGTGGTAATGTTCAGGTGTGGCAATTACCACAACATCCACATCTGTTTTTTGAAAAACCTCGCGAAAATCTTTCTCTAGTTTCGGGTTAAACTTTAGCTCCTTACAATGCTTGCTAAAGCTATTCAAACGCTTTCCGTCAACATCGCAGATATAAGTAATATTAGCCTTATCAACAAAACCTATTGATTTAGCAAGACCATGGGCTCTACCACCGCATCCAACAATTGCAAAGTTAATGATATCATTAGCACCTAATACGCGTGCATAACTCTTTGCAGAGCTAAACATTGCAGCTCCAGCTGCGGCAGTAACTGTTGTTTTTATAAAGTTTCTTCTTGAGTTCATGTTATAAAGTTTAGATCTTCTTTTGGTTGTTTACAATTCTTTAATTTTGATGTTCTTAAAGTTCACCTCATCACCATGGTCTTGCAATAAGATTAAACCCTCTTCTTGCTCGCCAAAGTTGGGCCAATTATGGTATTTACTATAGGCAACCAAGGCACGCCACATCTGAGTATTACGCTCGTATTCAACAACCTTACATCCATTTAAAAAGTGTTGCACTTTATTACCATTAACCACAATTCTGGCTCTATTCCAGTTGTAGCCGTTCCAATATTTTTTAGTGTATAGAGATGGGATATACTCCTGAGCATTGGCTGTCATTAGGTCGTATAAAGAACCTACTGTTCTATTACCCTTAGTACCTTTTTTAGCATCAGGATGAAACTTATCATCTAATATTTGAAACTCACAACCTATGGCAGAACCCTTTCCTTTGTTAAGCTCAGTATCTACAAAATACTTAATACCACTATTGGCTCCTTTTGTAATTTGAAAATCAACCTCAAGTATGAAGTTTTTATAAGGACGGGTGGTAACTATATCTCCTATTTTATCAGCTTCCTTACCCCCTGAGGCTTGAATTGTAAGTATACCATCTTTCATAGTCCAACCTTTTGCTGGGAAATCATCCCGCTTGGCACCTCTCCAACCTTCAGAGGTTTTACCATCCCAAAGGAATTTCCAACCATTGGCTTTCTCTTCATCCGTCATCACATTAAGCATGTGGTTTATAACAGGAGCAGTAGTTTCAAATTCATAATCTGCTGGAACCTCTTGAATAGTAATATTTCTCCAACGAGTTTTGCTTCCTATTTTTGCACCCCCTGCAGAGTGAACCTGTAAGGCGATAAATCCAGTTTCTACTTGTTCTTCATATAGGTTGGCACAATTAACACCATTTACCCAAGTAGCAATACGATTACCAGAAGCAATTACTTTAATTTTATTCCACTCAAGGTTTTTATAGGCCTTGCGACCGGCCTCATTGTATTCTAGATTATATCTCCAACCATATCTCGATTGATCGTATATTCCTCCTGTCCATCCACGAGGTGAATCATCGGCCTCAACTTGCGGACCATAAACACTGTTCTTTCCTTTGGATTTATCATATTGAGAACGGATTTGAACACCGCCGTTTAAGGTTGCATCCATTTTAATTTCATACTCTAAAATAAAGTTGGTGTATTTCTTTTTTGTAGCGAGGTAAGTACTAGGTGAGTCTTTAGTAGAAACCCCAACAATAACACCATCTTCTACTGTAAAAGGAACAAACCCATTTAAAGCTTCCCAGCCTTTAAGATTTTTTCCATTAAATAAAGCTTTTGGTTCGCTTTGCGCACTCATCAGCGTTGCCATTATAAGAAAGCAAGCTGTAATAAGTTTTCTTTTCATCATTTCGGATTTATTTAATTAATGTAAATACTCTTTTACAAATGTTAATTTCACCTAATGTAATGTAGTTCATTAATAATAAGCAGTTTTTACGTTGTTTTAACCCTTGTTTTAATGGTTAAAACAAGAGCTGCATGCCTTATGGAAAGGAGAATTAAGATTTTTTAATTACATTCGCCTATCCTAATAATATGCTAACAGATCAAGAGAAATACGAAGCCCTAAATGAGATTTTGAATAGTAAATTATTCTCAAAATCGACAACAGCCAATGTTCTGCTTAAGTTCTTGGTAGATTCATCTGTTAATAATGTTGAGTTATCGGCTTCAGCGATAGG
The DNA here is from genome assembly GCF_947489045.1 of Saccharicrinis aurantiacus. Taxonomy (NCBI): domain Bacteria; kingdom Pseudomonadati; phylum Bacteroidota; class Bacteroidia; order Marinilabiliales; family Marinilabiliaceae; genus Saccharicrinis; species Saccharicrinis aurantiacus. Next base: position 153,000 of record NZ_CANLCN010000010.1, read on the forward strand.
GCTAGAATTATTTGGCTCGCAATACCCACGTGATAAAGGAGAGGCCAATGCCCGCGTTAATATTTATCACCTAAGAAAAAAGCTTCAAAAATATTACGATACAGAAGGAGCTGATAATGATATAACAATTAGTATTGAAACAGGACAATACGGTGTGACATTTACTAATGTTCCTACCCGCAAAAAGAAACGATCTTATACTCTTGCAATAGTCATAGCAATTACTGCCCTAACAATGGGAATCTTCTTTTCGAGTATTAATTGGAATCAGGATTTAATATGGCATAGTACTTTTTGTAATAACAAACCCACAACTTTGTTTATTAGTCCTGTTTTTGGATACAATGGACCTTCCATTCGGGGAACCAATGTATTTCACAGAGATGCGCAGATTAACTCGGAAAAAGAATTGCAAAGTATATTGGATACCATCCCTGATGGACATCTATATAAAATGTCACGGCCTAACTACACAACCTATGAAGACGCGGCAACCATAAAACATTTTGCCCGTTTATTTGCCTTTAATGATGCTGATTTTTCAGTTAGAAAAGCAACAGACTTCACCTTTAGTGATTTAAAGGAACAGAATATTATATACTTGAGTCCTATGCGATATAGGACGACTTTTAGTGATGTATTTAATGAGTTATCGAAGAATGTAAAACTGCAGAAGAAATTCAGCAACAACAATCAGCGTTTGGTTTACGATAAAGCTAAAACTGACTCTGTATTTTTACTTAATACTGATACTCAAAATTTTGAATACGCCCTTGCTGCCAAATTTAAAGGCAGTAATAACACCAATCATTTAATGTTCTTTGCAGATCATGGTATGGGGCTTTCTGCCATGAGTGAGTACTTTGCCAATAAAGATTCTATTAATAGTTTTTCTGAAAAATATTTAAAGGAATCGGAAGAGTTTGTGGCGTTATTTTACGTGGGTGGTAAACAACGTACCAACCTTAAGCTCGACATGGTTTTTATTGATGATAATCAATAAAATGATTCTGAATTAACTTCTCCTTGTTTTGGATTATCCAAACTTACACCTAAGCTTTGTGTAAATTCCGGAACATATCCTATATTCCTATTTTTAACTTAGGATAGCTCCATGGATATGTAGCTGACCAAGAGAGGGGTCGATAATACATCTACACCCTAAAAAAAGAACCATAATTACTGTTGCTGGGTTATTTATTTACTATCGTGTACATAGTAAATTACGTAACTTATTACTTCAGTTACAACTATACCCTATTATTTAAGGCTTTTAGGGGCGGTTGATTTGCAATGCGTGTTGTAATTTGCACTTTCTAAAAAACAACGTTCTTAATAAAAAACATCCTTACAATGAAACACTTTATTTCTAAAGGTATTATTATAATTATGGCACTCGCTTTTGGTTATAATATTAACCTAATGGCCAAAGGCAAAAAAAGCAAACCAAACATTGTAATATTATTTGCTGATGATATCAGCGCACGCGAATTCCCTATTTATGGTTCGAAGGTATGGAGTAAGCCCACAGGCGGAGATACCACCGATCCTAAATATAGAGCACACACACCCGTAATGGATCAAATGGCCAACGAGGGGGTATGGATAAAAACGGCATGGGCAGCAACGGTTTGTTCTCCAAGTAGGGCCATGATGATGACAGGGAGATATGCCCATTTACATAAGTGGTGGAACAATGGCGATCTGGGTAAATCAGATGCTCCTGATGGAAGTAAGCAAAAGAAACAGGTTTATCCGTTTTACGAGAGTACCGAATATACAATAGGTGCAGTAGCAGCCAAAGGAGGTTATAACAGTTATTGGGCAGGTAAAACGCAGATGAAAGGTAATAACCTACTAAAGTATAGTTTTGACGAAGGGTGCTTTACCCCGGGCGAGCAAGGTGCTCCGGAAAATCCGTATACCGATTTTGCTGTGGTTAATGCTAAAAGAGATGGTAAAAAAGTAGTGGTTAATAAAGATAATGGTAAGGTAGTAGATTATTATGCTCAGAGTGGATGGTATTGGAAACCTCACGTAAGATTAATGAATCATCCAGATACTAAAGGAGGTTTAACGTGGTGGCCCAATACACCTGAAACTAAAAAAGAATTTGGCTTAAATACTTATGGTCCTGATGTTGAATTGGATTTCATCTTCGATTTTATGGATAGAAAAAAGAATGATAAGAAACCATTCCTAATTTATCATACCACACATTTAGGTCACGACGGTTGGGACTTTTTTAATACCGATGCCAAGGTAAAGAGTAAATGGCCAAGTACTCCTAAAATTGAATGGAAAAATGGCAAATACACACGCACTAAACCAAATATTACTGGTGATAAAGGGGTGTACAATACACACGGAACAATTACAGATGTGGGAATTCATAACCACATTAATTACATTGATTATCAGGTATGGCAATATTTAAATAAGTTTGAAGAACTGGGTGTAGCTGATAATACGGTATTTATTATTTGTGCCGATAACGGAACATCGGGCTATGGAAAAAACAGTCCGGTTATGCAAAAAGGAACACATGTGCCAATGATTATATATGCACCCGGATTTAACTTTACCAAACATGGTGAGCAAGATATATTAGTAAATATTGCTGATGTGCTACCTACGATTGCTGAGTTAGGTGGCGTTACGTTCCCAAAAGATTACGAAGTTAATGGCGTAAGCTTGTGGCCTTATTTAACCACTAAAACTACCAAACACCGGGATTGGATTTATGCCTATCGCAAAGATGCACAGTTAATACGTGGTGAAAAGGTGATGAAGGATGGGAAGGACAATTGGTACGATGTATCAGGCAGTCCGGATGATTTAATTAGTTTCCCTAAAATTACAGATTGGGGCAAAGTAAGTGAAGTACACAGAGCAGAACGTAAGAAATTAGAAGAGATATTACCTCGTTTTGATTTACACGACAAGGAGCATGATGCTCCAGTGAATAAATAAGAATCCGTATTATTGTTATGCCTCTTGGGGAGATGTTTTAATTTAGAACATCGTACTTAAGGGGCATTTTGTATATTTGCCTAAAAATTAGGATATGCGAACATTGGGAAATATTATTTGGTTTGTTTTTGGTGGGATATTCATCGCCATTGAGTACATTTTAGCGAGTATCCCATTGTTTATATCTATAATTGGTATTCCCTTTGGTCTGCAAACACTAAAATTAGCTGGAGTAGCACTATGGCCCTTTGGCAAACGCATAACTGATAGTCCTAATAATAGTGGATGCTTATCGTTTTTTATGAATATTCTTTGGCTTATTACAGGCGGTTTTGGCATATGCCTATCACACTTGTTAATGGCCTTACTCTTTTCTATCACCATTATTGGTATTCCATTCGGAAAACAACATTTTAAATTGGCAGGCTTGGCTTTAACGCCTTTTGGGAGGATTATTAGCGAAAAATAGTTAGCCGTTTTTACTGATTACATTAAGTATGCTATTGAAAGTGCATCGAAAATAACAAGAACCAGATTACTCTGCTAATCTGTTTTTCTTGTGCTTGTACGTGTTGCTAAAACAAGCCTTATTGTTAAATACAGGTTTCTGCATATTTACCCAAGTGAGGTGCCAAACAATGTGCTGCATTGCAGATAATGCTATGGTTTAATGGCTCATTTTTTCAAATATTTCAGCCCAGGACACAATCCTTGTAACATATTATTAATTAACACAATGCACATACTTTCAAAATCATTGTATTAAAAACTAAAAAATGTCGGATGTTTTTTAATTTTCGTCAAGTGCATTTTTGTTTTTCGTCAGGTGCATTTTTAAAAATGCTCCTGTTGGTTTTTGAAAATACTCCTGTTGCAAAATAAAAAACCTCGTGAGCTTAATCATTTATGCGCCGCTTGTGATTAAAAATGATGCTTTGTATTTAACAGAATCAGTGTTTTGAAATTGCTTTTTTTGTATTGTAATTTTGGCTTAGGGATAGAAGCGGCATCCTTTGTGAGCCTTCGTTTTGGCGAAACAAAGATATAGCGCATAGCCCGACCGACTATTATAGTGGTTTATGGTTTATAGTTTTTTTTTGGAGGGAAGCCCCTAATTTATTTTATAGCCCATGCTTTTTGGTATCGTTTTAGCTTTCGGGTGAATCGCCATATGAGTAAAATGGCTCCGGCACTGAGTCCTAGTGGGAAACCAAACCATATTCCGATTTCGTTATAGCCCCAAACAAAGGCGCTTAGATAACTTACCGATAAACTTATGGCGAATAATGAAACTAGGGTGATTAAGGCGGGTACTAATACATCGGCAAGGCCGCGTAGGGCAAAGCCGTAGATGAGCATGAGGGCATCGGGTAGCTGATATATGGCCAATACGATTAGAAATTGCGATGCGAGGTTTATTACTTCGGTATTGGTGGTGAATAACGATGGTAGCCAATGGCGGCTCAGAAAAAAGAAACTGCCCATGCATATTACCATTAGTAGTAAAATGTGCACTGAGGCTGCCATGGTATTGCGCATACCGTTGATGTTTCGCCCTCCTTTTAACTGACTTATGCGAATGGTTGTTGCGGCGCCTATACCTTGATATACCATAAAACCGAGCGTTGATATGCTAATTCCGATTTGGTGCGCGGCTAGGCCTTGTGCGCCCAACCACCCCATCATTACGGTGCTTAGCGCAAAGGCTGAGGATTCCATTACAATTTGTCCGCCTGAGGCGAGTCCCATTCTGAAGAAGGGTTTCATACCTTCTAAGGTAATGTTGACTTGTGCTATGCTTGGTAGGTGCTTTTTTAAACTTGGCGTGCGATAAAACCACCACATGGCGGCTAATAACATAAAGATACGCGAAATGAGGGTTCCTATTCCGGCGCCAAGAAGGCCTAGTTCGGGGAAACCTAATTTACCGTATATCAACAGGTAATTAACTGCAACATTTATTAGGTTGGCTGCAATGGTGATTAGCATACTTACCTTGGTGTTTCCGATACCCTCAGCGTATTGCTTAAAGGCGAAAAAGCCCATCATAGGTAGTATTGAGGCCATTAATACAAACATATATTGGCGGGCCATATCAATTATTTGTGGCGGCTGCCCCATGCTACCCATAAATTTAGATAGGATGAATAATAGGATGGTTAATGCTACGCCAACAATTGCATTTGATGCCAAGCCATTGGCGAATAAGTTGGGTATTTTTTGTGGTTTGTTTTGTCCGAATGCATTGCCAATTAAAGGCGTTATTATATACGAAAAGCCAGTTCCGAAAAGGATGGTTAGGGTAAATAAGGTATTGGCAAAGGAGGCCGCAGCAAGGGGATCGGTACTATTGCCTGGTATGTGGCCAATCATCATATTATCGGCTATACCAACGGTGATTTGCCCTAATTGTGCCAATACAACTGGGAGTCCTAATGTTAGGATGGATTTGTAATACTTGCTTTGTTTAATCAATCTCATTGTGTAAATATTTGCTTGCTAACAAACTAACGAGACCTTTCCCTATATTGTATCTCCTGGTATGGAACGATTGAACAAAGTTGGTGACTTTGGGCTTCAAGGTGTGAAACAATTCCTACTATCAACAATAACAATATAGTCGTGTAGACTTTTTGCAATAGCTCGCTAGTTTTCAGTTAGAAGTCAGTAGTGAACTATAAACTACAATACTAGTATTACAACAAAATACCGTTGAATATACTTAGCTCTAACAAATACTAAAACTTAACAAACTACTTATTTTTATTATGTACGTAAAAGTAAAGTCTTTATTAAAATGATGAAACTTTTAGAGCGCTAAAAGATGTTAATAATTAATAGACAATTAGATTTTAGAGAATAGACTTTAGACTGATTTGTAGAAAGTTTAACTTCTACTCATAAACTCTAAGAAACTGTTTAAATTTTGTTTTTTGAGTGTATTTTGAACTTGACTATGTTGAAAAGACACCTAAATAAACGAAAGATAAATTTTAAACAGTTTCTAAGTAAAACAACAGCACTTTTTATAAAGATTAACGTCAAAAGTGACAGTAAAAGAACTATGTCTATTATCTAAAATCTAACAATCTACTTTCTTAATGCCTCATATAATATTTCAACCGGATGCTGGGCTTGGCGCTCAGTACCGTCTTTAATTTGATGACGACAGGATGTTCCGGCTGCAGATATTAAGGTGCTTTCTTGTGTAGCACGAATTGCTGGTAACAATACCAATTCGCCTACCTTTTTAGATAAGCTATAGGTGCTTTTTTCGTATCCGAATGAACCTGCCATACCACAACAACCCGACTTAATTTCCTCGGCTTCGTAGTTTTTAGGGAACGATAAGACTTTTTGCGTATAACTGGTATTTGATAGTGCCTTTTGATAACAGTGCCCGTGAAACTTTACCTTTTTTGATGCTTCGGTAAACGAATTTTGCTGAATACGACCGCCGTCTATTTCCTTAGCCAAAAACTCCTCAATGGTATATGTGTTTTTAGCAACCGCAATGGCTTGCTGATGTAAGGCACTGCTTACCAAATCGGGATACTCGTCTCTAAAAGTTAAAATAGCACTGGGTTCAATACCAATTAAAGGACTCTGGGCTGAAACCATAGGAGCCAAATATTCAATATTCTTATTCGCCAGCTTCTTGGCTTTCTTTACCAATCCTTTTGATAGGTATGTACGTCCGCTATTGGTATGCTGCGGAACAATTACCCTATAGCCTAAAGTTTCTAACAACAGAATGGTTTTAATACCTATATCACTTTCGAGGTAATTGGTAAACTCATCGGCAAACAAATAAACTGTTTTATGAATTGCCTTAGCTTTCTTTCGCCACTTACTCCACACCTTTAAGGTTTTAGGCGACATGCTTGGCAAATCTCTTTCTGTTGAAAACCCTATGGTGGATGCTATTAGTTTACGCAAGGTTGGTACTTTTAATACCCCATTATACAACCATGGAGTAAGCGACATTAGTTGGTTTATTTTTGGATAATTACCCACTAACCACGCTTTGCTTGGCACACCTGTTTGCTGATAGTAATATTGTAAAAACTCGGCCTTTAGCTTGGCTATATCAACCCCCGATGGACATTCTGATTTACAAGCTTTACACGATAAACAAAGTTGTAATACTTGGTTCACATCTTCAAGGTAAAGGTTATCCTGATCGAGCTTACCAGCAAAATATTCACGCAATATATTAGCTCTTCCGCGTGTACTATTTTTTTCGTCGCGAGTGGCCATGTAACTCGGGCACATTGTACCCCCAATAATTTCCGATTTTAAACAATCGCCCGAACCCGAGCATTTGTCAATGGCCCTAATCATACCGTCGGTTTTATCCCAACGCATGGTTGTTTCAAATACCTTTTCTTGGTTCTCTACCCTATAACGCAATGATGTATTCATTTGCGGGGTATCAATTATCTTTTCCGGATTAAGGATGTTGTCCTTATCAAATACCTTTTTAACGCGTAGTAGTAATTTATAGTTTGAATCGCCCACCATAAATGGAATAAACTCACCACGCAACCTACCATCGCCATGTTCTCCACTAAGCGAACCTCGGTACTTTTTAACTATATCAGCTGTATCCTTTGCTATTTTTCGAAAAATGATAACATCTTGCGAACTTTTTAAATTTAAAATAGGACGAAGGTGCAATTCTCCCGTTCCTACGTGCGCATAAAAAACACATTCTTTATCGTATTTCTTAAGCATGGTTTGTATATCTACTGCAAAGTTTGGCAAATCAATTGGGCGGATGGCGGTATCTTCAATTACAGCAACAGGTTTATGGTCGCCTTTCATGTTAGATAAAACACCCAAACCGGCTTTTCTAAAATCCCAAACCTTTTTAATATCGCCTCCGGTTATAACCGGAAATGAGTAACCCAAGTTATTCTTTTTAAAGTCTGCTATTAATGCAGCCGTTCTTTCTTGCAGTGCCTTCTCTGAATGCTCAGCAAATTCTACCACTAAAAGCCCTGCTGGATCGCCCTCTAAAAAGAAACGATTGTGCTCTTGCGATTTACTCTGTCCGGATAACTCTACAATTTTATCATCAATTAATTCAACAGCTCTGGGCTGATGCTTTAAAGCTACTAGGTTGGCTTCGAAGGTTTCGTTTAATGAATTAAAATGGGCGCAAACCAATGCTTTATGTTTGGGCGGAACATTATTTAAATGCAGTTTAATGCTTGTTATTAACATTAAAGTTCCCTCTGATCCGGCAATTAGTTTTGCCATATTAAAGGAACCTCCCTCCTCAACAAAAGGTTGCATATTGGCTAACAAATCAACTGCATAACCAGTATTTCTTCGCTTGATATCAGGATGTGGAAAGTGCTTGTGAATCTCCTCTCTATTGTCTTCTGAAGCTAATAATTTATTAATTTCTCTGTAAATATCGCCTTCAAGATTCTTCTGCTGGCATTTTTTATCAAACTCCCAATTAGAAATTTCTTTAAACGTTACCTCTTCGCCATTTGCTAAAAAGCCACTTACCTCTAAAGTATGATCGCGGGTGCTACCATATACTAAAGAGCGCGAGCCACAAGAGTTATTACCAACCATACCTCCAATGGTACACCTATTTGATGTTGAAGTTTCTGGGCCAAAGAATAAACCATATTTTGCGAGTTCAATATTCAGTTCATCAAGCACTACGCCTGGCTCAACAGTAACCCAATTCTCATCTTGATTAACCTCAATAATGGAATTCATATACCTACTGGTGTTTACCACCAAACCATTACCCACAACTTGTCCGGCCAGTGAAGTTCCCGCACCACGGGGTATTAAAGGAATTTTATGTTGATGGGCAAAATCAATCAGCAGATTAATATCGGAGTAATCGCGGGGCCAAACAATACCTAGTGGTTTTTCTCTGTAAGCAGAAGCATCTGTTGAGAACTGGGCTCTATCAGAGTTGGAGAAAGAAGCCTCTCCTTTTAATAAGGTATTTAATTGAGATAGTTTATTTAGTTGCGAAGACTCATCCATATTTCGAATTTTCAGTAAAAGTATAAAAATTCGAAATATAGATAAGTAAACTTGTTGTGATATTAACTAGTAAATTGGATACTGGTCTTCACTTAAAAAATCTTTGACGGTAGAATTATAGAGAACCTGAAAATTTTCTTTTACCCATTCTAACAATTCTCCAACCTCTTTGGGAGATAACCACTTGATAGATTTAAACAGTTCTTTTTGAAATAACTCTTGGTTGTTTTGCAATCCTAAAAGGATCTTTTTTTGGTGTTCTAGCATACTCATACTGTTTGTAACTAATTATTAATGAGAATATACAAACCACATACCACAATTAACTAATAGTGGTAGGATTAGGTGGTTTTTAAAATTTATTAACTCAGTTAATTGGGATATTAACGCCAAGGTAAGCCTCCATTTTATTTGGATCATAGTTAAATAAATTACTAATTAAACGGGTTGATCCGATATAGAAGTATCGCCATTTTAATGCAATACCAGAAGTAAAGCCTGTTATATTATGAAAACCTAATGGCAAAAAGAATCCCCAAGTATCTGTTTCATACCTCGGTGTAATACTACTATCAAACAAGTTACTATACTTTACATTTAAGAGTGTTTTGTAAGGATTTCTGCTAAGTGACAAACTTGCATTTATATATAATTTAGAAGTAAAACAGTAATCGCCATAAAAGTTAAATCTAGTAGGTATATCAAGACTAAAGCCCTCTTTTTCATTTTTGTAAATCTCTACTGATTTATTTAAACTATCCACCAATTGATCTACTGTTGTAATACCATTAAAACGCTCATAAGGCATATCTTTAATTGATACATGATATTGCGATCGCATTGCACTACTCCTATTTTCTAAACCACCAATGTCGTTTATTGCAACACCCAGCTTATAATGGTAAGGGGTAGTTTTTCTATCGTCTTTCTTTACAAAACTAAAAGCAATATCAGCTCCCATGGCATAGTCACCGTCAAACTTTATTTTACCATCTTCACCTATTTCGTAAATTAAATCATTCAATGCATAATTAACATCTACATCAAAATTATTAATCTTATCATCGTTATAATCTAAGTTTATTCCATTTAAACTAACATAACCATTACCTCCACTCTGTATTAGTTTTAAGGTTATACCTCCACTAATAGAATATTGGTCATTTTTTATCAATAAACGTGAATAGCTAACATTGAGCTCAGTCCAGGTTAATACTACTCCATTTAACGATTCATCAGCTAAACCATTCATCTTTTGATCATAGTTTGCCTCCGAGAAAAGTTTAGTTACATCTTTATGTGAAGCTGCAAAGTAACCTAAAGCTCTTATTGAAGTACTCAAAGCAAAGGCATTCTTCTCATTTAGTTTATATGATACCGATGGTAACAAAATTCGCCCATGTACATAGGTATCGCTTTCAATACTTGTCATTAAAGAATTCATTGTTGAAAACCCAATCTTTTTTATCAATTGGGCGGCGTCTGATTCATTTTCTAACATTTGATTCTGTAAATAAATATGCGCTGATACCGCATTTATGTGCATTTTATTAGAATCCAAAACCAAATCTGCAACATTGTTTGCCAAGTTCTGTAAGGGAAAATAATTACTACTATGTATTCCTTTAGAGTGTTGGCTTGCTAGGTTATGGCTAATTACGAATGCGAAGAATAGTAAAAAGTGAAAGATATTTCTTTTCATATACAAGCAACATTATAAGCCTACTCCGAAGCCTACACTAATTTGCGGTTCGCCTGACTTATAAGGACTATTATCATCTTGCAGAACATCAAATAAAACTCTAACCGAAAAAAACGAACGCTTACTAATCATGGTTCTATAACCGCCACCAAGCCATATATACGGAACAAATATTCTATCGCTTGAGCTAATGGTATAATAACTATCGTAGTTATAACCTGCCAATTCGGCATGGGCAAATATTTTCTTGATTAGATCATACTGTCCAAATAAACGAGCCCCATAATCGTGTGCATTAACGTTCATATCGTAGCGATCATCCATTGTATAAATATATTCAATACCCAAACCTGCGTAAAACTTTGGTGTGAGTTTAGCACCCAAAAGAGGACTTACTCTGATGGATAAATAATCACTAAAATTACCAGATAACCCAATATTACCCCCTGTGTACAACTTATCCTTAAATGGCTTTTTTTGGACCGTATTAGTTGCTGGTTTTGAGTTAGAAATACTATCAAACTGATAGGCTACTTGAGCAGTAACAATATTAAATGCAAAAAACAATATGGATATAAAAATGATCTTCATAGCATTAGAATTTAGATTATTATATGGTACTAATTTAACCAACAATATGTGTAATTGTTTGCTAATTAATTACAATAGGCCTCAATAAAAGTACAATAATTATCCCGATTGAACTTTTACAATACTATTACTACACCTAAAAACAACAATAAATAGGGTGTAGATGAAACTCTCCATATAGACAAAAACTAACATTTGCTGATTTCATCTACATTTTCGCGAAATGTAATTTTACCACCCGTTAATTTTATCTCTATCCCGTACCTTGTAGCTAAATATTATTAATTCCATTATTATAATTCACTATGAAACAAACTAAATTCTTAGGCATTTTAACGGTTTGTCTATTTACCTTTTGTGTTAACTCTATTAGTGCTAAAAAAACAAATATTGTATTCCTATTTGCGGATGACGCAGGATACCATGATTTTGGTTTTCAGGGTAGCAAAACTTTCGAAAGCCCTAATCTTGATAAATTGGCTAAAGAAGGTATGGTATTCAAGCAAGCCTATACTACCGCAGCTGTTTGTGGCCCATCAAGAGCAGGGTTACTAACCGGAAGATACCAACAGCGCTTTGGGATTGAAGAAAACAACGTACCTGGATATATGAGTCATTCATCTAAGCTTTTAGCCGATGAAATGGGCTTACCTTTAGATGAAAAAACAATTGCTGATTACCTTGGCCCTTTGGGTTACAAATCAATTATTTTAGGCAAATGGCACTTAGGTAATGCCGATAAGTACCATCCGATAGCACGAGGTTTCGATGAGTTTTACGGTTTTAGAGGTGGGGCGCGAAGCTTCTTCCCATTAACCCAAAAATTAGCTTTTGATAGAAAAGAAGACCGTTGGGAAAGAGGTTATGCCAACTTTGAAGAGCCCGACAGATATACCACTGATGCTATAGGTGATGAAGCTTGTGATTTTATTGAGCGTCATAAAAACAAACCCTTTTTTGTGTATGCTTCATTTAATGCGGTACATACTCCTCTTGAAGCTTTGCCTGAAGATTTGGCCAAAGTAAAAGGCTTAAGTGGAAAACGCAAAAAGCTAGCTGCCATGAACATTGCAATGGATAGAGCTTGTGGTAAAATTATGGATAAGCTTAGAGAATTAGGACTTGAGGAGAATACTTTAATTGTTTTTTCAAATGACAATGGTGGTCCTGATGGATCTATGACCTGCAACTACCCCTTAAGTGGATGCAAATCAAATCACCTTGAAGGAGGAATTAGAGTACCCATGGTTATGAAATTCCCTAATGTAATTAAAGCAGGTTCTACTTACGATTATCCTGTAAGTATGCTCGATATGTTACCAACGTTTGTAAATGCAGCAGGTGGTAATGCCGATGCTATAACAAATATTGATGGCGTTGATTTAATGCCGTATGTTACCAAACAAAACAAGGCTCGTCCGCATGAAGTATTATTTTGGAAGAAAGAAAATAGAGGTGTAGTTCGCCAAGGAGATTGGAAATTATTGCGATACCCAGATAGACCTGCTGAGCTTTATAATTTAGCCAAAGATGTTACCGAAAGTAATAACCTTGCTTATAAACATCCTGAAAAAGTAAAAGAGTTATTTAAAGTATTATGGGAGTGGGAAGGTGAATTAGAGCGTCCGCTTTGGCAACTTAAACGTGTTTACGAGGTAAATGCTATGGAGCGCATGGATGTTAAAAGAACACCTGTATTAGATTAACTTTTTACACATCTTTATTGTGATAAATACCACCCATACTTTAGCTCAGTACTCACTTAGTTTGTGGTTAAACAATATGATTATGATTTTACTACTTCAAAGAAAAGAATATTCGTTATTACTACTATTGGTAATATTCGGATTGATCAACAGCAATGGAATTAAGGCTCAGCCTAAGGCTCCGGAAGGCATGGAATGGAAAGAAATTCCTCAATTATGTGATGAGTTTGATGAATGGGACAATACCAAATGGACAAAGTCATTGTGGAACTACGGAGTACCCGTTAAAATGATGGCTAAAAATTCGGGGGTAAGTGATGGTAAGCTTTGGATTAAAGCATCTTTGGATAAAAAAGAAGCGAAAAAAGAAGATGGGCGTTGGTTTGAAACCTCAAGGGTGATGTCGAAAATGAAAGTTAAGTTTCCGATGTATACAGAATGTAGAATGAGAACCTCTCACCTATCTGCCTTTTCTACTTACTGGCTTAATAATGGGAATAGTGCAAATAGAGATGAAATTGACATTTGTGAGCATAACTCGAAGCCTTCATTTACCAATCAGGTAGACCGACCATATACCATGTATTCGCAATATTTTATTGTTAAGGATGACGAAACGGAAAGGCATCATGGTAATTTTGATAATAGAAACTTATCGGATGACAATCCTGCCAAAGGACGCAAGTGGAATGAAGGATATCAAGTACTTGGTTGTTGGTGGATAGACGAACACCATGTTCAGTTTTACATTAATGGCGAGAAAGCTGGCAAAGTAGAATCGAAACAGACCTTTACGCGCGAACAGAATATCATTTGGGATTTATGGACGAGTAAAGATTCTTGGACTGGTGGAATTGCTGATAAAAAAGATTTATCAAATGATTCAATAAATACAATGTATGTGGATTGGATACATACCTACGAACTAGTAAAAAGCAACTAACTAAACAGATTATTACTAATTTAAAACTCACATTTTCTTAATTCTGAAAATGTGAGTTTTTTATTTATTTTATCTCGGTACAATAATCCAATTTTAGCATCCGCCAGCAACACGCTTTTTCTTGGTTCTCTTTTTAATAGGAGGTTTAGGCGCTTTAGGCGCATCCTCTGAAATAGTATTTAAGGTACCACCTCCTAGCGCAGCACTTGCACCTTTTCTAAAATCGTAACGCGCAAATTCATCATCCGGACTTGTGGCATTTGGTTTTTGCGGATTCATTATAGTTTCGGCATAATAATTTAAGCCGCCTTGCATCACATAATTATTTATGTATCCCAATTGGCGTGTGATCATCCATGCTTCATTAGCCTTGGTTGAACCATTTGAATAAAACACATTCATGGTCACATCCTGATTTAAATAAACCTCATTCTGTGGAGACAAAATATCTGCTAACGAAATATGTATTGCTCCTGGTAAGTGGTATTTATCGTAGCTATCCTTATCTCTTACATCAATCAAACGTAAAGATGGGTCTTTCTGAATCAACATTTCAGCAACCTGGTCGGGTAAAACAAATTGACTCCCCTCTTTTACTTCCTCTAATAATTGATTGGCTGTTAATTTATAGGGACGCATGGTATTTTCGGGCACAGCAGCAATTATAATACCTAAAGGAATAATTGCCATGGCTAACTTTATTCGCATATTCATAATCACAAATTTTAAATATTAATACTCTTGGCGCGGAAACTTACGCTCTGCCCACTCACCAATAAAAAACATACCTAAAGCCGCTAGTATCAATAATAATCCAAAAACACCGCGCGAAACTCCTAATAACTCATTAATAGTAGGCGTACCCATATTCTCGGCATAAAATAAACTTTCCCACAAAGGAAATCCCTCTGTAAAAATAAGTACCCCTATTACTAATCCGCCCACAAAAGCCAAGGCATCTATTTTGCCAATTGATAGGGCACAGAAAGCAGTTCCTGGACAAAATCCACCCAGTATAAAACCTACACCCATTATTGCACCACCAACCATGGCCGACCATAAAAAAGTAGGGTTGATATAAACTAAGCTCAAATCGATCCATCCGAATAAACTAAAAAACAGAAGCCCCAACATGGCTACTATTGCTGCTGTAAAAAATACTTTTAAAACGGTTGTATCATAGCCATAAAACATTCCTGCAAGTTTTCTTGATGATGAAAACCCACTTCTCTCTAAAACAAAACCAAACCCTATTCCTATTATGAATGCCATCATAAGGTTAGTGTTGGCCGAAATATATTCGTATATAACTAATGGTCCCATATCTAATTTATTTTAAATCCATAATTTACGTGCAACATAAGCTAAAGCAAAGGCAGTTCCGAAGATAAAGGCCATGGTTATAAAGCCGCCTAACGACAGTACTGCCATTCCGCTGAGTGCAGATCCACTTGTACATCCGCGACCTAATTGAGAGCCAAAACCAAAGAATATTCCTCCAATTACGGCAAATAAGATTCGTACTTTACTGGTTATTTTAGGACTATGCTCTACTTTAAACTTTAGGCGCCCTGCTATAGCTCCCGAAAGAAAACCACCAACTAAAACCCCTAACATTTCCCACACTAACCAATCTTTTAAGGGGCCACCAGAATGGGTTTCTTTGTACGACTTATAAAAATCAACACTCTCAATGTGGGTGGGACTTACTGTTTCAACCGATTTTACCACCACACTTTTCACAGCTCCACTTGCTCCCAAACCTCTTCCTGAAAAGAAAAAAGCAGTTAATAAAACAAAGCCAAGCAAAACACCACCCAGGTATGGATTCATGTATTTTTTACTTTTATCATCGCTCATATTTCTATTTTTTAACTGATTATTATCGACCAACAGTCAGTAACAAATCCTATTAATCTCTATTTTTTTAATAAAGCCATCTGCTCATTTGTCCGGCATAAGCCATAATGAAACGAAAAATCAAACCTCCAAACAAAACCAAAGCAGGTGCTACCATATATGGAATTTTCTTTTTCCTCAGTTCTAATATTTCTAAAGCAGCGGGAATAATTAAGCCAAATCCTACAACAAAAACCCAAAACGGTGCGGTAAACTGCCCTCCTAAAAACATGGCAGATGCATCAATTTGTACCTGAGTACTTGCCCTAAACCCCATGAACATGTGCACTATCAAAAATAATTCGATAGCAATCAATAATAAATCAATACGTGCAAAAGTATGCCGTTCAATTGCTGATTTAGATAAGATGATAATAGCAGCTGCGCCTGTTGATAAACCTGAAACTAAAAACAAAGGCCCTAAAATGGAAGTATTCCACAAGGGACGCGCATTAAATGCCGATAATAAAATTCCTGTATAAATACCGAGTATTACTGCTAATATCATCATACCCCAAGCTAGATATGCTTTATATTTTTCTATACTACGAATAGCGTCTTTCACAATCTCAAACTTCCAATCCCAACTAGGGAAAAGGGTTTTAATATAAAGGGCTGCCCAAGTGATGGATAAGGGACTAATAAGCATTAAAGTCCATGCTCCCCAACTCATGGGTGACTCTAACTTTATAGCTGTATATAAGCGCCAAAAATATAGTTTATGCTTTAGGTCGAGGAATAAGAAAAACAAACCTAACACCAGCAATATTGGTACAAAAATAGGGGCCAATTTTACTGCTGTTGGATACTCCTCTTCCTTTCCTTTAAGAAAAAAGTAAGCCGCGAAAAACAATATACCAGCTGCTAAACCGCCTAAAAATAAGTAGGCAGGAATGTGCCACTCCCAAATTTGCAATTGTGGATCTATATGAGGATTCATCCTTCCGCTAACAATTAATTCTTCTCTCATTTTTTTCAGTTTTTAAAGCTTATTAAATCAGAAAGTATAATTGAGGTTTTGTACCTGCCTCTGGAATCAAAGTTTTGTATTTGCGCTTTCTCAAAACCTTACTTACATCAGAATTCGCTTGATCTAAATCTCCAAAATACATGCACTTTGTTGGACAAACAGCTACACATGCTGGTTGCTGTCCATCTTTTACTCTATGCTCGCAAAAGGTACATTTATCAACATATCCATCCGGGTGCGTATAGCGCGCATCATATGGGCAAGATGCAATACAAGCACCACAACCAATGCACTTATTTTTTGTAACCATTACCACTCCGCCATCACTATAATGACTGGCACCAGTTGGGCAGCATCGAACACAAGGAGAATTTTCACAATGGTTACAACGCTCTGATCGGTGCTCCAATTCTAATTGCGGATAGGTACCATCAGTAATTTCAACAATCCAATCTCTACAATAGCCAATTGGCACATCATTCTCTGTTTGGCAAGCCACAACACAGTCGCTGCAACCCACACATTTTTTAGTATCTACGGCCATTGCATATCTCATAGCTATCCTCCTTATGCTTTATCAAAGTTAAACGTCACAAAATTGCCTCTCATCCCTGTACCACCCATTATTGGGTCCATCATCACATTTGTTATTAACTGGGTATCGCTTGCTCCTTTTCCAAAAGCTCTGCTCAATTGCTTTTTAGAATGACCAAATCCATGAACCATATAAACTGAGTCCCATCTGATACGTTCGGTTACTCTTACTTTTATCGGAAATGTAGAAACCACATTATCTTGATTCTGTAAATAAACTTCCTTCCCATTTTCAAGCCCCCACTCTTTGGCTACTTTAGGGTTTACCCAAACGGTATTTTCATCCATTAAATCCGTTAGGTTAGGATTATTTGCGGTACGCGAGAAGGTATGCATTGGTGCTCTACCATATATCAACCTGTAGTAACCTTGAGGAGGCTCGGGATGTGCTGTATACTTAGGCATCGGATCAAAGCCATACTCCTCAAAAGATGTGGAATACAATTCAATTTTACCGGTATTTGTATTAAACTCAATTTCCTCACCATCCTGAAAGTAAAGATCATCATAAGCTCGCGGCATCTTTTTAACACCAATGCGCTGCATTTCTTCCAATGAAAGTCCGACTTCTTTTAACTGATAATCTAACTCCTCTTCAATAGAATTAAATGGGAAGTAATCTCCTTTACCCATTTTTATGGCCAATTTTTTGGCCATCCACCAAGCAGGTTTTGAGTTGTATAAAGGTTTAGTGGCTGGCATACGCAGCGAAATAGTAGGCTCGCGATGTTGCGTTACTCTTAAGGAATCGTAACGTTCGAGATAGGTACACTCAGGTAAAATTACATCGGCATAGCCCGTAATTTCCATTGGCATAGTATCAACCACCACCATTAAATCAAGGTTATTTATGGCATCCAGCGTTTTTTGCCGGTTGGGTAATGTTTCTATTAAGTTTGTTCCGTTCACAATCCATGCCTTTATGTTACAATCCATGGTTGCACTAGGTATGGTTGCATCGCAAACACCATTGGCTAAAGCTAAATCGGCCAACTCATATTTACCTCCCATAGCATCACGCCAAGTACGTTTTGGTTGTGGATATGGCGGGTGCGGAACGCCTGGTACTTTGGCTTTCTCAGGATTATAAAAACCACCACGACGTCCCCATGAGCCTAACAATGCATTCAGTATGGCTACCGCTCTTAATCTTTGTGTATCGTCGCCATACCAAGTAACATGCCTTCCGGGATGAATAATTGTTGCGGGGGACGCATTGCCCATTTCACGGGCAGTATCTCTTATTACTTGTGGTTTAATAGTTGTGATTCCGTAAGCCCACTCCGGAGTCATATTAGCAACATGTGCCTTAAGTTCATCAAAACCGTAGCAATATTGCTCAACGTACTTTTTATCATAACGCTCTTCGTATATAATCACATGTATCCAAGCCATAAGAAGTGCTAAATCGGTACTTGGCTTAATGGGCAACCAAAATTTAGATTTACCTGCTGCTGTTGAAAATCGAGGGTCAACTGTAATAATGGTAGCCCCCTTGTCAATGGCATCCGACATTTCTTGTACATGCCCATTGTGCATATTCTCACCAATGTGAGAACCTATTAAAACCAAACATCTGGTATCTCTAATATCTGTAGGCTCAGGCGAACTCAAACCATTACCAAATGTGGCTATAAAACCAACCTCGCGTGGCCCGCGACACTGTGCATAAGAAGGGGCTGTAATATTCTGAGACCCCAGGGCTTTTAATAAATTTCCGAAATAGGTTCCGCCACTTCCGTGCGTAAATAAAGCAATACATTCAGGACTGTGCTCTTTTATTACTGTGTTCAGCTTAATGGCTACATAATCTAGTGCCTCATCCCATGTAGCCTTTTTAAATCTTTGAGTTCCATCTTTAGCCTGCACTCTAATTAAGGGTTCCTTCAATCGATCCTCATCATAGTACATGCCAATACCTCCGGTACCCCGTGGGCAAAACCGACCATTGCTATTTGGGTCATCATCGTTACCTAATATCTTTTTGATTTTACCTGCTTCATTTTTATAAGTCCAGCCAGCACACTTCCAAAAACACACCTCACAATAAGTTGGTGTTCGCTCTAGCTCTTCCGCCATTTTCCATGGGCCTTTGGGTTGCTCACTTATTACTACCGCTTTATTGGCCATTAAAAATCGCGATCCCACAAAAGCACCTGCGGATCCTAATGCTGTAATTCTTATAAAATCTCTCCTAGTTTTCCCCATCGCATAGAATATTTGAGATATTGTAACTAAATATACAGCAAAATATCCATATATCTAGATTTATAGCCCAATCCCTATTTAGACTTAATATCAATAAGGAGCTTTGTAGTTCTATTTAAGCAGTTAAAAATTATGAAGTCAGGTTTTCATACGAAGGCACAATAGTGATGCAACTAAATACATTTATTGAGTTTCATTAAGTCCGTGGACTTACAACTTAAAGCCCGTGGTGTTTTAGCGCAAAGTCCATGGTGTTATGTAGAAAAGCCCATGGTGTTGTATGCAACAGTCCATGGGGATACAGACTTAAGTTGTTGGTAGTTTAGCAAAGAGGCATTAAAAGAATCTATTATTCTGTTTTTTCTAATTTAATTTTCTGTATTGATTCAACCAATTCGCCTGATGGACGGTAACCAACACTAACATTTTTAAGTTTATTTGCTGTTACTTCTTCTGGTGTTTCAGCGCCTTCGCTTTTTAGGCGTAAGGAAAATGTGCCTAAATCTTCTAGTTTTACCGCATTACCGCGCAGTAACTCTTCTCTAATAACGTCGGCTATTGTTACTAAAACGCCTCGGGCTTCAGCCTTACTCAAAGCTGTTTTTTCAATTATTGCCACTTCGAATTCGCGACGACCAATGGTTTCGTTTCTAACTTGTTGTATGTAATACTTAATATCCTCAGCATTACGAGGATTTTTTTTAGCTACTGATTTGTATTTCACTCCCATAATTTGTGTTTTTAAATGTTTGTAAAGTTTACTTGTTAAATAACTTGGCACAATACCTAAAATCACTAAACGCTTAGCAAAATGATATAATAACTATTATGCCCAGGCATTTGTAATAAACTAACGCCTCTTTGCTAGCATACCTAACGTTATAAAACACAACTTTATTATTCATCATAATAGTTTTTTTTATTATTGATAACAATACAATGCTTAGCAAAAAAAATGCCCTGCAATATTATTGCAAGGCATTGTGCTTTTATGCGGCCAGAGGCCTGATGATAACAACGAAACGCTTAGCTGATCGAAGGTTGCCATTCCTAAAAATCTACCTACTTATGAAAAAACTATTGTTCAGGTGCCGTTCCCTCTATTGTAATTATTTTTCCTGCTTCATCATATTCTAACTCAACTACCTTCATGCTTCTAAGCCATGTTTTTCCATTCGATGGCACACAATCGTGGTGAAACAAATACCATTTACCTTGAAATTCGCAAATGGAATGGTGGGTAGTCCAACCAACCACAGGTGTTAAAATAACGCCTTGGTAACGATATGGCCCATATAAGCTATCGCTTGTTGCGTAACACAATTTGTGTGTATTACCTGTTGAATATGAAAAGTAATACTTGCCCTTATAGGTGTGTAACCACGAGGCCTCAAAGAAACGTCGATCATGATCTCCTGCTGTAAGCGGATTCCCATTTTCATCGAGGATCAATAAATCCTTAGGTGCTTCTGCAAATTCAAGCATATCATCACTGAGCTTGGCCACTTTTGGGCACAAACTATCCTCCGCATCCTTTGGTTCAGCACCAACTTCAATGGCCTTGTTATCGCGATAACGCTGTAATTGTCCGCCCCAGATACCCCCAAATAAAATATAACGTTCATTACCCTCTTCAAAAACACAAGGATCTATGCTATAGCTACCTTTCATAGGGTATTCTTGTGGAATAAAAGGCCCTTCAGGTGTTTCGCTTACCGCTACTCCTATTTTAAAAATATCATTGTGGTCTTTGGCCGAAAAATAAAGGTAGTACTTGCCGTTTTTATGCGCCACATCAGAATCCCACATCTGGCGACTAGCCCAATCTACATCATCCACATCCAATATCACACCATGATCGGTAATTTCTCCATCAATGGTATCCATTGAGTAAGCATGATAATCGCGCATATTAAAATGATCTCCATTATCATTTTCGGCTACGCCCGATTCAAAATCGTGAGAGGGGTAAATAAATAACTTGTTATTGAAAACATGCGCTGATGGATCGGCTGTAAATAAGTCTGATACTAAATATTTGGCTTCTTTCATTATTGTATTTTTTGTATGTATTTCTCTTACTTAATAAGCCAAACGCATTACTGCAGCATAAGCAGGCTTTGGCTCGTTTTCTCTGTTGAATAATAAAGGATAATCTGTTCGTCCGTTTATTGGCCAGTAGTTACGCCAAGTTTGCGCATCGTTCACTCCCCAAAAAGTGATTCTAGAAATATGGTCTGAATGTCTGTTATAAATCTTAAATAACTTGGCATAATAATCGCCTAGTTCCGTTTCAAGATCATCGGGCAAACCATTGATATATGGGTTGTACTCAGGTTTATTGGCATACGATGTGCTTACGTCTGCTGTTAACTCTTCGCTAGGGAAAGGCAATACAGAAACATCTAATTCAGTAACCATTACCTTAATACCTAGGCTTGCAAATGTGTTGATACTGTTTTCTATTTCCTCAAAATAATCGGCACCCAAACCATAGTGAGCTTGCATTCCTACGGCATCAATTCTAATGCCCTTTTCTTGCAAACGCTTCACTAACTTTACTACCTCTGCTCGTTTTGCAGGTAAGTACATATTGTAATCATTATAGTATAACTCGGCATTAGGATCGGCTTCGTGCGCAAACTGGAAAGCTAATTCAATAAAGTCAGGACCTACAATTTGATGCCACAAACTCTTTCTTAAACCGCCCTCATCAAGCACTGCTTCGTTAACCACATCCCATCCTTTTACCTTGCCTTTATAGCGCGAAACTACGGTTTGAATATGCGTTTTCATACGTTGAATTAGCGTATCTCTGGTAGTTAGTTTCCCATCTGCATCATGAAACATCCAATCAGAAGTTTGGGAGTGCCACACTAAGGTATGTCCCACCATAAAAGCATTGTTATCTGCAGCTAGCTGAACAAGCTTATCCGCCAAAGCGAAATCGAATTTGCCTTGGTTTGGCTGCACTACTTCTGGTTTCATGCAGTTCTCAGCAACTATTGAATTAAATTGAGTTTTAACCACTTTTAAAGCGCTAGTGTCAGAACCTTCAATTTGCTCGGAGTTAAGTGCCGTTCCTATTAAAAATTTACTTTCATATGCTTTTGCTAAAGATAATTCTCTAAATTTTTTGGTATTCTCTGTATTTTGGTCACACGCAGTAAAACTGCATGCGGCAATTAAGGCTAATGATATATGTTTTATAGTATTCATTGTATTTTCTGTTTATAGATATTATTGAATAGTTTACTCATTCCGACGGGCTGCCAAATCCTTTTCTATCTCAACTTCTTTGGCTTTGTCAATCTCATAAAAAAACAAACAAGCAATAGCTAAGGCAAAGGTGATGGTTGGAAAAAGGCTAACGGATAACTGTATTCCTGAAATAGCACTATCCACTTGTACAGCCAAGCCTTCTTGATAACCAAAGGCGGCTAAAATTCCGGCTACTAAGGCACCGCCAATACTCAAACCTGCTTTTAATCCGAAAATCATGGCTGAGAATATAATAGCGGTGGCTCTACGGTTGTTTTTCCATTCCGAAAAGTCGGCAACATCAGCAATCATTGCCCACAATAGTGGAATAGTTATCCCATAGAAAAAGCCGTGTAATATTTGACTGATAAAGGTTATGGCGATGGCTTTGGGTGGAAAAAACCAAAAGGCGAACACGCAAAGAGTAGCCAATATTAATCCCACAATAAAAACATCGCGCTTGCCATATTTATCGGCCAGCGGTTTAGAAAAACCTATGCCTACAATCATAAAAATGATACCGCCTGCATTAAACAAACTGAAGGCAGATGTAACTGCATCATCGGGCCAATCAAAACCGGGCATACTCGTTTTTAATCCGGCTATCATGCCATTGAAACCAATATCATTTAAAAATGTATTTAGAGAGGCTGTATCTAAATAGTTATCGAAGTAATACACATACATTCCTCCCTTTAAGGATAGGGTAATAAAAATAAGAATGGTAACAAATAACATCACCAACCACGGTTTATTTTTACTCAAATCCTTGAGATCTTCTTTGAGCGATGATTTCTGTTCTTCCGTGGCAACAACACGTTCTTTTGTGGTGAGAAAAGTGATGATTAAAAACACAACTCCAACCACAGCAAAAACGCCCATTACCTTCTCAAAACCGAGGGCTTTATCTCCATCGCCAAATATCAGAACCAAGGGTAATAGTAGCGCTTGAATAGTAAACTGGGCGATCATAACAGCTACAAATCGGTACGATGAAATGCTATTTCGCTCGCTCATACTGCCGGTTATAACTCCACTTAAGGCTGAGTAAGGTAGGTTACTGGCCGAATATATTAACACCAATAAAATGTAGGTGATTAATGCATAGGCTATTTTACCCGAAGGACTAAAATTAGGCGTACTAAAAGCTAATAAGGCAAATACGCCAAAGGGAACTGCTGTCCATAAAATCCATGGCCGAAACTTACCCCAACGGGTATTGGTTCTATCGGCAATAGCGCCCATTACAGGATTGAAGAAAGCTCCAATCATTCCGCCAGCAAAAATAATAGCTGATGCTGATGCTGGCGGAATTCTATATACATCGGTATAAAAGAATGCCAGAAAGGTCATTAGTGTTTGAAAAATTAGGTTAGCTGCCAAGTCGCCAAGGCTATAACCTATTTTTTCTATTACAGATATTTTTTGCGTTGTATTCATAAAGAGTGAATTATTCCAAAATTGAATATTTCTGATAAACAGCGATATAGAATTTCATATTATATAGTATGCTGTATTGCAATATTGCATTGGGATTTCATCCCAAACCCTGACTTACTTTTCTTTCCTTAATGAAAGAAAGTAAGCAAAGAAAATCAAGGCTGCTTTTCTCAAAGCTTTCTTATTCACAACAAGGTTAAGTGCGGCCGAGTGATTTTCGAGCGAAGCTCTCAACTTCTCGGTCTTACTAAACCTTGTGGCAAAAAGAAAACTTTGAGAAAAAGAGGCCGACCACATAAGATACCTACCATCATTTCACTAATCCTTCTAGTACACCGTAATAGGCGTCTTTCTCTTCAAAATTATTGTTGTATAACAATGGCCAATCTATTTGCCCATGAAAATCTAAGAGCCACGATTCATTATCTTTTAAACCCCAAATGGTTAAAGCATATTTGTTTACAGTTGGTAATGCGGTATAAAGCTCAGCAATCTCTTTATATTTTGCTTTCAACTCTAAAGAACGTGCATCTGTAAGTGTACTTTGGTCGTTGTTAGGATTGGCACGTATATCAAGCTCGGCATAATGTACTTTTAAATTTCTATCGAGAATATCTTGTGTGGCATCCTGAATATCTTTTTTAGCTGGCCAATTGTAGGCGATGTGCATTTGATAACCTACTCCATCAATAGCTACAGAGTTGCTAATTAAATCATCAACCATAGTAAAAACAGCATCGCGTTTGGTTTGATCGCTGCACATATTGTAATCGTTGTAAAACAACAATACATCAGGATCGGCCTCGCGTGCCCACTGAAAACATTTAGAAATAAAAGAAGCTCCCATACGTTGATAAAAAACTGAATTTCGGTAAGTACCCGAACCATCGTTAAAGGCTTCGTTTACCACATCCCACGATGTTATTTTTCCTTTATATCTTGTTACAACCGTTTTCACATACTCTTCGAGCATGGTTTCAAATTCGGCATCCGTTCCCGAAAAATTCTCAACCCAATTGGGTGTTGCATTGTGCCAAACTAGGGCATGGCCATGTATGTTTAATTTATTCTCAACAGCATAATTAACAATTGCATCCGAAGCAGTCCAATCGTATACTCCTTCGCTAGGATACATGATGTTCATTTTCATTTCGTACTCGGCAGTAATACTGCTAAATTCGCGATTAATCACTTCGTGATGCATGCCCGTCATTCGGTTTGACTGAACAATTGTACCTATGAAAAAATCTTGAGTAAGCTCTTTTAATACCGAGCCATCAGGAATCTCAGTAGTAAGTGAAATCACCATTGAATTGCTCGATTCAGCAGTTCCGTTTACTGCACGTACGCGGTAATAATAACTGGTGCTAGGACTCAAGTTATCCACAACAGTGTAAATACCGTTAACGCTTAAGGCCTGATAACCTTCAACAAAACTTGTAAAATCAATATCGCTTGAAACATCAAGCACATACGATTGTGCATCTTTTACTCCGGCCCAGTTGGCCACAAAGGAGTTTTGGGTAATATCACTCGGATTTAATGCCAGAGGAGCTGACAAACTAGGTGTTGCATTGTCGTCACTACTGCATGACACTTGCATGAGAAGCAAAAATATTAAGCCGATTATATTTTTGAATAGAGCCATAATTATAACTTTTGAGATTCTTGTTTGATGAAAAATAATAACTCTTCAGTATAAAGTATTAAGACTTAAGTATAAAGACAATAGACCCTTACAAAACAAACATTTGTAGTATTCTTAATTATTCAACTTTGCTTACATCCTAATTAACGGAACTAAAAAGCCAAATGATAATTACCTATTTGTCTTATGTCTTTATACTTTTGTCTTATTACTAAACAGTTATAAAAATATAATCTACGCACTTACATTATCACAATGTTTTTCAGGATCATAAGGTTGTAAGCACGTAGATTATAGTTGAACCCCCTCGCAATCGTTACTGCAAGAGGGGTATTGAATTAATAGTATTCGTAAAAACGCATGTTATCAATGCGAACTATTGTAGGAACTGGTCCCCATTGGTTAATAGCAACTTTCACATAATTAATATTAGGACAGTCCATACTATGGGTAACATTACCT
Source organism: Saccharicrinis aurantiacus (assembly GCF_947489045.1). Taxonomy (NCBI): domain Bacteria; kingdom Pseudomonadati; phylum Bacteroidota; class Bacteroidia; order Marinilabiliales; family Marinilabiliaceae; genus Saccharicrinis; species Saccharicrinis aurantiacus. The sequence continues at coordinate 179,418 of NZ_CANLCN010000010.1, forward strand.
GGATCGTATCCTGCACCAAAGTCGTAACTAAGCATTTCTACCGTAATCCATTTACCCACTTCTTCAGCAGTAAAATCGTAGTTATGCGCCCAAACGGTGGTTCCATCATCAATCTGAATTTGCATTGTGCTTCCAGCAGGACTGGAGCAGTATACTTCGAAAACAAATTTCACTTTCTCCTGATTTGTTTCTGTTATACCAGGATTCATACCTGAAGTAGGCTCTGCATTACCCCATCCGTTTGAGGTAGAACCACTCCAAGTAAACTCGGCATAATTACCATCAAAACCATCAGCATCACTAAACACAACAGCATCGGTAATATCCCCATTGTTTCGCCAATCGTTAGTAGCATACATTCCACCGCCATCAAAATCGTTGTAACGATACACATTATAGCCCAAATCAACATCTAAGTTTTTAGTTGATGAGCCAATATTAGTAGTTACCACAACATCAGCAGGTTCTGCTCCTTCGGGTACACGTAACAATATTTGTGTTGAAGAAATATACTCGTAATCGGCAGGCTCGCCAGCAAAAGTAACGCTCTCAAGACCCATAAACCATTTCCCTACAATAACAGTACTACCACCAGCTTTGGGTCGCTCTGGTAAAAAACCTGAGATTTCAGGATCGGGTTGTAATATCTCAAAGTCTTGCATCACTTCTTTTCCATTTTTATTGATGAAATAGATTTTCTGCATACCTAGCTTACTACCCTTGGTTTCATCATAGGGCACTTCAAACATTATGGCTATTGATGAATTGAGTGCTGGATTAAAAACTACGTTAATTGAATCGGCATCCGTTACAAAAAGAACGCTATCCATTTTATCTAACTCAATACCTTCGGCAACTATTAAATCACCGGGATAACCTTGCGAAGCTGTTGATACATCCTTATTGGTAGAATTAACCACCGATATCTCTGGATTGTAAACCTCTTCTTTGGTACATGAAGTAGCCAAGAACATTGAAGTAACAAGGGCTACAATTAAATATTTATTCATATATCTTATCATTGCTCTGAAGTTTATTTGTTAAAATCGTATGGTACTGCCTCATCTAACAACAGTGGATTAATATCCGTTTCAACCTGAGGAAGCGGTAATAAAAAGTCGCTTTCTTTAGGCACTACAAAACGACCACCATCGGCACTCCCACTCTCTGGGTCATTTCTATCTGCTAGATAAGCTCTATCGGTATTTGATAAAATTTCAATGGCCTTAGCCCTGTCAATACGAGCCAAATCGAACCAACGGTCGCCACTTTCAATGGCCAACTCCATTCTGCGCTCTTGCAAAATATCATCTAAAGTAATTTCGGTTAAAGCAGGTAAACCCGCTCTGGCTCTAACCTTATTAATATCGCCCAAGGCAATGGCATCAGTGGTAGAAGTAGCTGTTCCTAATATGGCTTCTGCTCTTATTAAAAGCACCTCGGCATAACGCATAATATGCGTATTTACATCGGTATTCATAAAGTTAACCGATGGCCACTCCTCAGGAGAACCAACCACATATTTACGGTAACCTGCGTAGTTATTTGTAAGTGCATTTTCTACTAAAAATCCACCTTCTTTGGTTACCAACTCAGGATAAAAATTTCCTTTTTCCATAATAGTTGGCTGACGTCTTAAATCACCTTCCTCGTAGGCTCTAATGAAATCTAAGCAAGGAATAAAGGTTGCCCAACCATCGCCAACACCTGTTAACTTACTAGCTGCTGCTAAATAAGCTTGGTGCGTGTTGGTATAATACCAATGCTGACCTTGTGGAGGAGAAACCCACTGTAACTCAAAAACCGATTCGTTATTATTATCTGGAGTAACTCCATTTTTAGGCTGAAAATTATCGGAGTATTCAGGCATTAAAGAATATAATCCGCTGTTAATTACTAAATCAGCGTGCTCTTTTGCCTTAGCGTATTCGCCTAGTGTTAAATAAACCTCGGCTAACAAGCCATGTGTTGCACCTTTTGTGGCTCTACCAAGGTTGGCATCAGACCATTTAATAGGTAGTAACTGAGCCGCCTCTGCTAAGTCGCGTTTAATTAAGGTATAGATATCCTCAACATTATTTTTACGTACCACAACATCGGTACCGTATTGATTGATATCCTCTAAAATAGGCACAGCGCCAAAGGTTCGAACCAAGTAAAAATAAGCCAACGAACGCATAAATAAACCCTCGCCTCTCGACCACTCTTTTACTTCAGTAGTAACTGCCGGGCCTGCTTTATTTTCAACAATATCGAGCAAACTATTTGAATAGGCTATGACCGAAAATAATGATTGATAACCCTCTGTTGTAAACTGGTTGGCCGCGAAAACAGCAAACTTATTAAACTGTGCAATATCAACGTAATCGCCCGAAGCATTTCCGGCATACACATCTAAACAGATAACGAACTTTTCGTTAAACAGGAACCATGGTCTATTGTAAAGACTAGCCCCTCCGGTTAGCATTTGCGTATCATCATTGTAGTAATTATCAGTAGTTAACCTATCTTCTGGTGCAATCTCAAGAAAACTATCTGAGCAAGCTGTAGTAATAAACAACAGCATCAGTATTCCTAATATCTTATTTTTATTCATTTCTAAGATTTTTTAAAAGTTATCCAATGATTAAAAATCAAGTTTTAATCCTATCATATAGGTACGTGGCACTGGGTAACGTCCGTTATCTATACCTGCTAATAATGCGTTATTACTTTGTCCGCCAATATCAGGATCGTAACCTGTGTATTTAGTAAATGTATACAGGTTTTGAACTGTAGCATAAGCTCTTAAATTAGAGATAAAGCCAGTGCGTTTTAATAAAGACTTTGGTAATGAGTAACCTAACGTTATGTTTTGAATACGAAGAAATGATCCATCCTCAACGTATCGGTCAGATACCCTAGCATTAGCATTTGGGTCACCAGCAATATAGCGTGGCATATCCGTGTCAGTATTACTCGGTGTGTATCTATCAGCTACATTTACTGATTGGTTCCCAAACTGATCCGTCATACCTTCGGTAATTTTTCGAGTCCAGTTTATGATGTCGTTACCATAAGACCCGTAAAAAGACAGGGCAAAATCCCAGTTTTTATACGATAGGTTATTACTGAAACTGAAAGTAAAATCAGGATGTGGACTACCAATTATAGTGCGGTCGTCGTCATTAATTTCACCATCATCGTTCATATCCTTAAACTTAATATCTCCCATCCAAACACCGTTTCGTTCATCCATATCACCTTGGTAAGGAGAATTCTGAATTTCCTCTTCGCTTTGGAATAAACCATCGGTTACATAACCGTAGAATTGACCTACAGGATTACCTACTGATGTTTGTGTAACTGTTTGGTTAAATTGAATAACCTGAGTTATTGTGGCATTTTCATCGGCTAACTTTGTTAACTCATTTTTATAAGTTGACAATACAATTGCCGATGTCCATTTAAAACCACCAGGGTTATCGATATTAACTGTATTTAAAGAGAAATCGATACCTGTATTTTGCATCTCACCAAGGTTTACATATGGTGCAGAAAATGCCTCGCGACCATAATAATAAGCCATTGGTAACTGGTATAAGAAATCCTTCGATTTTTTAATATAGAAATCAGCATCCATATTAATACGGTTGTTGAAAAAGCCCAACTCAATACCAATATTCGATGATGTTGTGGTTTCCCATTTTACATCAGGATTGGCAATATTTCCGGGAATAAATGCAGGCCCATATGCTGATGTGATAGTATTTAAGGACTGCCCGTAAGCATAGGCACCAATATTTTGGTTTCCTACCTCACCATAACCGGCACGTATTTTAACCCAATCGAGCGTACCTTGCAGGCCTTGCATGAAGTTTTCTTCACTCATTACCCATCCTCCAGAGAATGATGGAAAATAACCCCACTTGTTATTCGGTCCGAAGTTCGATGAAGCATCAGCCCTAAACGTTGCAGTTAATAAATAACGGTTATTGAAACCATAATTGGCTCTAGCAAAAAACGATTGCATGGCCCATTGGTTTCTTAAGCTTGATGCTCCGGCAGTTTCTGAATCACCCAAAGCCAACTCTGTTAAGTCGTTTTGAATAAAACCACCGCGACTACCTTGCAATTGCTCCCAAGTAGAATGCTGTGCCTCATGACCTCCCATAACTGTTAAGTTATTTTTACCAAACTGGTTGCTGTAGGTTAAGAAGTTTTTAAATATCCAATAAAAACTATTGGTATTGGTTTTAAACGATGTTCCTAAATCGTTTACCTGATCGCCCAATTTATATACTGGATTGTACGATGACATTTTATTAAAATTGAAATCGTAACCCAACTCAGTTCTTAATTTCAGATTTTTAGTAAAGCTGATATCAGAGAATATATTTCCTAAAACCTTGTGTCTTTGTAGTTGCGACGAACGAATTTTAGACCAAGCTACAGGGTTATAACCACTCCCCGATCCAACTCCATCCTCGGCACTAGGTCCACCCCAGCTTCCATCGGAATATTTAACTGGTACTTCTGGTGATTGACGTAAGGCAGCCATAATAACACCGTCTTCCGAATCGTTATAAGCAATTAACTCATCACTCATACTAGCCGTTAAACTATTCCCGAATTTAAACCAATCGTTTACTTGGTGGTCAATATTTAAACGCATTGCAAAACGCTCGTAATTAGTATTTATCAATATCCCATCCTGATTAAAATAATTCAAGGATGAATACACCTTTGTTTTTCCGTTTCCTCCGGCAATAGACAATTGGTGGTTGGTAATAGGAGCCACTCTAAACACTTCGTTTTGCCAGTTGGTTCCAGGGCCTAATAACTCTGGTCGTAGAAAAGAGGCTTTTGGCTCTCCGCCTTCTTGTACCGCAATTTCGTTTAAATATTGTGCGTACTGCGGAAGGTCCATTACATCGATGGTTTTAGTAACTTCTTGGATACCATAATATCCATCGTAACTAATTGTAGATTTTCCATCTTTACCACTTTTGGTTGTAATTAATATTACTCCGTTTGACGCACGTGAACCATAAATGGCTGTTGCCGATGCATCTTTTAGCACTTCGATTGAAGCAATATCCGAAGGGTTTATGGTAGATAAGGCACTCACTTTAGTTTGTCCACTTTCTCCTCCCATTGAAGAAAAATTGAAACTATCGTTACCTGAATTACCGTCGATTGGCACACCATCCACAACATATAATGGCTCATTACTCCCTGTTAAAGAAGTAATACCACGTACACGAACAGAGATACCTCCACCCGGTGCTCCAGAGTTTTGTGAAATGGTTACACCCGACACTTTACCCTGCAAGGCCTGATCGATAGAAACCGCTGGTTGCTCTCCTAATTCATCGGCCTTAATTGAGCTAACAGCACCCGTTAAATCGCGTGCTTTAGTTGAACCGTACCCCACAACCACAACCTCATCTAAATCTTTAAGGTCTTCGCGTAAAGTAACATTAATGGTTGTTTGATTATTGATATCAATGGTTTGCGAAAGGAAACCAACAAAACTAAATAGCAATTGACTTGTGGATGGCGCTTCAATATTATATACCCCATCAATAGTTGTAATAGTACCTGTGGTTGTTCCTTTAATAGAAACATTCACACCTGGCACAGGTTCTCCTGTTTTATCAACAACTGTACCTGTAATTCGCATATTTTGTGCGAAAAGGGACATCTGCATGCAGATAAAAAAAGAGAGAATAATGCCTTTTTTCAAAAACTTAATCTTTTTTTTCATTTGATTAATTTTAGTTTGAAATTCACTTTTAAGCCGCACTCTTTGTGTGATGATGATTGAGATAAAAATGGCTCAACAATAGTGATTTGTAGTTTAAATTAATTGTTTACATGAGTATTAACTCATAATCTTCAGCACTTCATTGCACATTTAGTTACGCACTAGATTCTAAAATTTTCATGATTTTGGATTTAATAATAATGTGATTATAAGGTGCTTTTTACTTTTTATTTATTGGATACAACTCTCCCTCTGCAAGAGCAATAGCCACTTTTTGCTGCAATACATTTTGCTGTTTTAAGGCCTTTGGGTTGGCTTGCTGGCCTCCTACTGAAATCTGAATTGCTCCAGAATCGATGTAATATTCGTTATCGTCGTTTAAAATGGCAATATCCTTTGGCTGAAGGCTGAACTTGACATTTTTGGTTTCTCCTTTTTTTAGAGCAATACGCTTAAATCCTTTTAAACTTCGGATAGCCTTTTTTCCTGAGAAATTAGGGTGACTAACGTACAGCTGTATAACTTCCTCGCCATTATACTTGCCTGTGTTTGTTACATCCACACTAATTGGAATAGAATTACAAGGTTCTACCTGGGTTGGCACTTTTAAGTTTGAATATTTAAAAGAGGTATAACTCAAGCCATAACCAAAAGGATATAAAGCTTCGCCATTGAAGTAACGATAAGTACGACCTTCCATATTGTAATCATCGAAAGCTGGTAGATCTGTAACTGATTTATAAAATGTAACTGGTAATCGTCCGGATGGATTACAATCTCCAAATATGATATTAGCCAATGCCGTTCCTCCAGCCTGCCCTGGATACCAAGCTTCAAGAATAGCAGGTACATTATCGGCTTCCCAGTTAAACGCTAATGCACTGCCATTCATTAAAACAAGTACTGTCGGTTTCCCAATCTTCTGAATTTCTTTTATAAGCTCTGTCTGATTCTTTGGTAAACTAATATCAGTTCTATCGCCCTGTACAAAACCATCTACCTTAACGGGCATTTCCTCTCCTTCGAGCAAAGGACTTAGGCCCATACACAGCACAACAACATCCGACTGACTCGCCAATTGAATAGCCTCCTCTTTTAAAGTTGTACTAGGCTTTTCCCATAACAAACGTGCAATGGCCGATTCTGTTTTATCTTGCACATAGTCAACCTTTATGGCATAACTCTTCCCTTTTTCAAGCTGAATATATTCATATCGCTTTTGCGGATGATGCTCACTATTGTAAGAAATCAATTCTTCCTCATCAATGGTTAAACTAATGGTCGGAAACCCTTCAACTCCAATGGCATACTTACCTGTAAACTCAGGAATAATTACGCCTTCAAATCGCACACTAAAAGTATCTGCACTTAAGGCTGTATAAGGCGCTTTATCCCACCAATTAAAATCTATATTGGTTTCTATTTTTGTTACCTCAGCATTACCGCTAAAGGTTTTATTATTGTAATATGAACCGATTAGTCCATTCGACTTTTTATCCTTATTCGTAAATAAAACATCAGACGACATTGGGGTTAGTACTGGTAATCCCTCTGCTAATTGACAACCCGATGCATACTTAACTGTGGCAGTTGGTAGCTTAGCTTTGATACCTTTATACGGGGTAACGGGATTGGAAGCATAGCCATGATAATTCCCCAATAAAACATCTACTTCGTTGGCATTTGGACCAATTACGGCAACGCTTTTAACTTCCTTAGAAAATGGTAAGGTTTGTACTTCATTTTTTAGCAACACAATTGACTTTTGTGCTACATCTAAGGCCATCTGCTGATGCTTTTCTGAGTCAATTACATCTGTAGATATTTTTGAATAAACTACCTTTTCATCCTCATCAAACATGCCTAACTTAAAACGAGCAAGCAAAATACGCTTTAGCGAAATATCAATTTGTGCTTCTGTTACATAACCTTGCTTAACAGCTTCAACCAGTGCTGGGTATGAATCGCCACAGTTTAAATCGGTACCGGCCTTTAACGAAATGGCAGCAGCCTCAGCTTTGGTATTCACAATCTCGTGTGCATCTTTATCATAAAAATCGCGAACAGCCCAACAGTCAGAAACAATGTAACCATCAAATCCCCAATCGTTACGTAACAAGCCACTCAACTCTGTATTTCCACAGCATGGCATGCCTTCGTATCTATTATAGGCACACATTACGGAATATACTTTTGCCTCGTCAATTGCCATTTTAAACTGAGGGCTGTAAGTTTCTTTAAAATCGTATGACGATGGTGTTGCATTAAAGCTATGTCGCGTTGCCTCGGGTCCACTGTGCACAGCAAAGTGCTTGGCGGTGGCAATCAACTTATAATAGTTAGGATCGTTCCCTTGCAAACCATTGATGTAAGCAACCCCTAATTTACCTGTTAAATAAGGATCTTCACCATAGGTCTCCATGCCACGCCCCCATCTTGGATCGCGAAAAATATTAATATTAGGAGTCCAAAAACTTAAACCTTGATATATACCACGTTTGTTTTGTCGCTGAAAATGATGGTATTTGGCACGGGCTTCATCTGAAACCACATCAGCAACCTTAAACATGGTACTATCGTCGAACATGGCAGCCATTCCAATAGCTTGCGGAAAAACAGTAGATACACCTGCTCTACCAACACCATGTAGGCACTCATTCCACCAATTATATTCAGGTATATTTAAACGAGGAATTGCTGCCGAAGTATAAGATAGTTGAGAAACTTTTTCTTCAAGAGTCATCTCTTCAATTAACAGATCTGCTCTTTCTTCAAAAGACAAGGAAGTGTTGTTATTTACACATGAACTAATCCCTATTATAATAAGAATTAGAAATAAGTTTATACTACTTTTTGTACTGAATGCTATTCCCATATTCACAAAATTTATGATGGTTTTAATATCTTTCATTTATTTTACAATGAAGTTTTTTGTTTCACATCTCTTAACAAAAACTCATACCACAAATTTATACTAGGCAGCACTAACCACTATTTACAGGGGTTACATAAGCTTTCAAATTTGTAACACCACTTTACTATTTGTTACATAAGCTTTATGGAATGTAACATTTGAGGGTAATTGGGAATATTATGAGAATTAAAAATCTCAAACCAAGCGTTTTTTTATATTTTAGATTCGTTAACAAAAAACGCTACCTATGCGCTTGCACTTAAAATCTATATTCATAATCATTAGTCTATTTTTTACCTGCTCAATAACGAGTCAGAATAAGCGTTTTTTCGATTACAATCAGGGCTTATCAAATAGTTTAATAAACGATATTCATCAAGATCATTTAGGATTTATTTGGATAGCCACTGAAGATGGATTAAATAGATTTGATGGTATTAAATTCACAACCTTCACTAAAGAGAGCAATAATCTAAAAGCCAACTATATCACAAAAGTTAAAGAGGATACAAAGGGAAATTTGTGGGTAGGCTTATTTAATGGTCTATTAAAATACAATCATCTCAACCAATCTTTTTCTGAAGTAAAAATTTATATTGATGACCAACAAATACATCCATTTATTACCGATATCATTATAAGTGAAACACAAGATATTTGGATTGCTACTTCTGGATATGGTTTAATTCGAATACCCACTCAGTTAGGTCGACCTAGATATTCTACTCGATTTAACAACCGTTTTCCTAGTCTATTAATGCGCTCATTATTCGAAGATAGTGAAGGTATATTATGGATAGGAACAGATAATGATGGTCTTGTTAATTTTAATCCGAAAACCGATGAGAACGGTACCGTTGTGGATAAACAATCTGGTAAAGTTTTAAAGCATGATATCACATCTATATGCGAAGGTGAGGATGGCAATATATATGCCGGAAGTTTAAAGAACGGATTACTTAAAATAGATAAGCAAAACTTAACAGTTCAATATTTAGATAAAGCATCGGACATAGCGGTAAAAACAGTTTACCTCGACTCGAAAAATCAGTTATGGGTAGCTAGTGACGGAATGGGTTTATACCACCTAAATTATAAAAACAATAAACTGGTACCCTACTCGCCGCCTAGTTCGCCATTCGACTTCTCAAAAAGTAAGGTTCATAGCATATTAGAAGATAACAACGGCAATATTTGGACTGCTATTTTTCAAAAGGGCTTATTTCTATTTCCCGAGTCTCAGAATATTTTTAGTAATTATGGCTATAAAGCGTTTGGGGAGAACAGTATTGGTTCAAATTGTATTTCGGCAATTACAGGAGACAAAAACAACATTTGGATTGGAACAGATGGCGACGGCGTTTACCATTATGATTTAACAAAAGAAAAAGTAACCAATATACTATTAAGAAATAAAGGTAAGCTTGAAGGCAATAACATTTTTAGTTTTAAAGATGCAGCAAAATTCCTTTGGATAGGAACCTATTCTAGTGGTCTAATAAGACTTAATAAGGAAACAAAACAAACCAAATATTTTAAGCACGATACAAATAATCCTAAAAGTATACCAGCTGACATTATAACAGTAATAAAAGATGGAAATAATGAGGACTTTTGGTTGGCAACTTTTGGCGCTGGCGTTATAAACTTCAATCCTAAAAATGAAACATTCACAAATAAGCTTCCAGTATCTGACTCTCTAAATAATATTATACCCAAATGGGTAAACGATGTACATCTTGATAATAAAGGTCGTTTTTGGGTTGGCACATATGATGGCTTAGTATTAGTAGAACCCAAAACCGATAAGGCCACGTTTTTTAATGTGGATAATGAAAACATACCCAACAATGTGGTTTATTGTATTAAGGAGGATTACAAAGGGAATATTTGGACGGGTACTTATGGCGGTTTGGTTAAAATTAATCCGAATACTTTAGATTGTAAAACCTACACTACCATTGATGGCCTTGCTAGCAATGTAATATGTGCCATAGAAGAAGATGAATATTTTCAGCTTTGGATGAGTACCCACAAAGGTTTAAGTAGGTTGGATACTGGCAAAGAAGCATTTGTGAATTATTATGCTTCTGATGGTTTACAGTCCAACGAATTCTCTAGAAATGCCGTATACAAAACAGCAATAAACGAATTGTTTTTTGGAGGAATTAACGGCATTACCGAAATTAAGAAAGATTATAATACCTATAAAAACAAAGCCCCTAATGTGATTTTAACCGATTTTAATAAAAACAATAAAGCGGTCAATATTGGTGACAAATCAGGCAAATACAAAATTCTATCAGAATCTATCATATTAGAAGACACCATCCATTTAAATGAAAAGGATAATATATTTTCCATAGAATTTACCTCTGAAAACTTAGCCGGCCAATCAAGTATATCATATGAATATATGATGGAAGGATTTGATAAGGAATGGAACCAAAGTGATGCACAAAGTAGAAAAGCAAGCTATACTAATTTACCACACAACACCTATATTTTTAAAGTGCGCAGTATCAACAAAGATGCTTACTCTGAGCCTCGTGCACTTACCATTATAATTCATCCCCCATGGTACAAAACTACTTGGGCAAAACTATTATGGTTTGTAATAACAGCAACGCTTCTGTGGTTGATTATTGGCTTGTATAAAGATAAATTTAGACACATCGAGATTGAAAAATTGAATGATAAAAAAATGCAATTTTTCATTAATGTGTCACATGAAATACGCACGCCCTTAAGCTTAATTATTGATCCTTTAGATAAATTATTAGCGCAAAAAAGCAATGCAGAAACTATGCGACTTTATAGTATTATGCAGCAAAATTCAAATCGTATTCTTCGTTTGATAAATCAATTGCTTGATGTTAGAAAATTGGATAAATCGCAAATGCTGACTAAGTTTCAAAAAACAGAATTAAAAACTTACATCGAAAATATTACATCTTCCTACAATTATTTAGCAACGAGTAAGAATATTAAATTGTCGGTATTGAACGATTCTGAAAATATTGAGGTTTGGATTGATCCTCTTAATTTTGAAAAAGTAATTATTAACCTACTCTCAAATGCCTTTAAATTTACCCCCAACGATGGTAAGATAAGTCTAACAATTTCGCAATTTAAAGCAAACGAAAGAAGCTTTGCAAAAATATCGATACTCGACAATGGTATTGGGATAAATAAATCTCAACATGAAAAAATATTTGAGCGATTCTACCAGGTTGATTCGCAAGAAACCCGTAATAATGCGGGCACAGGCATAGGGCTGCACCTTTCCAGATCATTGGTTGAGCTGCACAAAGGTAGACTTTACATGCAGCATGGCGAAAATAATATCGGTTCTGAATTTATTATAGAAATTCCATTGGGCAATGCACATTTACCAAAAAAAGATTTACTTATTGATGATAATATAATTCCAACTCCCATACACCAACATATGCCTAGCAAACTAGTTGATGACAGAACTAGCGATACCAAAGCTAAAACGAATTACAAATTAATGATTGTGGAAGATGAATTGGAGATTAGAAACTACCTAATTAATGAGTTTTCTGAACGATATACCGTAATTGCATACGAAAATGGGAAACAAGCGCACATCAATATATTAAACGATAAACCAGATATTATAATTAGTGATATAATGATGCCTGAGATGGATGGCATTAGCTTTTGTAAAAAGGTGAAAAACAATATCGATACGAGTCACATACCTATTATTCTGCTGACCGCCTTAACCAAAGAAGAGGATAAAGCTGAAGGTATTGAAACCGGTGCCGATATGTATATGAGTAAACCTTTTAACACTTCATTCTTAAAAAAATCATTAACTAACTTACTTGAAAACAGAAGGCGCATTGCAACTAAAATTGAGAAAAAAGCAGAACAGTATACGGTTGAAGCTCCCAATATTAAAACTCACGATGAAATTTTAATGCAAAAAATAATGACCATCATAAAAGATAATATCTCAAATAGTGAACTTAATGTTGAAATGTTAGCCGATAGCGTGGGCATTAGCCGTGTACACTTACATCGAAAACTAAAAGAATTAACCAACCAATCTGCTCGTGATCTAATACGAAACATAAGAATGAAACAAGCCTCGTACATTTTAACCAATAAAAAAATGAATGTAAGCGAGGTGGCCTATGCCATTGGTTTTTCAAGTTTATCACACTTTTCATCTTCATTCAAGGCATACTATGGAGTATCTCCTAAGGAATACGTTGCTTTACAAAATAAGCAATCTAACAACCTAGATAGCCTGGATTTTACAAATGATTAAGGTTGCAAAACCCAATAAATACCGCCAAATATCATTTTCATAAAATCATCGTTTTTGTAACTCTCGGGCTTATGACCGAGGGCGGTATAAAAAACCCTAGCTCCATCAAACTGATGATACCAAGCAACAGGGTGGCTTTTGCCCATTCCTTTTAATGGGATATCATCATAACCTAAAGTGTAATTGTAAGAATCTTCATCAACAGTTAAAACCACATTTACTTTATCAGGATGGAATTCATTAAAATTATACCATTCATCACTCCAAACAAATCTTTTCGTCAAATGCAACACTGCAGGAAATTTGTCGTTATGTACATCAACAATTGCCGATTGAAACCTAGGATGATCGGTAAATGAACCGCCAATTAGTTGTGTAAACCACTTGTTCTTCACCTTACTATCCGAAGTACTGTGAATCCCCACAAAACCTACTCCTTTATTAATAAATTCCCTGAATTGATGAATTTGCTCTGTATTTAATAAATCTGTATTTGAATTAACAAAAACAACTACAGACACCTCTCCTAAATAGTCCATTAACTTAGCTGGTTCATCAGCCCACAACAATTGAAATTGATGCTTCTTTGATAACAATTTAAAAGCTTCTACTGCAGCAGGGATACTCTCTGAGTGCCACCGATCTGGTTGGGTATAAAGTAAGAGTTTAAATTGATCCTGTGCATTTATGAAAGTGGACATTGCAATAATTAAAATGAGTACTAGATATTTCATTGTTTCAATTTTATCTAGTTATTTAATAAGGTATGGTATATATATTCCCATGCCAATGAGGTACTATAAAGTGGCGGATAACTATAATCTTCCACCTCTGCAATTAAATATTGTACACCAGACTTCTCTGCATATTCAACATACTCTCTAAATGGAATCTTACCACTCTCTCCTAACTCTTTATAATCTTTTATATGCCAACTAAAAAAACGCCCAGGGTACGTGAAAGTAATTAACGGGATTGGCTCCACCGATATGCATCCAATATAAATCAGGCTGAAAAGCTACCAATTCAGGATTGGTATGCTCTAGAAAATAATTATAGATACAAACACCTTGAACATACCTAAACTCATCGGAATGATTGTGGAAAACAAACTGAATTCCATTCTTCTTACACATATCACCGATAGCATTGTAATAATCGCAAAAAAGCTGTAGTTCTGCCTGAGTACTAACTTGTTTTAATTGGTTATTTGAGGTTGATATATACTTAACCCCTGCCTCTTTGTGGTCTTGTATACATTTCAACCACCAATCCATTGTTGATTTCCAACCCCCATCCGTAGGCAGATCCTTAAAAGTCATTGAACCAACAAATTTCATTCCTACACTCTCAACTTTCTCTTTAAAATGATTGGGGGACATACCGTAGAACATCCCTTCTTTATAAACAAAAGTTTCTACATAGCTGTATCCCATTCTGCTCAATTGTAACAATGTATTTTCCGCATCAAGCAACATCTCATCATGTACAGAAACTAATTGAACTCCTATTTTTTTATCCTTTGGGTTTTGCTTGATATAACGTGTTTGCCACAGTCTTTTTTGTTCATTGTTAAAACCCTGAACCAAAACATCTGTATAGCTATTGAATTTAAAACTCACGTTCATTACGTCATTACCCAATAGGTCTTTATCAGACATCACCCAATCTGTTTCTGAAGTATATTTTCCTTTGCCTATAAAGCAACTTCCATCAGACCGCTGCCCCAAAGCAATAATAGTATCTGAGTTTTTATCGTAACTAATCATTTCAACCAATAGGTTTTGATACAAAGAATCTTTCAATTGTTCTACTACAACAAATAAGGACTTACTATCCCCGCTCACATTATTAAACATCCTTATACTTGGCTTAACTGAAATACTATCTGTGTTTGGGTGTATTGAACTATTCCAAGTACCAGAATATTGTCGTAACCTACTACTCTGATCTGAAAGATAATATTGTGCTAATATTGGTGAGAAGCACCAAATTGAATTAAAAAGAAGAGGAATATTTAAACACAGTAATACAAAGCTATATTTCATCTGATTTTATATTTAAAATTTTCAGATGCAATATAAGGTCACAAAATGATACAAATAATCAGATGTTACTAATTTGAAAGTAATGGTTACGGTGTTGAAATATTTTAGAAGTACACTCTAATTAAGGAAGATTATTCAACTCTATAAAAACAAAAAAAGCAGCTTCAAATTAATGAAACTGCTTTCTTACTTTTCGTCGGGGTGGAGAGATTCGACCCCAAGCCTGCAAAAGCTTATATTTCAATATAATTAAAGAACACCAACTTGGCTTACTCCCGAATAACTCACCATCAATTTGGTTGATATTGGTTTGTTTTTTAATGCTTTGATTATTACAAAGATACAAAAAAACATTGCTTTAGTAAACCAATTCGACGCAAAATTTATGATGATAAACATTTAGCTTAACTACATTATTTTTGTACGTCTTGTGATAATTTATAGTAATACAATTTGTACACTTATTGCTTCTGATTTGTTTCCTGCATAATCTTCACAATAAACACTTAACAAGTAATATCCTGGTTCTGCTGGGGGAACATCCTCACTGAAAATTGGTTCTTTATCCAAAGTAAATGATTTGCCGTCAAGAGCTACTTTAAACTGTTCTGGACTCCACGCTGGATCACCAATACCATTAGATGATTTAAGCTTTGATAGATTAAATACCGCCTCTTTTAGCTTTTCATTATCTGTGAATACACCAGTGTAAACAATAGTGCTACCTGTCATAAATTCTTGATTTAACAGAGGGAGAGTTGGCTCTTCAACAATTGGCTTAATATCATCTACAGGATTCTGTTCGTTCTTATCTTTACAAGATGAAGACAACAAACAAATGCCTAAACACATTAATAAATATTTCAACATTCTTATTTTCATTGTGTAGAATTTTATATTGGCCCCTGAACTTAAGATTTCAGGGGCTAATAAATATATTATTTAATCACAAAATTCAGTGCTCCTTCAAAATCAACAGAAGAAGTTCCTATTTCTAAAACATAAGAATTTTTATTAACCTCAAACATTTGTTTATCGACATTCCAATAGCCTAAATCTTTAGTGTTAAATTTTAAAGTTTCGGTTAGCGATTCGCCTTTTTTCAGGTTTAAACGTTTAAATGCTCTTAGTCTACGTTTAGGTTGATCTTTGTTATGCTTTGATTCTCTAACATATAATTGCACTACTTCGTCTCCATCGTAATCACCAACATTCTCGATAGTAAATGTTACTTCTACGTCTTCTTCGGTATTAAAAGAGTCTTTAGAAATACGAATATTTGAGAAGTTAAACTTGGTATATGATAAACCATAACCAAATGGGTAAAGAGCTTCTTTCTTAGAGTACATATAGGTTCTACCATTGCTTACATCATAATCATCTATTGATGGTAAATCGTCGAAAGATTTTACAAATGTAATTGGTAGTTTACCTCCTGGATTATACTTTCCAAAAAGCATATCGGCCACAGCCAAACCACCTTCTTGTCCTCTATACCATGTTTCAATTACAGCAGGAATATTTTCTTTAATCCAATTTACTGCCACCGGACTACCATTCTGAAGAATAACAATAATATTAGAATTTACTTTCGCAATTTCTTTTAATATCTCTAACTGATTTGCAGGAATACCAGCAAACTCACGATCTGTATGATGCTCGTGTTCGTGCTCATAATTTAAGCCTAAGGATGCAATTACAATATCAGACTTTGCCGCTGCAACAGTTTCTGAATCATTGCTAGTTTCTCTGCCTTCATAGTCCCAGAAAAGAGAAATCTCTGCATCACCCGTTCCATCAAAATACTCAACAACCACTTCATACTTTTTAGTGGCATCCAAATTTACTTTATAGCTATTGGCTTTGGCTCCATGAGAATTCCAATCGTCAATAATCATTTTACCATTAATATACATTCTAACACCATCGTCACTTACTGTTGTAAATGTATAATTACCTGATTTAGGTGGCACAATTGAGGCAGTCCAACGAACTGAAAAGTGATCGTAGGGCATGCCATCAAAAGGACTATACCCTCCCCAATTAAAGCTAATTTCCTTATCCTTCTTAACTTTTAATGGAGTTCCTTCAAGATTGCTATTGTTAAAATATTCAGCATCCCAACCAGCTAAACCATCTGCACCTCTGGTTACAGTATGCTGAACGCCTAAAATGGTTCCTTTTTCACTTTTTTCCCAAGGAATATGATTTACTGTAATATCGTCACCACACATTAACTCTATTCCTTCTAATACAGAGTAGGCTCTTTTAGGTGTACCTGAGTAAATACCATGATATGTATCCGTTGCATGTGGGCCAACAACTGCAATCGATTTAATATCATCCTTATTTAAAGGAAGTAGTTTTTTACCGTTTGCTAAAGTCTTATTCTCTAATAGCACATATGATTCACGCTCTAGTTTGCCTGAAAGCTCAGCATGTTCAGGACTACACATTTTTTCAAATGGGATATTGGCAAATGGAATTCTTTCTACAGGATCGAATTGACCAGTCTTAAAACGAACTCTTAATATATTTCTTAAACGCTCATCAATTAATTCTTCAGTAATTAAACCTTGTTCAAGAGCTGCAGGAATATGATCACGGTAAATAGGTCCTAATTCCATATCTGTACCACTCTTTAGTGCCAAAGCAACAGCCTCTTCAAAAGTATTGGTTAGCTCATGGCCTTCGCTGTCCATAACAATAGTTCCTTTGTTTAGTAGACGAACTCCATCACCATCAGAAACAGTATAACCATCAAAACCCCACTCGCCGCGTAATACATCTTTCAATAAAAATGGATTAGCACAACCCGGATCGCCATTGATAGCGTTATAAGAGCTCATGATACTTTGCGCATTAGCCTCAACAATTGCTGCTTTAAAAGCAGGCATATAATACTCACGCAATGATTTCTCAGGAATCTCGGCGTTTAATGAGAATCTACCAACTTCCTTATTATTGGCAATATAATGCTTTGGTGTAGCCACCGTCATTAGGTAATTTTCGTCATAACCTTGTAAACCTTTAATAAATCCTACTCCCATTCTACTAACCAAGAAAGGGTCTTCACCAAATGTCTCTTGAGTTCTTCCCCAACGTGGATCACGTGCTATATTTAAATCGGGGCTATAAAACGTTAATGGACCTGACACATTAAAACCGGGTAAGGTTGGACCTCCATGGTATTGCGCTCTTGCTTCAATAGCCATAGAATGTGCTGCTTGTTCAACTAAAGCAGGATTAAAAGAACTCGCCATACCAATATTAATTGGAAAAACCGTGGCGTTGTTTTCTCTCGGATATGCTAATCCGTGTAATGCTTCGCCACGCGGCCAACTTGGTATACCTAAACGATCAATATTTTGAGTCATATCAATCATTAGGATTGCTTTCTCCTGCAAAGTTAATCTACCAATTATATCATCTAAACGCTCCTCTAAAGGTAAATCAGGGTTTCGAAATGGATATTCATATTTATCGCAACTTTGCAATAAAAAACTAATACACGCTGCTAGTATAAAAATGTATCGCATGTTAATTGTATTTTTCATATAGTTGTTCTTTTGTTTTAGGGACCATTATTGAATGGGTCCTATATATTTTTAATGTTATAAGCGTGAATTAATTACTCTAAAGTAAATGGGGCTATTAATACATCGTTTGAATTGGTTCCTATTTGCGCTTCAAAATCTCCTCTTTCGGCAACAAATTCTAGAGCTGCATTATAAAAACGGAGATCATCTGCAGCAATATTAAATTTAACACTTCTGGTTTCACCTGATGGAATAAACACTTTAGAAAAACCTTTCAATTCTTTAATGGCTGGTGTAATGCTCGAAACCA
The DNA here is from genome assembly GCF_947489045.1 of Saccharicrinis aurantiacus. Taxonomy (NCBI): domain Bacteria; kingdom Pseudomonadati; phylum Bacteroidota; class Bacteroidia; order Marinilabiliales; family Marinilabiliaceae; genus Saccharicrinis; species Saccharicrinis aurantiacus. The sequence goes on from NZ_CANLCN010000010.1 coordinate 198,281, forward strand.
TATCTCTAATATATAATTGAACGGTTTCTTCTCCATCAAGCTTTCCTCTATTAGTAACATCGATGGTAGCTACAATGGTATTATTAAAGTTTAGTTTGTTTGTACTCAGTTTTAAATTTGAATACTCAAACCTTGTATAGCTTAAACCATAACCAAAAGGAAAGAGTGGTGAGTTTTCAACATCTAAATAATTAGATTTAAATTTTTGAAAATCTTCACCTTCTTGAGGTCTACCTGTTATCTTTTGAGAATAGTAAATTGGTACTTGTCCGACGTTGCGCGGAAAGCTAACTGGTAATTTACCTGATGGATTATACACGCCATAAAGAACATCTGCAACTGCGTTACCAGCCTCAACACCTGGGTTCCAAATTTGCATTAGAGCATCTGCAGCCTCTAACTCTTCTCCTAATGCCAATGGACGACCACTCATGGTAAGCAATACTAATGGTTTTCCTGTTTTTTTAAGTTCTTTTATTAATAATTTCTGAGATGCTGGAATGACAATATCTGATCGACTTGATGATTCACCGCTCATTTCAGAAGCTTCGCCAACTATGGCTACAATCACATCAGAAGATGCTGCAATAGATTTTGCTTCTTGAATCATTTGTTTTGAAGATCGCTTGTCAATATCGATACGAGTACCAAAAACATTCACTTTTGCTGCCAATTCAGAATCGTCGGATACGTTAGCCCCTTTTGCATAGCGTACATTATTAGCAGAACCCAATTGATTTATAAAACCATCTAAAATAGTTACCGATAAATTGACATCACCAGTAGGTGCCCAAGTACCGAGCATATTGGATTTATCGTTAGCAAAAGGTCCTATAAGAGCAACTTTCTGATTCTTTTTTAATGGCAATGTATTGTTATTATTTTTTAATAACACAAAAGAACGTTGCGCAGCCACTCTAGCTAAATCTCTATTTTGTTCAGATAATATATCTGTTGATGGTCTCGAATCATCAAGATATCTAAATGGATCATCGAATAAACCCAATTTATATTTGGCTTCTAGAATTCGACGGCATGCCATATCAATACTTTTCTCTGTTACTTTACCTTCGTTTAATGATTTTTCAAGAGTAGTTAAAAAGCCTTCGCCAACCATATCCATATCTAAACCAGCATTTATACATTGTGCCGATACCGCTTGTAGATCGCCCATTCCATGGTCTATCATTTCGTTAACGGATGTATAATCTGACACTACAAAACCATTAAAGCCCCACTCATCTCTTAACAAATCTGTTAACAACCATTTATTTCCAGAAGCAGGCACACCATCAACATCATTAAATGCTGACATTACACAGCCAACACCGGCATCGATAGCTGCTTTATATGGAGGTAAGTACTCGTTATACATTCTTACTCTACTCATATCAACAGTATTATAATCGCGCCCAGCTTCTGCTGCACCGTAAAGAGCCATATGTTTTACCGTTGCCATCATAGTAGTAGGATCGGCCAAATCGTTTCCTTGGTATCCTTTCACCATTGCTTTGGCAATTTGTGAACCAAGGTAAACGTCTTCACCAGCTCCTTCAGCAATTCTTCCCCATCGAGCATCCTTAGCGATATCGACCATAGGCGAGAAGTTCCAAAAAATTCCATCAGCAGTAGCTTCTTTAGCAGCCATTGTTGCGGTTTGACTTATTAAAGTTGTATCCCAACTAGAAGCCAACCCTAATGGAATAGGATATGTTGTTTTATAGCCATGAATGACATCAGAACCAAATAACATAGGTATACCAAGTCGGCTATTAACAGCAATAGATTGAGCCTGACGTACTTTTTCTGGTCCGTAAATACCAAATATCCCTCCTACTTGTCCATCTTTTATTTTTTGTTCTACATCAGTACTGACAACAGAACCTGTTAGTATTCCTCCACCAGGTGTCACTAGGTTTAATTGCCCAATTTTTTCCTGAAGTGTCATTTTATCCATCAAGCCATCAACAAATATATCCATATCCGTTTTTTTATTGCTAACATGGCAAGATGTTAAAACAATCAAACTCAATGCTATTCCTTTTAATATCTTCATTTAATCTTTAGTTTACTTACTTATAATCAGTTTAGTTTGATATTGTTTCTTATTATTTATAAAGTGAATAATGTATATCCCATTGGCTAAATCAGCGCAATTAATAGTTGTATTAGATACATTAGCCTGAATACTTTTAACCAACTCACCATTGATGGAGTAAATATTCATATTCCACATTTGACCTTGGGGTATATCTGTGTTTATTTGAAATACACCTCTACTTGGATTTGGGTATATAGAGATTTCACCATCTGCGATATCATGTACCCCTGTCATATATTCAAAGCCTAATGCTTCTAAACCATTTTGTACATCTTCATCTTTAGAAACAATATCCCACAATAAACCAGTTCTATGGTTCTCAGTCATTATAACCATAGGTCCTTGATCTATACCTATATAATCATTCTCTATCCAAGTATTATTATTTATTTCAATATCGTAATAGGTGATATTACCAAAATCAGGGTTGGATTCGTACCAAGGAAGGTAATCGTCAACACGATCCATATTATCATTTAATCCACCAAAGAATCCATATTGACCCCACAATTCAGAACCTCTTTCTTGATAAAAATACTTTAGAGCCTTTAATGCTGCCTCGGGTGCATATGGGTAATTACCAATAGCTCCTGTTGGGGAAATTGTGCCATTATCCAATCGATCGTGACGAGGCCAATGTCCGCAGTAACCCACATATGGATCTGCACTTGCGGTTATACCCCAACAATTTTCGTTATAGTTTCTAAAGTCTTTAGGATTATCCTTAGCATATTCTACATGTATGTTTACGCAATTACTTAATTCTTTCCAGTAATCGCCATATTGATCTTTTAAACCTTTAGGATTAACACCTAAAAACGAATATTGTGTCCAAAAAGCTTGTCCACCCCAATCGATGTTTTGTGTTATTTCGTAACCATAAAAATTGCGAGGGTTTACTATATTACCATTATCAGTCCATCCTTTTACGTAAACGTCTCTACTGATTGGATAAGTAGGAGAACATCCGGCTATTAAGTAGGCAATCATTGTTTCACTATAGCTACCTTTTCGGCCTTGAATTCTCATTGCTAAGTCCCATCCATAATTTGGAGACCAATGCCACCATAGCACATCTTCACCATTTTGATACCAAGTCCACTCAATTTCGCGCCATAATCTATCGGCAATTTCTCTTATTTGAGTTTGTCTATGATCAGTATCATCAGTAAAATAGTTTTTAACAGCAATCAAACCCACAGCAACATAAGCCGTTTCAACTATATCGCCGCCATCATCTTTAGGACCAAATTGTATGGTTTTACCAGTATTACCGTTGTACCAGTGGGAAAAAGCACCGTGGAAGCGATCACAATTCTCTAGAAAATTTAGCATTTGCAAAACACGATCTATAATATCGTTTTTATCACGCCAGTTTCTTTCGTGAGCAACAATCATAGTCATTAAACTCATACCACTGGCTCCTGATGCAACCGTTTTATCACTACCGTGTTGGCGCTCTAATGCCATACCACTATTTTGATGGGCTCCCTCCCAAAAATAGCGAAATGTATATTCTTGTACCATTTCGAGTAATTGATCTTCGCTAAAGTCACTTACCGAAACATGATCTTTAATTGGAATCGATTCTAAATCTTGTAAACTAGTGGTTACTTGGTAGTGAATATCTGAATTTTTAGCAGTGCTTGGTACAAAATCGTAATAAAAGTTTTCTTCGATATGATTTGCTCTTAATTCATAGTTAACTCCGCCATCAAAAGAGGCATATACGTTATAGGTAAGGTTATCCATTGGGGCATCCCAGGTTAATTCGACATGACTATCGTATCCTGTTAGCGCTAAATTTTCAATTGCTGGTAGGTTATCGTAATGTTTAAAAACACAGACTTCATCAACAAGAATTGTTTTTGTAGATCCATCAAATTCGGATTGTTGAAAAAAGATCGCTTTAGTTTGAGTGAAATCTAAGCCATTGTTATTAGAATCATCAAATAATTCTTTTAGTGGAAAATTAATTTTGGTCCAAGTATTTGCTTTTATATTTTCAGAATGATGAGCACTTAGAGCATAAGCTTGCGAAGATTCTTCAGCACCAGTACCATTAATTGCTGTTACTCCTATTAACGGAAGTGATGTATTGCTTATTGCATTTTCAGAATATATATAAAAGGATAATGAATCCATAGTAGATATATTTATAGCAGCCCAATCATTTCTTAAGACTAATGCACGCCATTGTCCGTTGGCAGCAGATGTGTAGGTAAATCGAAGGGAGGTATTTCCCATGTATCTAGTGGTCGAACAAGGAATCTTATTACCAAATTGTGGCAGACCTGTAACATGAGTGCTTTCGAATTGGCTATCCCCAATGTTGTCTTCATCAACGATACCCTGATCATAATATAAATCATCTGTACCATCTTCAAAAAAATGTACTACTTGTGCATTTATAGCATTAATAAAAAAACATAGTAGTAATGTAATAAATATTCTATTAATCATAGTTAATGATTTAAAATAACGGTATGTTATATATACAAGAGATGTATTTCAATTGTAGGCATAGGGTATTGAAGGAAGATTGGCATACGCCAATCCTCCAAAAAAAAGGGATTTATTAATTTAATAGGTCGTCCATTACGACTTTGATTTCCTCTTGAGTTAATGCTTTGTCAAAGATTCTGAATTCGTCAATTTGACCAAGCTCAGATAACATTCCCCAGTAATTGAATGTAGGCTCTCCTGAACCAATTGTAAATAATTCGCAGTTTTTGAAATTAGGCACTAATAATTTGTTTGGGCTATCTGGACTAAAACCATCACTTTCATCAACACCATTAGCGTAACCTTCTGAAGCCTTAGCTATTTCACCGTTGATATACGTTCTATAGAATCCTTCTTTCATAGTAAGCGTAACAAATTGCCATTCAGGCGCATCCGAAGCAACAAACCAAGCTTTATCGTCTAATGACAACCACTCATCACCTTTCATATTCTCTGCGGCAAAATCCCAACCCGCATTGGCACCAAACTTTGCATCTGTAGCAAATTCCGTCTCTTCGTTAAAATACTCTTCATGAAAAATTCTACAACCATCTGCTCTATTGTTATCATTACCATCCCATTCAGCGGCTCCGAATAGAAATAAACCTGCTCTAGCATTAGAGTTAGGGGCTGGTTTGAACCAAAAAGCGACAGTTAACTCACCACCATCTTTAGAGATGTAATCCTCAGAAGGGATTGTTAAATAAGAATCTGCAGCACCTTGATACGAACCAGTACCAAATTTAGCATCAGAAGAAATAGTAGGCTTTCCTTCTACATTAACGGTACCCTCGGATATATGCTCAGTAAAATCCTCATCAAAAGAAAGGTATAAAACTTCACCATAAGCGGCGCTGTTATTATCGTCGACGCCATTATCGTCGACGCCATTATCGTTTCCTTTATCATCGTCTTTATTACAGGCAGTAAACATTACACTAGTTGCTAGTGCAAGCATCATAAATTTAAAAATGTTTTTCATTTTCATGTCAATTTGATTTAATTGTAAAATTTAATAATTATTGTAATCCATTTAGCAAATCCATCTGCTTTTGAGGATAAGGTAAATACAGTTTATCATCCGAAAATTCTCTACCGTCGTAACTCAATTCATCGTACTTTTTGTACCTAACCATATCGGCATAGCGTATTCCCCATTCCATGGCTAATTCGGCATATTTTTCGTCTAAAACATCGTTTAGAGTTACACTCAGTAATGGATCAATTTTTGCTCTTTTTCTCACTAAATTAATGGCTTCAAGGGCTGACATTTCTGTAGAACTTGCTCCTTGAGTTATAGCCTCTGCATGCATTAGTAATACTTCGGCATATCTAATAATAATTAGGTTTTTGCCTGCTCCATATTTTGTATTACCATCAGGAATTTGGACAGATGGCAAGTAATGCTTACCACTATTAAATTTAGAACGTGCGTTATCTATAATTTTATCACCATATCGTGTAGTAGAAGAAATATAATCTGGTATAACAGCGTAATTCGGGTCTTTTCTAATTTCATTTATCCCCGCATTTGTAAATAGTACACTCGCTTCTAATCTAACCGAATCTTCGCGATCTATCATATGCTTAATAAACTTAGTTGTTGGCTCGTAATATCCCCATCCCCAGGTTACACCGGCTCTTGCAGGCTCCCAGTTATTTGGTCCAAAAGCTTCGAATTGCATAACTGGTGATGCATCATCATTACCATTGGCAAAGTATTGCATTTCGAACAGGTTCTCTTTATTTAATTTTCCTTGGAGCAAAAATAAATTACGATAATCTTCTTCTAACTGGAACCACCCCGATTTAATTATTTCGTTTGTTGACTCGACCACAGCATCAAAATCTTTCAGATCAAGATCTACTTTTGCTTTAATGGCATAAGCTGTATGCTTTGTAACCCCTCCTCGTAAATCGCTTCTATCAACGGGATGTAAATCTGGTAAATTAGGAATAGAAACCGCCATTAGTTCAGAAATATACTTAAGTACATCCTCTCTTTGGGTAAGTTTGGTATCAACAAGGTCGTACACAGCATTAGATTCAGGGATTAAAATATCACCCCACACCTGAGTCAATTGATATAATGAATATGCTTTTAATACGTTAACTTCTGCAATATATTGATCTACAACATCAAGCCCAGTACCATACTCTTTATATATATTGAAATGATCTAATGCATTTTCGACAGCATATACTTTAGTGTATAAACGCTCCCAAACATCGTTATACATCCAAAAAGTATTACTATATTTTAAGGAATCAGTGTCACCTAAGGGCTTCTGATCTCCCTTAGCTCCTTTTTCAACATCATCGCCCCGCAATGTTGTTAATAAATAAACAGACCAATCTTTCCAAACCCAACCTTCCCATCTATATTGAAATTCGGCATAGGCACCAACTAACAAACCTTCCATTTGTTCAGTAGTTGTATAATCAACCTGAGAATCCAAAACGGTATTTTCTGGATGTACGTTTAAATTATCATGGCAAGCAACCATGGATACAACTATTAATATTGCTATTGCAAGTTGTTTTATAGCTTTTGTAATTTTCATACTTTAATATTTTACAACCAACGCAGTAATTATGCGCAAGTATTAATGCATTAAACAAATACTCTTAAAATTTAATATTAACTCCAACGGTATAGATTGCAGGCACAGGGTAGGTGGTTTTATCAACACCGTTATCAACCTCAGGAGTAAACCCGTTATAACCAAATAAGGTAAGAGGTCTCTCGGCAGATAAGGTGAATTTCATATCAGGTAAATCAACACCACCTATGTTCATATTATTAAAATCATATCCCAATCTTACATTTTGTATTCTGAAAAATGAGCCATCCTCAACAAAGAAAGAACTCATATTTTGATTCCATCCTCTGTATAAACCTGCTGCTGAAGGATACGAATTAGAAGTACCTTCGCCATTCCAAACATTTTTAGCTAAGTCAGCATCAATATTTACATCACTTGTCCATATAATATTACCACGTTTTCTGTTTAATATTTTATTACCCATTTGTCCGATAACACTAGCTGCTAAGTCCCATCTTTTATATTGAATACTAAGATCTACACCATAGGTAAGTGTGGGTATAGGAGAGCCAAGAAAAACTCTATCATCACCATCTATCACTCCATTGTTATCTTGATCTTTAAACTTTAAATCACCAGGAGCTAAACCATTACTTCTTGCAATTGGATCGTTATTAATCTCAGCTTGTGTTTGGTAAACACCTTCTACTTGGTAACCAAAAAATGACATTATAGGCTGACCCACAACTGATCTTTGTTGAAACTCAGTTTCACCACCATCTAAATACGGCTCTCCGTACAAATCAGTCACCTGATTATCAAGTGTTGATACATTACCTCCAATTGAATAACTAAAGTTATCGTTCACTTTATCTGACCAATTAAGTACCACTTCTAAACCTTTATTCTGAATAGTACCAACATTTTTGCGAATCGAACCTCCGATAACAGGTAATGAAACAGGGATAATGGCATTTTTTGTAAGACGCTTAAAATAATCCAGCTCAAGTGACAACCTATTTCGTAAGAAATTAGCAGATATACCTATGTTTGAGACCTCATTAACCTCCCAATCGAGCCACTCAAATGTATTTGAGGTAGTAAATCCAGGTATAAATTGGCCATCAAATATTCCTTGTATAACACTTAATGATCGGGCTCCATCACTAGGGTTTACTTTATTATTACCTAATTGTCCCCAGCTACCTCTAATTTTTAAATAGTCGAGAGCATTTATATTATTCATAAATGATTCTTCTGAGATCACCCATCCTGCTCCAACTGTAGGGAAATAGCCCCATTGCTCTTGAAATTTACTAGTACCATCAGCTCTTACCGTACCATACAATAAGTATTTACTTTTATATGAGTATGAAAAACGACCGAAGTACGACATGTTCTCATAACGATATCCATCATCGCCATAGCCTAATTCATTTTTATTTGTTGCTAAATTTAAATACCAAGTGGCTAAATCGTCAAGTGGCACATTAGATGCAGAGCCAAACAATAATGATCTCTTTTCTTGACGATAAGAAGTACCTGCCATAATAGTGAAAGAACTATTACCAACATTATCGGTATACGTTAGCGTATTATCCCAGGTGGTATTATCAAAATTTTGAAACGATTTTGAAAGACTATTTAATGGAGCTGAAAAATCATCTCTATTATCATCCGTTAAATCAATTAAAGAATAACTATGCGATGCATTTCGATCTTCTAGAGCAGCATGATCGATACTATACATTGTTCTAAATTTCAACTTATCTTTTATTATAGAAGCATCAAGAAAAGTACTCACTACAAACTTCTTTTCTTCGAATAAACCTTCATAAAAATTAGTTGCAGTAAAAGGGTTTTGGTCGTTTCTGTAACCAATATTTCTAGCAGATCCAAGATTTAATGGAAAAGCATCGGATGAATGTTCATCGTATACAGGTAAAATAGGTACAGCATAATACGCTTGATCCCACGCTGAGGGATTATCCTTTTCACGTTTTGAAGTACTCGCCATAACATTAGAACCTACTTTTAACCAGTTATTTACTTCAAAATCAAATTTACCTCTCAGGTTAACACGCTGAAAGCTGTTAGGCATATCTAATATACCTTCTTGATTAAAAAAGTTAATCCCTGTAGAATAAGTTGCCTTATCGTTACCTCCAGAAAAACTCAAACTATGATTTTGCATTGGAGCTAATCTTAATAATTCGTTGTACCAATCTGTATCTACATTAGGTCTACTCGCATTATTTGGGTTTGCTCCATATCTATTTATAGCATTTCTAATCGACACTTTTTGTGCGAACAAACCAGCATCATCAATAAAAGATATATACTGATCGGTATTTGCCATTTCTAAAACGTTTTGGGCACGCTGAATACCATAGTATCCATCGTAAGTAATTTGACCTTTTCCTTTTGTACCTGATTTGGTTTCCACAAGAACAACACCATTTGCCGCTCGTACACCATATATAGCACTAGCCGAAGCATCTTTAAGGACAGTCATTGATTCAATATCATTAGTATTTAAGAAACCAATATCATCGAAAAACACGCCATCTACTACATACAAAGGATTCCCATCACCTACCCCAGGAAACGAGCCAACTCCCCTAATTCTCACATTAGGACTCTCACCAGGTGCACCAGCACTTGTTATTTGCAAACCAGCAACTTTACCTTGTAATGATTGCATTGCTTGCGATGTTGATGAGCTTGATATAACGTCCGATTTAACTGTAGTAATGGCTGAGGTTAGATCCTTGACCTTCATTTCTCCATAACCTACTACTACAACTTCTTCAACCATCGAAAAACTTTCTCCTAAGATTACGTTGTGATGGATATTTCCATTAATAGGTACTAATTTAGTTTCGAATCCAATAAATGAGAACTGTAGGGTATCAGAAGCACCTGCTTCAATTGAATAATTCCCGTCGAAATCAGTAATTCCTCCATTACCTGCACCTACAGTCATAACAGTAACCCCAGGGATTGCTCCACCTCCTTCTTCAGATACTTTACCGCTTACAATTATCTTATTCTGTGCAATAATTGAAACACTAAATACTAGACAAATCCATATTAATGTGATTTCTTTTTTCATAAAGTAATTATTTAAATATCGTTTTGATGTGTTAAAAATAGTTTAGGTCTATATGTCCACAAAAGAAAACCCTACACTACAACTTCTTAAGGATAGATAAAAATTAAACCACACTACTCAAAGACTACTCAATTACATATTTTTAAAAACACTAAACACTGTAATAAAAGGCATTACAACACATAACACCACAAGTGTTATATTTAAAAATAAATTAGAGGAAGTGGTATCAGAAAGCCCAAAATAAGACCTCAAATTATTTCTAAAAATAGTTTCTATTGTTAGTTTTGTGTATTCCTATTATAATCCTGCTGATCATAAAAGATAATTTCAATTATAATTATTTAACACCTATATTATTATGGCCAATGGATATATATTCCGTATTTTAAAAAGCCTTATAACTGCTTCCAAATTGCAGCATATATATGTTTACTTATTTATTACACTAGGTATTTTTGATCTAAATGGACAATCAATCCAGATAACAAATTTTAAAAAAGACCAATACAATGGAGCAAGTAAAAATTGGTCGATAACACATGGAAAACAGAATGAACTATATTTTGCCAATGATTACGGTTTATTATCATTTGATGGGTCAAATTGGTCATTGAATGAAACTCCTAATAATTCGACTATGCGAGCCATCTCAATTAATGAGAATGGTAGAATTTACTCCTGTGGTTTTAGAGAAATTGGTTATTGGGAGAAAGATGTAAAGGGTGAATTACATTATACTTCGTTAACACCTTCTATTGAAGATCAATTATTAGAAAATGAAGAATTTTGGACAATATTACAATCCGATGATGCTTTATATTTTCATTCGTTTTCTAATTTATTCAGATATAAAGACAATAAATTTGATAAAATAAATTTATTTGGTTTTGTAAATTACACTACAGTAATTGATGATACGGTTATTTTTTCAATACACGGACATGGAATTTATACCATTAATGATCTCAAGTTTGAACCATTAATCGAATCGTCATTTTTCAATAATAAATCTATTGTATTTGTAATCTCGGGGGAAAACAAAAATGAGTTAATCATAGGTACACGATCGCATGGCTTATTTATAATTAATAAAGCAACTCAGAACATAAGCCAATGGCATAACCCAAATAATGATGCTCTTTCAAAAAACAAAATCAATAGAGGATTTGATCTTAAGAATGGTGACATAGCTATTGGAACAATACTTGGGGGACTAGAGATTTTATCTAAAACGGGAGAGTTAATGTATAAAATCAACACTAGTGATGGATTACAGAGTAATAATGTATATGATATTAGCATAGATAATTTCAGTAATCTTTGGATAGCTTCGGACAAAGGGATCGATTTTGTGTCCCATCAATCTAAATTAGCATATCGAAAAATTAAGAATGCAAATATCGGTGCCGTATATTGTGCGGCTCTGCATAATAAGCAATTATACTTAGGCACAAATCAAGGGCTCTTTTATTCACCTTGGAATGAGAGTAAGCCGAAATTTAAATTACTTAAGGGAACCGAAGGTGGCCAAGTTTGGAACTGTAAAGTAGTGGGAGACGAATTAGTGGTTGGTCATACAGACAGTACTTTTGTTATAAAGGATAATCAAATTCGAAAAATATCGGATAATACAGGTGGAAATGCCTTCACAAAAATTCCTGAGTCTGATTACACATATATTCAATCTACCTACTCTGATCTTGTTTTGTATAAAAAAACACCCATAGGACTTGAAAAAATAGGTACAAACAAAGGTTTTTACAATCTAATTAACCACCTTGAGTTTGATCATGTACAGAACCTATGGGCCAGTCATTTCTACAAAGGTATATTTAAAATAAATTTGACTAGTAAATACGACTCAACAACAAGCATCACGCACTATAACCCTAACAACACATATAATTCGAAAGGAGGTAGCAACTATGTTTACAAAATAGAAAATCGAATTGTTTTTACATCCCATAAAGGATTGTATACTTATGATGATATAAAAGATTCGATTATTGCTTACACATCTTTAAACGAGAATTTGGGGATACATAAAAATGCCACACAAATTATAAAAGCTCCGAATAATCATTACTGGTTTATAGGTACAAATGGAGTGGCTTGCTTTACTATAAATGGATTAAACGTTTCATTAATTAAAGAATTTCCGGTAGAATTATTTGAGAATCAACTCATACCTAGATTTAAGAACATTAGTGCTTTAGATAAAAACAACGCTTTGGTTGGTTTAGAAAATGGTTATGCCATATTAAATACAACAACAATAGAAGAGGGTAGTGAAATTCTTGGTAAAAAAATATATCTACGTTCATTCAGTACTTATGATAATCAAAATAACATCCAGAAATTAAACATTGACACTAACTATTATGAACTAGCTCATAATAATAACAATATATCATTAATTTATAGTTCCCCCTATTACTCGAATAATACAAAAAAATACAAATACAAAGTAGAAGGACTAAGCAATGCTTGGTCTGAGCCTCAAGATGAACCCAAGATAGAATTAAACCGACTATCACCTAGAACTTACACAATTAACATTAAAACAATAAACGGATGGGGAAAAGAATCTGACATAAATCAGATCACTATTAAAATATTACCCCCTTGGTACGAAACCAACTATGCCAAGTTTGCTTATTTAATTTTTATACTCATCATCATATACTTAATCAAGATTATATCAACAAAGCAAATTATTAATAAAGAAAAACAAAATAGACTCATTAAAGAAAAAGAGATAATAGAACTCCGAAATGCTAAGTTAAAAGGTGAAATTTCGTTTAAGAGTCAACAACTTGCCAATTCAACTTTAGGTATTATTAAAAAGAACGAGTTACTCCTAAGTTTAAAAGATAAAATAGAAAAACAAAAGGAACAACTTGGCACACGCTATCCTGACAAATATTATTATGATATTGTTAAAAAAATTGAGGAGAATATATCTGGTCAAGACGATTGGAAAATATTCGAAACTAACTTTACTCAAACCCATGAGTCGTTTTTTAAAAATCTAATGATTAGATTCCCAGAGTTAACACAAAGCGATCTTAGGTTATGTGCCTATTTAAGAATAAATCTCACATCAAAAGAAATTGCACCAATGCTAGGTATTACTGTAAGAGCTGTTGAAAATCATCGATATCGTTTGAGAAAAAGATTATCCTTAGATTCAGAAACTAACCTAACAGAATTTTTACTATCTCTATAATGTAATTGGCAAAACAAAGTTTTTTAGTTACAGATGAAATTAATTTAGGGCTTCATATAATGCCATAACAAAATTGGTATTATATGAAGCCCTTTTATCATACTTATTAATATTAGTGTCTATTACCGTACAGACAGAAACTGTTTAACCCAGATAATATCAAATTGATTATTTACTTCAAAAGGGTATTTCGAAAAAACTCGCGTGTTGATATTATGTGCTCATTTATGCAAGATGATACAATCATCACAAAACATATTAATCTATTAATCTACAAAGCAAATTCATTTTTAAAGTAGTGTTATATAAATATAATTTTAGATTACAAACAGCGACACATCATTAAACATCTAAATTAAAACATAACGCAACACAATTACAGCATCCGCAATAAAAACCTATCTACAAACACCTTACATACGCACCTCTATAAGGTTGAGTAGCGTTTAAGTAGTTAAATAACAAGAAAAAAAAGCTTAAGAAATTGTTATGTATATGATAATAGCAGGCTATTTATCTGATTAAATATATTTGTAAAGCTAGCACACTTAAATCATCCTCTTGTTAATTAAAAAATAATTCATTTAAAATATATTAATGAATACGACCATGGTTAGTTAACAAGGATATATTTCTAATATTTAAAACTAACAGAATGAAAAAAAATTACATTTTAACATTAGCTTTTACCTTCGTATTATCGGCACTAAGTGCACAATCTTTCTTTTTCCAAGATGCAGATAATGACACATACCATTCAAGAGTTTATATACACGAGAATTCAATCAAAAATGAATCAGGAGGAATCCCTGCAAGCAGCGAATTTGCAGTTTCTGGTACTTCTCTTGAAATAGAGCCTATACAAGCAGATGGAAATTGGGAAGTACAGATCAATCAAGAATCTTTTGCAGATCTATCTTCAGGAAATACAGTTTTTGTTAATATATATCCCACAGAAACTATTACAGCAGCTGATCTACCAGTAATCAACCTAGTTAGATGGTATGATGGCATCTACTCAGACACAGGATGGAAAGGACTTGGAGACTCGTATCCTGAGGGTACCACATTTGCTGCAGACCAATGGCATGAAGTTGCCGTATCTAAGGACGAATTTAGCAATAATTTTACATGGGATAAAGCCACTCGTTTTGACCTAACATCACCTTCAAAGGTTAAAATATATGTCGATCATATTTATACAGCTGATGAAACTGCAACATCTGTTAATTCAGCAATTTCAGAAGATATAAACATATACCCAAACCCTGCTTCTGATGTTGTAAAAGTTATTTTACCAGCTGAACTAGATTACGGTACAACAACTATTGAGATCTATTCTTTAGATGGTAAATTATATTTAACACAAAATATTGAAAGTACTAGTGCGTCAGTAAATGTAACTAACTTAGTTAATGGCCTTTACATTATTAAAGTAAAAGGTAATAACTTTACCAATGTTAAAAAAATAAACATCAAGCACTAAGCTGCTGAATATTTAGCAAAAAAAACACATAAGGGAACCAGTTTTAGGTTCCCTTATTTTAAAAAAAACATCACCTTTATTCTAAATAGGTTTCCAACATCATTACAAAATTATATCAGCGTATAAAAACATGCGTTTAAGTTATACCTCTATTTGTATGATATTGCAACAACATTACCATCCATGAATTAAGCTTTAAGGGATAGTTATAACTAATTGATTCTTGACAAAACAGTAATAAATTACTGCTAGTCTATTATAAATGGCAACAAAATCACATGTATTTAATGCAATTTGGGCAACATAAAACTCTAACTAAAGGGCAATTAACTACTCTGTAAGGTATTCTTGCACCAGGCTATTTTGAATACCCGTGTAGTTAGCAAAATCATCAGTTGTAATAAACTGATGTTGTTCTTTACCCATATTGTCTTTAATCTTTTGCAAGAGTCTCCTACTTGCTTTTTCGCTTTTACCTGTGATGCGTTGTACATCCTTGGGATAAATGCACACTCGTGTCAGTTTCATAATACCATTATTACTATATCTATACTTTATCCATACTTAAAGTATGCTTTATTACACTTTGTAATATACTAAATACAAGGTTTATTCTAGGACTTTTGGGTCCAAAAATACGATAAATGGTCATATGGGACAGCGATATTTGAAATGCTCTGAAACTGCTATTACATTAGTTCTTATTCATTAAAAAAAGGGATTATGGCAAGGCAAAAGGGAGTTATTAAGTTTGAAGGACGTGTTGGTGATTTGTCTTTTTACAAGAGTGGTGGCGATTATTTAGCACGCACTAAAGGTGGTGTTGATGGTGACAGAATTAAGAAAGATCCGGCATTTGCACGTACACGTGAAAATGGAGCCGAGTTTGGAAGAGCAGGTAAAGCCAGCAAATTATTGCGTGGTGTTTTTAAGGCTCCAATAGCAATGACTGCTGATAAAAAAGTAGCGAGTAGATTAACTACTCAGATGTTGAAAGTAGCTCAATCCGATACTACTAATGGTAGAGGAGAACGAACAGTTGCTAAGGGTGCCTTAGGTTTGTTGCTTGGTTTTGAGTTTAATGGGCAAGCTAGTCTTGATGAGATTATGTCTGCAAGTTCATCTGTGAGTTTTGACAGAACTACTGGGGCTGTTACTGTAGATACGGAGTTTACAAACCCTCAATTAGAGCTTATTGCCATTGAGGGTGCTGATGTGGCGCGCATGACTGTTGGTATTGCAGCTGTTGATTTTGAGAGCGCAGAATTTGAAGTAAATGTGGCACAGTCGGATGCTATTGATATTGCTTCAAAGGATGCTTTAACTTCATCTGTATCGGCAAGTATTTCTGCAGATAGTACGCTTCCTGTTTTTATTGTTTTAGGTATTGAGTATTACCAAAAGGTGAATGACGAATTGTACCTCATCAATAACCAGGAGTGTAGAGCTTTAACAATTGTGGCGGTGGATACTGTATAGTTATTAGCCGTTAGGACGCTTCGCTTTAGGTGTTGGTTTTTACAGCTTAGATATTAGGGATTGGATTTTAGAATAGGGAGATGGAGGATACGGCAATTTCACGGAATGGGAAAGCGGGATTTTTAGGAGGCACTTTTGTGAGTGTGTTGCATGGCGTTTCGATTGGGGGCATGGTGGAAACTATTGTGTATACCGTTTTAGGTACTGTGGTGAGCTTTGGCGTATCCTGTCTTCTGAAATATATCGTTAAAAGGTATCTAAAAAGAGGGGCTTAAAGATTTGGTTGTTTGGTTAGGTTGATTCAGTGGTAATGACTACTGATGGTGTTTGGTGTAGCCCTTGGATTCTTAGTCCGGGGGCTTTGTTTTTAGTTATTAGGCTGGGGGCAGTAGATTAGATACTAGGCTGAAGACTGAGGGCTGAAGGGATTTACAGCTTGGGATTTAGTATCAGGTATCAAGACACAAGTATCAAGATGATTTACAGCTTTTAATTGTGCATGACGCCTTGAGATTGCTTTGCTGCGCGCGCAATGACGCAATAACGTGGATTTGCAGCTTGGGGCTTTTTTGTTCTAGCTCTTAGGACGCTAGGCTTTAGGTGTTAGGTATGATTTTAGAGTTTTTAAGGTTTGATTATGAAATTATTTGAGAGGATAAGTGCTTTGTTGGGCGGTGGATTGGTGAAGGACGTTGGAGACCTCATCGATCGATTTGTGACAACGGGTGCTGAAAAGCAAGAGGCGAAAGCGATGCTTTTGGAACTGCAACACAAACAGGAAATGGAAGCCTTGAAGCTTTCCTTGGAAACCGAGCAGGAGTTTAACCAACGAATAAAAGATTTGGAGGGTACTGCGAGTGATTTAAGCCAAACGGGTTGGATGGGAAAAGTTGTTCTTTTTTTACGAGGCGCACAGCGACCTATGTGGGGTTACTTCGTGGCTTTTATGGATTATATGGTATTTGCCGGGCGTTGGAGTTTAAATGCTAATGAGCGATTGGAATCGGCTTTTTGGATTATCAACTTCTTGGTTCTGGGCTTTTTATTTGGAGAGCGTGCCGTGAAGAATGTTGGGCCATTGGTGAGTAAGATGATGGGGAAAGCTAGTGGTTAGGCTGTGGTAGTTTAGGTTGTAGACTGAAGGCAGAAGTGATTTGCAGCTTGGTTATATAGTATCAAGTATAAAGACAAAAGTATAAAGATGATTTACAGTTTTTAATTGAGCATGACGCCTTGAGATTGCTTTGCTGTGCGCGCAATGACGCAATAGCGTGGGATTTGCAGCTTGGAGTTGAGTCAGTAGTAGTTTAGACTGAAGGCAAAAGTGGATTGAAAAAATAGTGTGTTATGGAGTTAAAGGTTTTACGATATAGTGATTCTAGGGGAAGTACATTGGGGCTTTTATTTATTGATGGTTTTTTTGCTTGTTATACTTTGGAGGATGAGTATAAGGCTGTTAAGGAATACGGCAAAACAAGAATAGCTGCAGGCAGGTATCTAATCCAGCTACGTTGTTTTGGAGGCCATCATTGGAAATACTTGAAACGTTTTGGTGCAGCTTTTCATAAGGGAATGCTGCAAGTAATGAATGTACCATTATTCTCTGATATCCTCATCCATATTGGAAATGATGCGGATGATACAGCAGGTTGTTTGCTCCTGGGAAATGTGGCCAACAATAACCAGGTAAAGCATGGTTTTATTGGCAGCAGCACCGCTGCTTACTTGAGAATATATCCAATTATTAGAGATGCTTTGCTTAAGGGGGAAAGTGTTTATATTACTTATATTGATGAGATATAGGAATATATCGTAGCATTTCGTATAAGAATATGTAGCCGACTGTGTGGCACTTTACTGTCAAATTACAAGAAAGTTGAATCGGACTACAAACCCTTAATTTACTGCTATTTTGGCTATTATTTTTATACATTATTATAGGCTTTAATTTATTCCTATCCAATTATCTAATTTATAATTAAAAATCATTTTTACTTCTTCTTTTCTTTTTTTACCAACCTTTTCAATTCTCATGTTAGTTAATTCAAGCGAGTCTAGTGCGGGAATTAACTTTTCCTTTAAAAAATTTCTATCAATCACTTCAATAAAATCCTCTTTATTACTGTATAAGATTAGTTCAATATTTTCTTGAATACATTTTACAAGGGTTTCAATTTTCGAATCATTTTCGTATGATTTTATTAATATGGACCACATTTCTTTAGTAGAATTTATACTACATGAACAATCCGCCATATTATTAATCAGAGATGTTGTTAATACATCTTTATTTGTTGTTGTTGAACATATCTTAATCCAAAAATCGACACCATCCTTTCGAAACAATGAAAAACCATTAACCCCATCACTTACATATTCTTGCAGACAAATATCAAAACCTACACGATTCTCATTTAATAATATATGCTTAATGATATTTAACCAAAATTTGTCATTCTTATGATGAACTGCCAACCACCAAAGCGGCTGAGGAAACCCACAGAATACATTTAAACAATCTTTAAGAAGATTTTCGGGAAATATTTCTAGAATATGTTCTATACCTTTCTCGAATAAATCCTTTTCACCTAAAATCTCATTTATTATTTCTTTTGGAGGAGAATATGAATTTAATAAAACTGCTTTAATCCATCTAACATCAATTCTACTAGAATTTATAAGAGCTATTATTATATCTTTTTCAGAATTATCTAGTTTGTTCCAAAATTCAACTATCCATTTTAAGTTAGATAGTAAAAATCTAGTATCATTATAACTAACGAGTTTATAGAATAACTTTGTTCTTGCTTCAAAATTTGTTGAAGATAACTTCATTAAATTATCTGCAATCGCCATCTCATATTCATCAAGTATTTTGTTGTTTATAACCTGGTAATCAATTCTTTCAAACCAAGATTCTAAAACATCAAGTCCTATTTCTATATCAAGATATTTTATTGCAGTATCCATGGTAGCACCAAATCGTGCAGAATTTATATGGACACCTAATGGAACATTCCTAACACATGCTGAGTAAAGTTTACCCCAGACTTGCCACAGTTCCTTTTTTTGAGGTTCACTAAAATCACGTCTAAAAACAGACTCGTAGCCATAGTCGATTGAAAATGTGGAGATTAGACTAAAGGCTCTAATCGCAACTTGCTTCTTATTAAATGATTGAATGATTAAATTTATAATTAAAGTTCTATTTTCAAACGTTAGAGAAAACCAATTAATTAATGATGCCCTAATTGCAGAGAACACTACTGAAGGATGCTCGTCATTAAATAATTCTTCGATTATTTCATTATTAAGAATATTAGGTCTTTGAAAAATCTGATATATTACCTTTTGACGAATAAATCCTTCATTGAATTGTAAAAGCAAGCGTATCTTTTCCAGAGAAACTAGCTTCCCATCCTTTAACCCTTCAATATATATCCATGCGTCATGAGTATTTGGCAATATCCCCTTTGATAATTGGTCTTCTGTTTTTTTAACAATAGATAAATCTAATTCAACAAAAAGATTCCTAAAACCTCCTCCATTTGAAATAAACGGAATACTATTTTTCCAATAAATGTTTGAACTACTAGTACCTCCATTTTGAATTTTACCAACCAATTTGTTGTGTTGTTCGCCTTCCACCTTTTGAATAAAATTTGTTAAGAAAATAATAGAGCTATCTTCAACTGATGGAAATATTGAATCTAAACTAAGAAATGCGATATCAATAACTTCATCTCTATAATCACTTTTTATTTTGTTAAAGATAAATGAGTAATTTCTTGTAGCCATGTAGGAAGTCACAGGATTTAGACAACCAATACACTTTTTATATAATTTAAGTTTTGATTTTTGCTTAATAGAACCTTTCTCGAAAAAAAGATATCTACCTGCTTCATAATAATTAGGGTGTGTTATTAATAGTGTCTCATTAGTTATGATTACAAATCCTCTCTCTTCAAGATAATTAAAGGCACTTAATAAATCTTTTCGTAAAATTAGGCCATCTGGATATTCTGGAAAGATTGGTATTTTATCATCTCCAAAACTCCTAGTAAAAGTATCCGTTTTAGTAATAGATAATAAATCGGATTTATCTGAGTAGATATAGGTTAAGTCTTTAAAACTTACACAATGAATAGGGGTTGAACAAATACTTATTATAGAAAAAATATCCGAAGCGAATTCATTTGAATGCTTTAAGTTTTTAGCAATCTCAACAGAATCTCTCCTTGCAATATGTTCGAGTTCATTGAAAGCTTTACTGGATATTTGCTCTATTTCTTCATTAGCGAGATATGCCAATTGACCAATTTGCAATAAATTATCACTACTAGTTTCAAGGATACCTTTACTTACTTTGCTAATAAATTCATTTGGTAATGAATTATCACAAGCAATTAATTCCCAAAATGATTTTATGGTTTCACTATTCTTAATTGTCAAGTCTTGCCAATAATATTCTTTGATTTTACAGTCTGAAATATCTTTTGAATCAAAAATATCAAACAATAATTCTATTCTTGAAGAAACGATTATAAGGTGATGCTTTTCTTTATTCGCAAGTAACTCTTTTAATTTACGTAAAATGTCAAAATGATTTTCTTTTAATGAAACATGACCAAAAGGGTCTTCAAATATTGCAATTTTATTATCTGAAATGTTTGTATTTAGAAAACGTTTAAGCTCTGAAATATCATCTTTGATTTGATAATCAAACCCGTTGGATACAAAATGAGTTGCGATGGTTTTAGCTAATTCAGTTTTACCACATTGAGATATACCTGTTAAGAATAGAGCACCATTAGCTTCAAGTAATTCAATTAGGGTATTTTCCTCAATCCTTTTTTTATAATGAGAGTCAATGATTGGCGTGCCAATCATATTTAATTGAATGTGTTCAATCGTTTTTTTAAAAATTTCCTCACCTGTATCTCTGCCGTATTTCACAATCTCTAAAAGTTGTAGATAGATAATATCTATTCTTGATTGAGCAATTGAAAATTTGGTGTTTAATAGTGTAGCAATATAATTATCTACTTTTTCATCAGTAAACTCTTCAAGTACTAAACACTGTGCAAGTACATTATTTATATCGGCTTTATTTTTAAACTTATCAGCCTGTATTTTACAGAAACCTTCTCGTTGTTTCATTAGTTTGGTACTACCAAATTTTAGATTCTTTAGTGCATTTTTAAATTTTTCACACCATTCTTGAGAGAATGTGATAGAATCATGTTTCTTAATATTGAGAAAATTAGTCTTTAGGTTTACTGTTGAATCAGAGCATCGTGAATGTGTTACAAATAATGCATAGCAGTGCGTATCACTAATCAACTTTTGTAATAAATTATTGTCTGATTTACGTTCATGAAAGTGACTTAACCAACTAACGATTTTGGGAATATCAATAGGTTTATTCTCTCTTTTTACCTGTATTTCAACCCTTAGTTTAATTCCATCCAATTCAATAACCAATAAAGCATCTTCACAATCTTCTTTTTCAACGAATAAATTTATTTTATCCGCATTAGTTATTAAAGCAATCAATACTGTTATTTTGTATTGATATTCATATCCTTTTATTCCATCAGTTGTAACACTCATGCTCCATTTTATTATTGCCCTTAACTTGTTTTTAGAAATACCTAAATTATATTTTTATGATTCAGGTTTTTCTGTGGTTAATAAAAGTATTAAAATTATGTAAATATTCAAGTTGTATCTCATGAAATCTATTGATCTACTTTTGTTTGTTTAAATATAAATTTGAGCTTAAAGGCTTAAACATCCCTTTTTACAGTTGGGCAAAATGAGTCAAGGTTTAGATGCTATTTTTTGATGCCCTAACAGGGGTTGGTTATTAGCTAGTAGCTATTAGGGGATTTACAGCTTGGTTATCGTAAGCGTATAATCAAAAAATGGTATTGAACCCGCAGGGCTTGACCTTTACTTTTTGCTAAACTGGGAGAATTTTGTGAGAGGATTTGAGTTTAATTGTTAGGTGTTAGTTTTTAGGACGCTACGCTTTAGTTGCTAGTTGTTAGGGTTAAGTAATTGAATAATTGTTTGTTTGCGGAGCTACCCGGCAGGGCCAGGTGCCTACAGCTAGCGGAAGGAATGGAAGCGGAATGGTTTGCGGTGGAATTGTGCGTCGAGCCGGCTGCGAGTGGAGCAAGGGTGGCAGATTGGGAGAGAGCGAAGCGAATGGAAAATGGCATATGTTGCCGTGTTAGTTGGCGTGTGTTTTTGTTTGAATAGGTGTTGGTTGGGAGTTATTTGCTGTTAGGAATTTACAGCTTGCTTATTGTAATAGGCTTTCTACACAAAAACCATGACAACTAATGCGAGCCACACGAGGGGTGCAATAGTTTGAAATACAATGGAGGCTAATGGAGCTGCCCAAAATTTAAAAAAGTGTGTTTTTCCACGCTTTTGTTTTGGGATGCTGAAAGCTGCTGATAATAAGTGAAACGTAATGGTAATTGTGCTTGCGGTAGCAAAGTACGATTATCATGAAGTGGAATGTTTTGAAGCGACTTGAGGCATGTACAGTGGAATAGCAGGAATGTATTTTAAACTATTGTGCCACGAAGCCCGCAGCGACTAGCAGGCGAGCCTATATGGGGTAGCGATAAACTGGAGGCTTTTGTTTTGGGAGTTTACGGACAAAGCAAGTGCCTACTGGATAGAGTTAGCTACCCGTGAGGAAGACCGTGGGAACGCAAAAGGCATGACAGGCTAGGTTTTTAATTGTTAGTTGTTAATTATAAATTGTTAATGAGGATTTACAGCCTTCAATAGTGATAAGTGTTAAATGATAAATGGGATTTACAACTAACAAATGAAAAACTACTTTAGTGAGCAGCGTTATTTTAGTGCTTTTGGGTTTAAAGTTTAAAATAATGCTGCGAAGTCTGGCATGATCTTTTGCTGACGAGGGATGAGGAACACCGATGGACCTAGTTTTTTTTATAAATAATCATCAATCGAATCTTCTCCAGTCCATTCTAGTCCTAAAGCTAAATTAAATTGTTTTTGACCGCCGATTAATGTAAAAAATGCGCCTAAACTTTCATGAACGAGCTTTTCGTTCTCAATATATACTTTAGCAAGAGCAAAGGGTTTCATATTATCACTTGTCGTTAAAACCAATAATTCTTTTTCATCTTCAGATAGTTCTGAATTCTCAACTACAGATTCTCCGTATTGATTTTTTGAAAATATGGTTCCTTTTAAAAGACTATCCTTATATGTTTTAATTGAATCTTCTAACAATGAAATTGGACAATTTGGGAATTCACTTTGTGTTTTCCAGTTTTTTTGAATTGCGATTGTTGTAAGTGATTCAGTTAGTTGATTTTCTTCTATGGGAGATTCTTTTTGATGACCAGTATTTAAAAACACCCATTCTCCTAATTGTCCTCCACCTGGCACTTTGCCTTCTTTAGCCCAATTTATTAAATTTTTTCTAGTACTGTCAGATTCTTCTTTTGTGACAGCTCGCATCCATGCAAAATCCTGTTCCAGTTCTCCATCTATTGGTATTGCTGGATTAGAAAGGAAATTATCAATACTTCCATATTTGTAGATTATCCGTGAAAGAGTGATTGGATTCAGTAAAATATTTTCCAATCTAGTAATCCACCTTAAATTTTCCGGTCTATTATTTTTCTTATTCGTATCAATGTGGTCAACAATATGTTTGTCTGATGGTTGATCACCGTGAAAAGCGGTTGCTACAATTCTATGAACTGTTTCAGATGAAAAGTTCAAATATCCCTTTTGACTATCTGGTTTGCCTAACGTCCATTTTTCATCTAAAGGTCTTTTTCTTTTCCCCTGTTTTCTGCATCTAAAGATGTAACCATTGTCTCGAACGCGATAAGTTTCTCCGCGATAATCACAGATTCTCTCCAGGTCAAATATATCTAAAATGTCGTTCATATTTTTAATTAGTTCAAGATTGCAAAATTAAGCACAACTTAAAAATATAAATTAAACAAACTTATCGCAACTCAATGAATTTAAACATCAATATAAAAGCAAATTTATTAAAAATTAATCGCCTTTTTTAAATGAAAAATTAACTTCCATTTTCAATATGTATCGAAAACTCAGCTATTGATGAATCAATAAAGATCATCTTCTTTTATCTACAGCATCTTTTGGAAAAGTAATCACATTCATCATTTCGCGCATACGGCTGCGGACTCTTTGACCGTAGAGTTTTTCGATGACCTGGGCGTTGAGGTTGGTGGTGGCGTGCGTGATGAGGCGATTGTTGATGAAGAGGTCGTAACGACTGAGTAAGACTTCGGCCAATACATTGCACTCGGTGCCAAAGTGTTTGATGTTAGATTCGGCTCCCAAGTCATCCAAGCAAAGTGTTTTGGGTATTCTGCTACCTTGTTTTATGGTGAAGCTTTTTTTGCTGTATCGGTGAATGGCCTCGAAGCCATCTTTTTGGAATTCGAAGGTGATATCGCGGCAAGCCTTGAGGGCATAGCGTTGGTGTGTTTGTAATATGGTTTGCATCAATTTCATCAAAGCGGTTTTGCCACAACCTACAGGTCCGATGAGGAGGATTCCCTTGCGGGGATCCATATTGTGTTGTTGACAGCCACTATGGTCGTTGATGAAATAGACGAATAGTTTTTTGATGATATGCATGTCTTCATCGTACAAGCGGAAATGTGAACCGTAGGTGAGCTTGCCTTGATTGGAGATGTGGGCAAGGGACTTTTGGAAGTCGTAGATGATGGTGTTGTTTTGGATGGTGTAGAACATAACTTTTAGATTATTAGATGGTGTTTTAGTTTTTAGGCTGAAGACTGAGGGCTGAAGTTTTTTAGTATCAAGTATTAAGACAAAAGTACAAAGATGATTTGCAGCTTTAATTGATCGTGTCGCCTTGAGATTGCTAATGCGTGCAATGACGCAATGGCGTGGGATTGTGGCTCAGAACAGATGTAGCTAACACGTGGGGACACGTGCACTAGCATTATAGCATTTATCAGAGGGGTTCATCGTAGTTGTTGGATGAGGGTGGAGTGGAGATGGGTCGGAGTTTTGCTTTTTGAGAGCCATTTGGGGCTTTATTTTGGCTTAAAAAGCGTTGTTGCGATATTTCCCTTGCCTTGGTGGTGAACTTTTGAATATTCAGTATCCAATTGCGTGCGGATGCTTTCCAATCTTTCATGGGTGTTTTGCCTCCTACTAACCAACCGTTACTTTCGTAATGGTTGAAGAAGCGTTCGGCCTCGGAATCGGATTGTGCTTTTTGTTGGAAATAGATTTTGATGTGTTCGATGGGTGGGGGTGTGAATTTTAGATTTTTCATATCAGTATTTTTTTGGGGTTCTCTTTTATCAGAAAAAGAATCTTCATTTTCTATAATAGAGAGAGTATTGTTTATATGTTTATTAAAAGGTATCACTTTTGATACAGGTGGTGTACAGGTACCTGTATCAAAAGTGTACAGGTCAACCTTACTTCCCTGATTAGGATCAAATGATGGATGATAGCGTATGAAACCATATAATTCAAGCGCTTTAAGTGCCTTCGAATAGGTATTTGGTGAACCGATCTTTGACATTTTCATAATTTCCATACGGGTAATTATAATGGGGTTCACAAAACGGTTCCGATTCCATATTCTAAACAAAGCTAAATAAAGACTAATGTGCAATGGTTTTATCTTAGCATGCGCATCCATCAAAGCGAAAACAGTGGTTTGATGCTTGATGTAGTTCATACCCTAGTATGATTGTTTGTTTTTCTGCAAGAGCTCATTTATCTCACCGTGATCGTAATAGATGGTGCCACCAATTTTAGTAAAGGGTAATATACCGCTCACCCTCATATGCTGCAAAGTGCCAGGAGAGATATTGAGTAATTCTCGCACCTCATAGGATTTGAGCCATCGTTTTTCAGGTGAGTTAGTGTTTTTCTTTAGCAGCTTTTGGATGTCTTCTAAAAGCTCGATTTTGAATTCTCTTAGATCGTCTGTTGTTAATACTTCTAGTGCCATAATATTTGATTGATATTGATTTGATACAAAGGAAAGTAGAAAAACAATACGAAAACAGTGGTAAGGGGTGGCACCACCCCCAAACCACCCCATGATTATCAACCACTTACATGCGGTAATTATTTTTTCAGCTTGGCTGCATTAAACGAATTATACAAATTTAAGAGCAGTTCTTTCACCACTTTTGCAGAATGATCATCAATATCGTAGTACTTTTTTAAGAGGCTATTTCCAGATATTTCTGAACTAGATGTTGAGGTAAGTATTTGCGCAAATATATTAAGGGTATCTTTCTTTGTTTTGGATTGAATAATATTAGACTCCATCAGTTGACGCAAAAAACAAGCTATTTGGGGAACTGATAAATTGGTTTCTATTTTTGGGAGTTTAAAGTTAGGTTCAATATTGATGGCTAGTGTGTTGCCATGTTCTTTAAAATA
Organism: Saccharicrinis aurantiacus; assembly: GCF_947489045.1. Taxonomy (NCBI): domain Bacteria; kingdom Pseudomonadati; phylum Bacteroidota; class Bacteroidia; order Marinilabiliales; family Marinilabiliaceae; genus Saccharicrinis; species Saccharicrinis aurantiacus. Next base: position 225,224 of record NZ_CANLCN010000010.1, read on the forward strand.
AGTTATTTCAGTTTTTAGCCAATTAAGAATATTTTCTTTCAAAGAATCGTGACCTTTTGTGTATCTAAATTGTTTATTTTCCATCATTTGAGAGATATTCTTCTCAAACTGAATAAGGATACTTACATCTATACCCTTGTTGTCATTTGATAAAGCCTTACTATTAATGTATTGAACAATAAAAGTATAGGCAGATGGGGAATTGTAATTATAGGTAACAAACAGGGAAATAAGACTATAGGTAGTCACTGCGGAGCTGCTTTTAGTCGTAATTACCTGGGACATTTTACAGAGGAATGATTGGAAATATTTAATGTCATTAAAACTATATGTTAGCTTATTATTTTCAACAAGCTCTGTAAATGGTTGCATTACATAATGAAAATTGGGAATATGTTTACTGTTCTCAATCACACTTTTAACTTGTTCCGAAATCGTGAGTTTTTTTTCTACAAACATAGAATTGCGGAGCAATGGCTTTACTATCAAAGAACTTGGTGAACTGATGCTCTAGGAACTCCAAAAGATTATATAATATATCCATCAGAGACTTGTGAATCAGAAATTGACAATTACTATTATGTTGACAACTAAGGGTAAGTGAATTAAAATGATTTAGTATACGAATGAGTCTTTTTTGCAATGTGCAAATTTGTGTTTTTAATAATTTAGGAGCTATACCAAAGCTAACCGTTTGAAAGAGTTCGTTTTTAGCTTTAAACTGAATTTTATTGATGTTAGATGTGTTATTCAGTTCGCAATATAGAAAGGAGAATAAGCAATTTGAAGACTTGGTATCTTTACAAACCAAGTCTTCAATCTTAGTAATAAGACTAAACATATGGGTGTAGATTTTTTAAATTCAATATTGAATATAATAAAATTTTTAATCTACTTAATTTAGCCGGCTATTGTTCTTTCATTTGGGTTATCAGATGATCTATCTTGTAACTTCTCTTTTAAAGACTGCATATCACTACTGATTTTAGTTTTAAGCACTCTCGCATAAATCATGGTTGTTGATAGATTTGAATGCCCCAAGACTTTACTAACTGTCTCGATTGGAACGCCATTAGATAGCGTAATTGTGGTTGCAAAAGTATGCCGAGCCATATGAAAGGTGATATTTTTTCCAATACCGCATAGATCACCAACTTCTTTTAAATAACTATTTAATTTTTGATTGGATATGGCTGGAAACAATCGCTGTTTCTGAATTGCTCTAGGGTGCATCCGGTACTTACTTAATATATTTAATGCAATTGGAAGTAAAGGGATATTTACACTCATATCCGTTTTTTGCCTTATTGTTTGAATCCAATACTCACCATCAATACCCAATGTAATATTCTTATCTGTTAACTGCTGAACATCTATATAAGATAAACCGGTATAACAGGCAAAAACAAAGAGATCCTTAACGTATTGTAATCTTTCTATACTAAAATATTTGGCCTTAATTTTCTCAAGTTCATCCTCATTGAGATATTCCCTTTCTACTTTTACAAAGGAGAATTTAAACTTTTCAAATGGATCTTTCTCAAGCCAATCTAATTTAATGGCCATTGATGTGACTTTCCTAAAACGCTCAAGGTGTTTCATAACCCCATTATTGGATAATGGCTTGTGATGATCGAGAGGCACATGATTACGCAAAAAGGCATCAAATTCGGTAATAAATTGATAATTCAATGAACTTAGACTGATGTCATCAACCTTCTTGATATCCTTTAAATACTTCAAAATATATTTTTGAGTAGTAAAGTAGTTTTTTAGGGTGCCAGGGCTAAGAATATTCACCTGCGATGTATTGTGATATTCAAAAATCTCGATGAGGGTTTTACCTTGTTCGTGTTTGCCGAAAAAGATATTTTTGATAATAAGCGCAGATATGAATTCTTGTTTTAATGTTAACTCACGGTGGATATTAATAATCTTAGATCTTACCTGGTCAATGTAGGCATTTGAATTACGAAAATCTTTATACTTACTATCGATACGTTCCCGAATTGGATTCCATGCTTCTTTGGGAATAGATTTTATGAGTGAAAACTCAGCTCGTTTTCCTCCAACCGTAATTCTAACGTAGATACTTACGTTCTTTTTTTCTTTTTTTTCAGCTCTTGCAATAAGAGCGACTGAGAATGGTTGATTTGTTGTCATGATACAATAGTTTTTGATAATTACTACTAATCAAAATATCATGTTTGGCGTCATGAAATTTTGAAATAAAACAATCAATATCAATCAAAAACCAATGGTTTATTAACATTTTACTACACCTATACAAATCAGTATTTATAATGAATTAGATCTTTTACAGTGAGTAAAATCCACTTTTTTCATTTACTCCCGATCTACTCACCAGACTCGCTAGTGTTATGTTAAGGTATAAAAGCAATAAATATCCTTTTATACGCTAATTATCGCTGAAATAAGCACTCCTACGTTTAGGAGTTGTGTTCTTTTCTGGTGAGTAAATATAGTATTAATAGTTTACTCCCGAATTACTCACCTGAAATTTAAATTATATTGGAATATTATGAATTACATAAAAACAAAAAAGCCTGTAAAACATACGTTTTACAGGCTTTTGATACGTGCCGTATCTACTTTTCGTCGGGGTGGAGAGATTCGAACTCCCGACCCCCTGGTCCCAAACCAGGTGCGCTAACCGGACTGCGCTACACCCCGAAAAGTGTTTGTATTTTTCTGTTTGATTGAAGTCTTTCGTCGGGGTGGAGAGATTCGAACTCCCGACCCCCTGGTCCCAAACCAGGTGCGCTAACCGGACTGCGCTACACC
>NZ_CANLCN010000011.1:0-200990 GCF_947489045.1 Saccharicrinis aurantiacus
AATTAAACCTTAAAGTCATCAACTTTGCAGATAAAATATAAAGCTGTCATTGGTAGGAACGAAGGAATCTCAAGGCGAGCTGCAAATCACTGCTGCCTTAAGCCTTCACTCTAGTGGCTAAATAAAACTGCCTTGAGACTGCTTCCTCTGTCGCAGTGACGCAATATAGTATTATGAACACGGAGACGCTGAGTTTATTGCTTTATAATCATTTACAGTTTTAAATACTGTTCGGCATTCCGAGGAACGAAGGAATCTTAAGGCGAGCTGCAAATCACTGCTGCCCTCAGCCCTCATTCTAATGGCTAAAAGCTAATCCCTAACAGCTAAAGCAAAGCGTCCTAAAACCTAAAAGTAACAAATTACACCATATATACGTCGCATAATCAAGCCCCTTGTTATTGTAATAATTACTATTATATTAACATTACGAAAACATTTTTAATACTAACCTATACCATAAATGGTACTTTATCAATCTACTTATGTTATCTTACCTACATGCATACGGATTACAAGTTCTATATAGAAAGAAACACAATTGGAAAAACGCCCCTGATACTTATTCGCCATTTGACTGCAATGGATGTTATGATGAATTTATGCAGCAAATGTTCAATTATGCCGATCGCATTTTGCTAGAAGAACAGCTTTGCAACATAATTCAAAAACTAATCTATAACCTTAAAGATTTACATAGCAATATAGGCAAAAGCGAGTGGTTGTTTCCTTATGATAAAAAAATGAGCGATAGCTTTAACAACGACCTGCACTTTTATTTGATGTTGAGCGCCATATTATGCAACTGTTACCACTTATTCTCGGGCTACATTAAAGCCAACAAATACCCCTCATTACAATTGTGCCTACCCAAGTTAAAAATCGCTAATAAAAGAATGAAACTTGTTTTTGGGCAACTACCACAATCTACTTGGCTTCATGGTCTTCAAACCAATATACTTAGCAATACTTATAAAGAGAAATACAAATTAGTACTCCTTGAAATTCAAAATAATACCAATAGCGAAATATTTACTAAACTATTCGATTACTTCCCCCAATCTTCAACGCGTTATGATGACAACTATTTAGAAAATAGCATTCAAGACTGGTTACTATCTCAAAAAGACAAGAACACAAATATAGAAGCACATCATTTATCCTTCTTAATTAAGATAAACCTTGTAAACAGCTCAAATATACAATCTTTTTTGCACGCCTATTTGAACGAAATAACAACACATTTAAGCAAAGACTTCTGGGAGATTGAGTTGGATCACTTCCAAACAAAAAATCATAAAAAACTAAGTTATTACGCAGATGTGTATACTTGCTACAAGTTACTCATTGCTAAAACAAAAAAGGTAAAGCATAATGGAAGAATGGAACTTGAGGGTAGAGTTAAAGATATTATGCTGGCACTCTATAATTTTAAAGAACAATTTTCGCCAACAATCAATGGGAAAGAAGATATGAATAGCCTTGTGCATCATATGTACAAATATATTTGTATCAAATCGCAGAACCGAAAAAAGATACTTGAAGAAGGTACTATACTCACCTATTTAAAAAATTTAAGTAGCGATTATTAGTTGTAGAGATTTGCAGCTTGGGGCTTAGGTGTTAGGGCTTAGGTGTTAGGTATTAGGTGTTAGCTACTAGTTATTAGATTCTACAATTCGCCTAGTAGCTAAAGCGAAGCGTCCCAAAGCGAAGCGTCCCAAAGCGAAGCGTCCTAAAGCGTAGCGTCCTAAAACCTAAAATCCTTACACCCCTATATCAACTAAAAAAACAACCACACTGTTAAAAAAAGTAAAAATACTGATATTTGATAGCTTTAAAAGGGCTTGGTAATAACGATTTGTTATTTTTGTTAATGAAAATATATTTTTACACATGGCTAATAATCGTGAAATAATCCTGGTTAATATATCAGGAGAAGATAAACCCGGCTTAACCTCCTCATTAACAGAAATATTATCAAATTATAATGTTCAAATATTAGATATTGGACAGGCTGTAATACATGATGACTTAGGACTAGGTATTTTATTTGAGGTACCGCAGGCCTACGAGTCAGCACCTATATTGAAAGACTTACTATTTAAGTCGTATGAGATAGGCGTTAAAATTAAATTTACGCCTATTAGCGAAGCGCGTTATAGTGAATGGGTAGGACACCAAGGAAAAGAGCGTTATATCATTACTTTATTGGCGCGCAAAATCACTGCCGAGCACTTGGCTAAGGTAACGCGAATAATATCGTCGCAACAATTGAATATTGATACTATCTCTCGTTTATCTGGTAGAATTGACTTAAATGCTGAAGAAGAAAGCAACAAAGCTGTTGTTGAGTTTTTTGTTAGAGGCACACCTATTGACGCTGAAATAATGAAGAGCGACTTTATGGAGTTGAGTCGTAAAATTGGTATTGATATTGCTTTTCAGGAAGACAATATATTCCGCAGAAACCGCCGTTTGGTGTGCTTCGATATGGATTCTACTTTAATACAAACTGAGGTAATTGATGAGTTGGCCGAGAGAGCTGGCGTAGGTGCTAAGGTTAAAAAAATTACTGAAGCAGCCATGCGTGGTGAGATCGACTTTAACGAGAGTTTCATCAAACGCGTATCACTATTAAAAGGTTTGGATGAAAAAGTGATGAAGGAAGTTGCTGAAAACTTACCTATCACTGAAGGTGCTGAACGCTTAATGAAAACCTTAAACACCTATGGCTATAAAACGGCCATTCTATCAGGAGGATTCAACTACTTCGGAAATTACCTGAAAGCTAAATTAGGTGTTGACTATGTGTTCTCTAATGAGCTTGAAATAAAGAAAGGTAAACTAACGGGCAAGCATGTGGGCGACATTGTTGATGGAGCACGTAAAGCTGAATTATTACGTTTATTAGCTTTTAAAGAAGATATTCACTTAGATCAGGTGATTGCTGTTGGCGATGGTTCAAACGACTTACCAATGCTTCAACTTGCAGGCTTAGGAATTGCTTTCCATGCTAAACCTAAAGTAAAAGCGGGGGCCGATAATTCAATTTCAACCATTGGCTTAGATGCAATATTATATATGCTAGGCTTTAGAGATAGAGAGATAAACTATTAAATGATAAGTGTTAAGTTATAAATGATAAACTGAGCTTAGCAAACTATTGTTAAGCGCCATGCTGTTATTTACAACTTATCATTTAACACTAATAAGTAACAATTAAAAAGGCTGCTCAATGAGCAGCCTTTGTTATCTTATCTAAACTTGATAATCTTAGGTAGTTTACCGTAGTTGATTTTATACTGATAAAATCCGCATTCTAAGGCACCGTTAAATAATTTCACTTTATCCGAAACCTCAATACCCAAGTTATTCAAGGCTTTGGTATCTGAACTTAATAACCAGGCATCATAACCCAAGAATTCATCTTGCAATTGATTACCGATCATTCTGTAAAAATCTTTAATATCCTTATCCTTCATTAAACGCTCACCATAAGGAGGATTTGTGATGATCATACCCTTAGGACGTTCAAGCTCTAGCTTCTCAAAAGCAGATACTTTGAAGTTAATATCTCTGTTAAAACGGAAACTCAATGCCGACTCACGGGCAATATCTAAGGCTCCCATATTTATATCACTTCCATAAATATGTAGGCGTGGATGCTCTACTTTCTCTTTTGCCTCTTCTACAATTTTATTCCATAGCTCTTTATTAAAGCTATTCCAAGTCATAAAACCAAAATTCTTTCTGTTTAATCCTGGGGCAAATTTCTTAGCAATCATAACAGCTTCCATCAAAATAGTACCTGAACCACACATTGGATCAACCAATGGTATTTTAGGATTCCAACCTGATAGTAATACCATACCGGCTGCCAATACTTCGTTTAATGGTGCTTTGTGTCCTTGCACTCGGTAACCACGTTTGTGAAGCGAGTCACCCGAACTATCTAATGAAACGGTAGCTTTATCTTTAGCCATATGAATGACCAAACGGATATCAGGATTCTCAACATCAACAGAAGGACGTATACCTGTTTTATCTCTAAACTGATCTACAATTGCATCTTTCATCTTTAAAGCTACAAATTGCGAGTGTGTAAAAATCTCAGAGAATACAACCGGGTCAATGGCTAAAGTTTGTTTGTTAGTCATTAAAGTTGACCAATCAAACTTCTGAACCTCGTCATATAGTTCCTGATCATTCTTTGCTTTAAATTCAAAAAGAGGTTGGAGGATTCTGATTGCTGTACGTAGGTGCAAATTTGCTTTGTACATGACTTCTAAATCTCCTTCAAATTCAACAGCTCTATTCACTTTCTTGATATTTAGAGCGCCAATTTCATTAAGTTCATTAGCTAAAACCTCTTCTAGCCCATGAAATGTTTTTGCAATCAGTTTCAATATTTTATTTCTTTAGTTGATAATAGTGAAGAGAAACGTTCTTCTCTTATACGCCGCGAAGTTAATGCTATTTGAATTTTATACAAAGGAATTAAAACAAAAGTCAATTATGAATGCCGATTAATCTGAAAACAAATAAATATTAGTGAAGATTAAGAACATAATATTTATACATCTCGACTAGCTCATCTCACATTTTTTACGAATGCCTAAAAACGCACCATGAGTACACCTATTCTGTAAATTTTGTCATTGTTTATAATTATATTAAGTACTATTTTTGCAATCCACCAAACATTAAAATTATTGTGAGTAATAACAATTCAGATTCGATCTGGTATGCCCTATATACCAAATCGAGAGCAGAAAAAAAGGTTTCTGAAGACCTTAATAAGAAAGGTATAAGAAACTATTTGCCTTTAAGAAGAGAATTACGCAAATGGAGCGACAGAAAAAAATGGGTTGAGACTCCCGCAATTAGTTCTTACATCTTTATAAATATTTCCCCAGAGCAGTACAACTGGGTTTTTGAAATAAATGGAGTTGTGGCCTATGTTGCACATAATGGCAGAGCAGTTACTATACCTGATAATCAGATTAAGGCCATGCAACAGACCATTGAGAATAAGATTGCCTTTGATGTTGAATCTAACGCAATTACTAAAGGTAAAGAAATTACCATTAGCTCGGGTCCCCTAATTGGCGTAAAAGGCATTGTGAAGAAAGTGAAAGGAAACCGCAAGTTATATATTGATATCTCAAATATAGGCTACTCGCTTGTAATTGATATGGAAGATGTAGAAGTTGAGTAGGCCTTAGTTTTTATCACTAATTACTATTTAAAATAGCAGGTAGTTTGAAGACTGCAATCAGTAGTCGTTCAAGCAGCACAAACTCCATTAGTGAGTGATATTTAACAAAAAAACACTTATACCATCAAAAAAAATCCTCAAGCTAAATTTAGCTTGAGGATTTTTTATATAATATTTTATTATCCCGCTTAACGAGGGTCTACATAGGTTAATTCCACTTCGTACATACGAGAAATATAGTCATTTAATCCTACTAAGGTAGATGGCATAATTACCGTACTTTTGCCATTCAAACGCATATTGGTTACCGCAGCAGCAACACCTTCAGGAATACCTCTTTGGGCTAGTGTGCTTGTTGATTCTCCTATTGTAAAAACTGCAGGATCAGCAGATCCCCAATTGCTAGACCATCCACCTGCTACAGGTTGCTCTAATGTATCTCTTAATATTCTGTACTCAACAAATCTATATCCCACTTCTTGACCTTGTATAGGTCTATCGCCCGTACCTGTTTCCATTTCAAAGTACGCAATACCAGTCATATCATTAACATTTAAAAAGTCAATAGTATCGACAGCTACCTTAGCCAAATAATCGCGATTCCCTAACAAATCAGGATTATGATCTCCATCGTCTACAAACTCAAGAAACTCCCCTAATAAAAGAGACTCTTTCTCAAGCAACTGACGCGGACTTTCTATTGTTGTGGTACTACAAGCCATGCTGCCCATTAAAAGGGTAAACAAAAGTAACTTGTTAATAATATTGTTATATCTGAACATATTCGTTTTTTATAATAATTGCAAAGAAAGTACTTTATTAATTTTTATCAAAAAAAAGTGATCTATTCTTTGAGCTCTAGCACTTCAACATGGTATATAATCGTTGCTCGCGGTGGTATTTCGTCGTCATCACCAACTAAACCATGCGCCAAGTGAGGTGGCATAATAAATTGGGCTTTAGATCCTTTACGCAACAACAACACCCCTTCTTCAAGGCCAGATTCAACACCACCTTGTCCTACTTTAAATTCTTTATTTCCATCTTCTTTAGAAGCATACACCCGAGTACCATCGAGCAAAGACACATCATACGACAAACGTATAATATTTCCTTTTTTCACCAAAGCACCATTTCCTTCATCATCAATTTTATACCATAAACCAGTTTGGGTTTCAGTAAAGTCAAGCTCGTGCCTTTCTAAATAGCTCTTGATAGCAGCAGCATCCTGCCCCACCATATATCGATTAGCCGATATTAAATCTTCGGTAGTAATCCTTTGTTTTTTAGCACGTTCCTTTTTCTGCGTTTTACACGATGTAAATACAAGCAATAATAAAAAGGGAACGATCAGTGATTTTAGCATATCGATATTTTTGGTTTAATTAAACTATAGATGATTCGATTTGTGATTATAGATATTACTTATACAAGCTATTTAGTTTGATAGTATATGAAGAAGTAAAATACGCTATAAAACATTACACGTTTTACTTCTGCTATTTACTAAAAACTAGTGACTAAACTATACAAGCACCTATGCTTTTATAAAATCTTGATAAAACTTAGGGAATTCAGAGAGAAAACGTTTTAACGAGCCCTCCATATCAAAATCAGACCTACCCCCTGCTGCATTTCTATGTCCTCCTCCATTAAAAAATAGTTCAGAGAACTTATTTACTGGAAAATCGCCTTGCGAGCGGAATGAACATTTTATTTGTTCATCCTTCTCCATAAAAAAGGCAGAAGCATTAATCCCTTCAATACTCAATGGATAGTTTACAAACCCTTCGGTGTCTCCTGGTTGAAAATTATATTTTTCTAACTCTTCTTTAGTTAACCATAAATAGGCCACTTTGCACTCAGGTATTAGGGTGACCTTTTCACTCAATACATAACCCAGTAATCTCATCCTGTTAAAGGAATTACTCTGAAATAATAATTGGTGCACCTTATCTTTATCAATACCAATCTCTATCAAATCGGCAACCGTTCTATAGGTATCTGGGTTAGAAGAATTGTAGTTTAACGAACCTGTGTCCGTCATTATCCCCGTATAAAAGCACTCCGCAGCATTAGAATCAATATATTGACTCCAGCCTGATAATTTAAGCACATTACAGGCCAATTCGCATGTGGAAGATGCGGCCGTTACACTTATCATCACATCAGCAATTTCATCGGGATAAGGATGATGGTCAATCATAATTGAGGGTAGTTGAAGATTAGCAATGAAGCCTTCCATTGTTTCCCCAACCCTTTTATAGGCGTTAAAATCTAAATAAATAAGCAAATCTGATTCTGTTATTGTAGACTTTGCCTGATCTTCATTTTCTTCAAATACTACAATTTCATCTACACCATTAAGCCACGATAAAAACTTAGGAAAGGCCGTTGGTACAATAACTGAAGGCTTCTTACCTAAATTTTTCAAGGCATGCATTAATCCTAATGCCGATCCCATTGCATCACCATCAGGGTTTAAGTGAGGAATTATACTAATTGTATTTGCGGCTTCTATTTTAGTTTTAAAAGCACTGATCAATTTCTCCGATACCATATTTTAAACTTTGGACTTGCAAAGATATTCTATTTTATAAATTCTACTTAAGAATACTTCAATTAGCTTATTCTTTTTATTTTTTATGAAAACTTATGTTTGAGATCAGCTAAAATATCACTATTATGTAGTCTCGTTTTATGCAACTCACAATAGCGATCGCTCAAATATTGATGAGTTAAATCATAATAACAAACGAAAACCTTTTCGGATACCTAATAGTTACTAAAGGAGATTTATTAAATACTAAAAAAACAATATATGGCTGCTGATAAAACATTAACTATTATTAAACCCTACGCTGTTAAAAAGAGAAACTTAGGAGCTATTTTGGCTAAAATTGAAGAATCGGGTTTTCGATTCTGTGCCATAAAAACACTGCAATTGAATAAGCAGGATGCAGAAGCGTTTTATATAGAACACAAAGATCGTCCTTTTTATGATGAACTTACCGATTTTATGTCATCAGGGCCTGTAACTGCAGCGATACTTGAAAAGGAAAATGCCGTTGAAGACTTTAGGTTTTTAATTGGTGCTACCGACCCCTCTGAAGCCAAAGAAGGAACCATACGTAAAATGTTTGCTACAGATAAGGCACATAATGCCATTCATGGTTCGGATAGTGATGAAAGTGCAGAACGCGAGTGTGATTTTTTCTTTAGTAAAAGAGAACGATTGTAGATATAGTCAGTAGAGGTTTAGCTATTAGTCGGTAGTGATTCTATTTAAAAAATATTCAATACTGACTGAAAACTGGAAACTGCTTACTTATTGAATTACCACATCCATTACAATATGATGCCCTACATGATTATTTAGGGCATCTGCTATTTTTGAGCGTATCATCATTAGCTCATTGCGCATTACACTTGAGTTAATTTTAACATACAGAATCCCATTATTAATACTCACATGTGTAGTAGCACGTGCTACTGTTTTACCAATAACTGCCTCCCAAGAATTTACCACTCTGTTTTCAATCAATCCCTGATCAAGGTGTTCCTCGTGTAAAAACTGCTTAATAATATCACGTATGGGTTGCGCTTCTTTCTTCTTCATATGGTATATATAATGTATTGATTCAACAATACTTCCTTAATTCTATTATTTAAATACTAATTGCGGCTCACAAAATTCGACAGACTATGGCCGACTTACTGCTGATGAACTGCTACTTCGCCTTCTGATACCGTAAACACTCTACTCTCTTTGTTCAGCTGTTTTAATATAGGCTCTATCCTATTTAGCTGAGTATCTGTAATAAAAATTTGCTTAAAATGATCTCCTCCCACCAATTCTATTAATCGGTCGCCACGCTCTGAGTCTAACTTATCAAAAATATCATCCAACAACAAAAGTGGCTTTACCTTTTTATGATCGGATAAAAAACGGAACTGTCCCAATTTAAGTGCAATTAAAAAGGTTTTTCGTTGACCTTGCGATCCGACTTTCTTAATAGCGTAATCATCTATTTTAAACACTACATCATCGCGATGTATTCCTTTGCTGGTATAACCTAAAATTAAATCCTTCTGCCTACTCTCTTTCAAATCCTCCTCAAAAGTATCACTTTTTAAATGCGATTTGTAATTGAAGCTAACAATCTCTTTATTGCTAGATATGTATTGATAATACTCTTGAAATATAGGATTTAAATCGTTTAAGAAATCCTGGCGTGCCTTTACAATTTTATAAGCTAGGTGCATCATCTGGTAATCCCAAACATCTAACATAGAATGTACCTCATCGCTTATGTGCGTTTTCGACTTCAGAAAAGAGTTACGCTGTGCCAATAGCTTATTATAGTTAATTAAATAATCTAAATACGATTTATCGTACTGAGAAATAACTGTATCCAGATACTTTCGTCGAGCCTCTCCTCCTTCAGTAATCAGCGATTCATCCTGCGGAGCAATCATAACCAAAGGCAATAAGCCAATGTGATTAGATAGTTTGGTGTATTCTTTTTTATTTCGCTTAAACTGTTTTTTCTGGCCTTTTTTAATGCCACAATACACATGCTCCTCCTGATGGTTTATTTCATATGAAGCTTGCACTACGAAGAAATCCCCCTCATGCTTTATATTTTGGCTATCGGCCGGATTAAAATAACTTTTACAAAACGACATATAATATATAGCATCCAGCAAATTGGTTTTACCTGCTCCATTATGTCCAACAAAACAATTGATCCCCTCAACTAAATCGAGCTGAGCTAATGAGATATTTTTGAAATTGATAAGATGGAGATTCTTTAAATACATAATTATACCTGTTTTGCGTTGGCAAAATTAATTAAACATTAATGATATTAAGGCTGCCAAATAAAATAGATGTAACTTTTTGATGGATAAAAAACAGCACACCTACTACCATACTAAAATACAGCTCATTATAATGTTGTTTAAATTTTAAAGAGCGCTAAATAATTTAAATCCCAGAGTTCGGTGATATAAAAGCGTTTTATAACACATATCTGTAACCACTAGATTTAAAAGAATTCTCTATTTTAGCCAAAATAAGTCGAAATAATTACGATGTCTTATTTTGATTTTTTAGTAAAAGAATTACATTTGCGAATCAATAATAATAAAGAATTCATGTCGAAAGAAAAAGAATACGCTACGGAAGCAAGCATGGAGAATGTGGAACATGCTTTAAGTACAACGGAACAATTTATTGAAGACAACCAAAAAACCCTTACTATAATAATGTTTGCTATTATTATAGTAGTTGGAGGTTACTGGGCAACAAAGAAGTTATATATTCAACCGCAAGAAAATGAAGCACAAAACGCAATGTTTTTTGCTCAAAACTATTTTGAGAAAGATAGTTTCAACCTAGCTTTAAATGGCGATGGAATGAACCAAGGTTTTTTAGATATAGCTGAAGGATACTCTTTAACTAAGTCTTCAAAACTAGCTAAATACTACGCTGGTGTTTCTTACCTTAACTTAGGTAATTTTGACGAGGCTATTGATTATTTAGAAGGTTTCTCGTGCGGAGATGAAGTAATTAACGCAATGGGTAAAGGTGCTTTAGCAGATGCTTATCTTGAAAAAGGAAACACATCTAAAGCAATTAGCAACTACAGCAGTGCTGCAAAAATTGGAAATGCTGTTGTGGCTCCAGCTTACTTGTTAAAACTAGGATTAGTTTACGAGGATGCTAAAGAATACAACAAAGCTCTTGAGGCCTACACTAGAATCAAAACTGATTTTAAAGCTAGCGCTGAAGCAAGAAGCATTGATAAATATATTACTAGAGCTGATTTACTAAGCAAAAAGTAATTTATTACATAAAAGATATTAGAAAGAGCTTGCCAATATTGGTAAGCTCTTTTATTTTTGTAGCAAAATAAAAAGCAATATGGCAACTAGTTTAAAAAACTTATCGGACTACGATAAAAGCAAAATGCCTTCGGCTGCTAACATGAAATTTGGGATTGTTGTATCTGAATGGAACGAAGAAATCACTGAAGCCTTATATGAAGGCGCATATAATACTTTAATTGAGAATGGAGCTAAGGCTGATAACATTGTAAAAAAGTACGTTCCTGGAACGTTTGAGCTTACAATGGGCGGTAAACTATTAGCTGAAAATACCGATGTGGATGCTGTAATTTGCTTGGGTTGTGTAATACAAGGAGACACGCCTCATTTCGATTTTGTATGTAATGGCGTTACTCAAGGTATTACTCAATTAAATTTAGATTATAATATACCTTTTATTTTTGGTGTAATCACAACTCTTAACATGCAGCAAGCCAAGGACAGAGCAGGTGGAGTGCACGGAAACAAAGGGGATGAAGGGGCAATTACCGCAATAAAAATGGTGGAAATGGCTTGCAGTTTGAAAAAGTAATTTCTATATTTGCACCCGCTTTAGGGCAGATACCAAAGCGGCCAACTGGGACGGACTGTAACTCCGTTGTCTTTCGACTTCGCAGGTTCGAATCCTGCTCTGCCCACACTAAAGTAATAATGTTGCCAATGTAGCTCAGCTGGCTAGAGCAGCTGATTTGTAATCAGCAGGTCGTGGGTTCGAGTCCCTCCATTGGCTCCAGAAAATATTGAATTGCGAAAGTAGCTCAGCTGATAGAGCATTAGCCTTCCAAGCTAAGGGTCGCGGGTTTGATCCCCGTCTTTCGCTCAAATAAAAGCCAATTGAAAATTTTTCAATTGGCTTTTTTATTTCCCACATTTTGGCGCAAAAAATATGCCTTGCATCACATAGACACAAGGCATTATTTAAAAGCATTTGCTATTCTATCTAAACTATTTTCTTACTTCTGGAGTATTATCAAATTCAAACTTAATATCATCAATATAAAAGAGGTTATTGGTGCCTGATACATGCTGATTACTTACTTGGATTCTTAAGCGATCGCCATCTTTAATATTTGCATCTGAAGCCTTATTTCTTTTAAAGTTCTTTTTTAGGGTAAGCCATTTCCCCTTTTTTACCTTACTGATGTCAAAGTCGAGCTTCAGCCATGGTTTATCAAGAATAAAGGATATCTGATCTACATTGGTATCCTCATCAATCCATATTTTAAAGGACAAAGTGTTAGCGCCGGCAGGCAAGTTCAAAGAACCCGCTGGCGAAGAAATGGTTTGATTTTTTGGAGCCTCCTTTGTTTGTAAATAGCGCAAACTTAGTTCACCACTTGCCGCCTTATCGTTTTTCATACGCCAAGAACTTGCACTTGGCGCCCACCAATTGGCACTGCGCCCACTGTAATAAAAAGGGCCTTCAAAGCCTAATGCATCAAAGTATGGACCATTCAATTCCTTTTGCCATACTCTTACATAGTCAATTTTATACTCCCCTGCATTATCAGCTAAATCTTGCATTGTTGGTAAACCGTACCACTCAAAAACCTCGGAATCAATCCAAAGCTCTTGGGCTGCATTATGGCGCCATTGATCCTTAGCCTCTAGCTCTTCTCGTGTGGCACTCTTTAATAATTCTCCATTAAAGTAAATATTGAAATAATCTTTATCCCACTCAAAACCGTACACATAATAATCTTGAGCAACCCTTACATCAAGTAGTTCTTCATTTTTCCATTGTTTATGGTCTTTTGCTTTATCAGGATCCCAACTAATTAAATTTGTACGATACTTACGCTCTAAGGTCTCTGGCTTATTTTTAGGATTTCCGATAGGTCGCTTGCCATAATTTTCTGTCATATCAATTTCCGACTGATATCCTGTTGTCCAAAAAGCACAAGTAACGGGTGCATCTGCAGCTTTACAGCGAATTTCCATATAGCCATACTTGAAGAAACGCTCACTCATGATACAGGCTTGCGTTATATTCTCGTATTTAACTACCTTGCCATCCTCATTTTTATGCGAACTTGCTGCAAAATCAAAATCAGGCTCCCATTGAGAAGTTAGTATCAACTCACCACCTTCGACTCTCACATTATGCGGGGCAAACTGAGCAGGAGCTCTCCCCTTCCACTTGGCACGATAATCTCCATTTTCGCCTAATATCCACCATTTAGTCTTGTCAAGCTCTGTGCCATTAAATTCGTCACTAACATACTTATTTAACTGCCAACCACCTTCGTTATTTGGGTCGGATGCGGGGAATGGCTGTGCTCCGATCACACTACTGATTAAAATAAAGCCTAGAATAAGGGTACTTATCCTAGAATAAAAATATGCGTTTATCATTGAAATATTATTTTACTATTAATACTGCAACGAAAGTAATTTGATCTGTACTGGTATATGTAAATCTATATACATTTGATATAAGTATAGGTTCATACGGAATTACAATCTCTTAACTTCCTACAAAACAACAATATTTATGAAGTCTTATTACTCATCACCTTTATATCTTTTACTGAAATTACTTGGAGTATCTGTATCAAAATGTGCCTTAAAGAATTTTGCATATTCCTCCTTAACAGAGCCTACATCCCAACCCAAATCTTTATCCTTGGCATCATTCTCCATATCTTCAAGCATCATTTTTTCCAACTCTTCAATATTTCGTTTACCACCTCTCAAGAAACTACCGTCCTCGTGCTTTTGCGATGAGAGCTCTCTTAACAAACGTTCATCATGACGCTTAAACTTTTTAACGGCACGCTCAACCTGATAGGCTCTAAAACCTGAACAAGCTAATGCATCCGCAGCCATGCGTAAAGAACTCTCGAGATACTCGCGATATATATTGGTAATGCCAGCATCTATTAAATCAGAGTAATTTGACCATGAGCGGGCACGCGAAATAATCTTTAAATGTGGAAAATGCTCTTTGGCTGTTTTTACAATCTCGATGGCTTTTTCAGGCACATCAACCGTAACAATTAATAATCTGGCATCCTCCGCTCCTGCAGCATGCAATAAATCGTGGCGCGAGGCATCTCCGTAAAATACCTTAAAACCAAGTTTTCGTAATAAATCTACATTATTAGGATCAATATCAAGGTAAGTAGCTTGTTGTCCGTTTGCCTGTAAAAAACGCCCTATCATTGATCCATATCGGCCAAAGCCTGCAATAATAATGTTATTCTGTACATCTACCACATCGGCTTCTCTATCATCTTCCTCTTTGGTTCCGAAATTAGGCTGAATAAACTTTTCGTTAACCATCATTAATAGCGGTGTTAAGGCCATGGAAATAGCTACTGCTGCAATAAGAGGATCTGCTGTTGCTGCATCCATAACTCCATTCTGTAGTCCAAAGGAAACCAATACAAAAGCAAACTCACCCCCTTGTGCCAAGCCAAAAGAAAACAGCATATTATTATCCATGCGCATGCCAAAAACCTTTCCGATAACAATTAAAACAATCAGCTTTATAAGTATTAAACCGAATACTAACATGGCAATAGTAGCAGGACTACTACCTATTAACTTGAAATCGATGGAAGCTCCCACTGCAATGAAAAATAAACCCAATAATAAACCTTTAAAGGGCTCAATGTCCGTTTCGAGCTGATGGCGGTATTCACTCTGTGCCAAAACCACGCCGGCTAAAAAGGTTCCCAAAGCAGGACTTAAGCCCATTTCCGTCATCAGTAATGTGATACCAATAACCAAGAGCAAGGCTGCTACAGTAAACAATTCGCGCAAACGTGTTTGAGCTATTAATCTAAAGGCAGGACCTATTAGATATTTACCACCAAATATAATAGACGCAATACCTCCGAGCATTACAAGTGTTCGCCATATTATTGGTAATGAATTTAGCCATAACTCTTCGTGATGACCACTATCAATATGTTGTAATTCGAAAACAGCTAGCATTGGAAAGAATGCCAAAATAGGAATTACGGCTATATCTTGAAATAATAACACAGAGAAAGCATTCTGGCCTCCTTCTGTTTTCATCAATCCTTTTTCGTTGAGGGTTTGAATTACAATGGCGGTGGACGATAAGGCCAAAGTTAAACCTACCGCCAAGGCTGTTTGCCATGCTAAATCGGTAAACATTAATGCAACAGCACTTATAATTATGGCGGTAATACCCACTTGCATACCTCCAAGCCCTAGTATGGATTTACGAAGCTTCCATAATAAGGAAGGTTGTAACTCCAAACCCACTAGAAAGAGCATCATTACAACACCAAACTCGGCAAAATGCATAATATCTTGTCCTTCCTCTCCCACAAAACCGAGCACAAAAGGACCTATTAAAACTCCGGCAATAAGATAGCCTAACACAGAACCTAAGCCTAACTTTTTAGCTAACGGAACTGCCACAACTGCAGCACCTAAATATATAAATGCTTGATAAAAAAAATCGCCTTCCATATTATTTCATTTTGTGGGTGATGTAATCGTTTAAGTCTTCATATTCAAGCGCTGCCTCTACTTCAAATTCATCCTCTGCCAATTGGCGTAATAACTCAGAGTATATTCGCTTTTGCTTCATTACTTCGGGCAGTTCTATGGCATGGGTACCGTAAACAATAAACGGTGGTAGTGTAATCATTTTGCAAAGCATTGCAGATTGTAATAAGGGTGCAATTAGCTGCTGTATAGTGTAGCCATTAAAACTATCGTTGGTATAGCTCGCCTTGGGGCCTCCTGCTGTTATGGCTGTAAAGAATAATTTACCCTTTAGCATATTTCCTTTGCTACCAAATGCCCAACCATGGGTAAGTACTAAATCTTGCCATTCCTTTAACAAGGCTGGGTTACTGTACCAAAAAAATGGATAGTGAAATATAACACAATCGTGTTGTGACAGCAGTTCTTGCTCGCGCTCTATGTCTATATCAAAATCGGGATAAGCTTGATATAAATCGTGAAATGTAACAGAGTCAGTAGCAGATAATCCATCTACCATTACCTTATTTACATTGGATTTATGAAATGCAGGATGTGCAAATAATATGAGTACTTTCATTTTTAAAATCTTTTGTAGGGGATAAAACCAAAATTACTGCGAATAAAATATACTACTTATTAATAAAATAAGTCACAATAAGCATTATTAAAATTGGTACTATAATAATTCTAACACTACTAAGGTTTATATTGTTTTGTAATAAAAAACCAAAAGCGCCATTAAGACTGAATCTTAATCGCGCTTTTTATTGCTTAAATCGTAAAGTAAACTAATGCGCACACTCTTCGCTGTGTGGCGGACAAATGGACCAATTGCCTTTATCGCCATTAATCCATTGGGTTAAGGCCTGTTTTGCATCGCCCGCATAACCAATAAAGACTTCAATATTCTCAGCCTTTACTTTGTTTACAGCACCTTGCCCCATGCCACCAGCAAGTAATACAGTAACCCCGGCCTTCGCTAAATCGATGGCTAAATCTGATTTACATCCGCAGCTTTCGGGTGATCCAAAATTTTCTTCAGCAATAATCTTTCTATCTTCAGATAAAGTATAGATTGTAAATTTTTCGCAGTGACCAAAATGGTCATCAACGTTTGTTCCCTTAGTGGGAATGGCTACTTTTTGCATAGTTGTTTATTAATTTAGGAGTGGTAAAGGTAATCTTTTTTAGCTTATTAAGTATACTATGGCTTTTTGATAGTTATGCTTGACTGTTTAACTATTAAAATGGATGTAAAAAGTATCTCACGTGGTTCTTTCTATATCAAGCGTGACTCTTTGATAGTCACGTTTGACTGTTTTATTATTAAAGTGGATGTAGAAAGTATCTCACGTGATTCTTTTTATATCAATCATGACTCTTTGATAGTAACGATTGATTGTTTTTCTATTAAAGTGGATGTAAAAAGTATCTCACGTGATTCTTTCTATATCAATCGTGACTCTTTGATAGTAACGATTGATTGTTTTACTATTAAACCAGAGTCTGTCCACAAAAAAGGGGTATAAAAAAACCGCGAACTAAGTTAACTAGTCCGCGGTTCAAATAATATTATTCTACACTATTGAATGATTTAAAAATAATCATCTCCAATGTGCTTTCTTTGCTTTTTTATTTTCTTACTGTTGAACGAGTAACTAACTCCTAACTCAACAATCTGTCCTTCGTAATCATAGACATAGTCGCGACGTAATAATATCTGATCGCCTTCGTAAGCCGCAGTATAACCACCGGCCTGATTGGTCCCCAAAACATCTAACATTTTTGCAGAAAAGGTCCAACCCTCAAGTGTTTTAGGAGCGTATAATACAGCGGCATTTAACATTTCGAACTGTATGCTTTCTCCCTGTGGTGTAACTGATGCCGATTTAATAGAATAATCAACAGTTAGCTTCAATGGTTTTGTAATCATCCATGATGCATTGGTTTTCACATTCCAGTTGGTACTTCTACTATTGCGACTTTCACCTAATAACTCGTCATCAGCAATAACCCTAAAATCGTACACTGCTCCACCTGCAAATAATTTCACCTTGCTAAACAAGTCGAAGTTAAAACCTGCTTCAACACCTAAAGCGCTTTGGTTACCGGCATTTGTATAGCTACGTAACAAAACTCCTCCTGGGTTACCCATATCGTAGGCCACTCGGTTTACACGGTAAATGGCATCATTAACGCCTCGGTAAAAACCTGTAATTGTCATATCACTTTTAGCAAACCTACGGTTATAGTTAACTTCAGTGTTAATGATATACTCTGGTTTTAATAATGGATCTCCCATCTCATAAATCTCCTGATGACGGCGGTATAAGAATGGCGCCATATCTTTGGCTGGCGGTCGATTGATACGTCGGCTGGCTGCTAACGAAATACTATTTGCGTCATTCATTTGGTACTCTGCATGTAAGGTTGGGAATAAATCGAACTTACGTTGCTCAAAATCTGTTTGGTCAAAGTCACGACCATCTCCCACCTCTTCAAAGTATCCGTATACATATTCAAAATATTCGGTACTTGCTACATTCATCAGCTGATCCATATACTCAGCACGCAAGCCAACTACGTAGTTTAGCTTTCCGGCTTTTCCGGCATAATCAATATATCCGGCATAAATATCGCGCTTTAAATCAATGTTGTTATCGTAGCTTTCAGGCTCGCCCCAATACTCGTTTCCAACAATAGTATCATACTCAAACACGCCTTCTAAACGCACCCATTGTGGCTGAACTCCAACATTCATAGTATTTCCATTATCAAATGCATGCTCAAAATTCAAGTTTAAACGATAGGCATCTAATGGAGTATCATCGCTCTGGAAAGAGTGAAAATCTGGTTTATCATCGTAATAATAACGATCACCATCGTAAGCGAACTCTTTATTATCGATGGTTTGTTGTAATTCAGAGGTCTCGTAAATAAAAGATGAACTGAATTTTGACTTCTCGCTAATCTTATAGTTATAATCTAAGCCTAGGTTACTAAACCAACCATCTCTATGAATATCATTAGGGTTATAAATTTGCTGTAAAGTTTCGGGATAAGGCTCTCCCTTAGGAGAATCGGCAAAATAGGCATCGTAAACATAGTTTGCAGTACGACCACTGGTACGTTGTGAATATTGATAGCTGGCAGCAATATCCGATTTCTCGTTAAACTGATAATTAATACCAAAACTTCCCATAATATTTGTGTACCACTTAGGGCGCGAACCTTCACCATCTAGTACATAATAGCTCCCCGGATATCCGCTCACAGATTCCTCTGGATGCTGATAAATGTAAGGGTCGATAATACCTACCCCTTTATTATTGCGCGATTGCATTGAAAAGGCTCCAGTGATGGATAGCTTGTCTTTATTATACATTAGGTTAAGGCTGGCATTGTATCTATCGTTATCAAGCTTTTGATTACTATAAACATCTCTACCGTTACTCCAAGGCGTACCACCAACCATACCGTTGGCAACCACCGAAAGTCCATCAGCGGCACCTCTTTGCGTAGTAATATTTATTATTCCACCTTTTCCCTGAGCATCATAACGTGCGCCTGGCACTGTTATAATTTCAACATTCTCAATTTGTTCTGCTGGCATTTGAGCTAAAATATCACTTGCACTGGTTTGTGTTGGCTTACCATTTATATATACCATAAAATCGGTAGCGCCACGCACAGCAACTTCGCCATCTGGACTAACCGATACTGCAGGTAACTTATCTAAAATATCAGTAGCCGTACCCCCTTTTGCGGTTGCAAAATCATCGGCACTATACACTTTACGGTCTATTTTCGAGGTCACCGTTTTTTTCATTGCAGTAACCTCAACACCTTCAATCTCGATATTATTAGGTGCAAGTGCTATTTCTCCCACGTTAACATCACCTTGCTTAACAACAATATCCTTTACAACTGTTGTTTCGTATCCCATAAAAGAAACTTCTAGTCGATAGGTACCGGCCTTAACTTTATCAATAATAAAGTTACCATCAATATCAGATGATGCACCCTTCTCTGGCGCAGTGCTATTGGCTAAATACAAAGCAACCCCTGCATACGGAATACTTTCGCTTGTTTGTTTATCTATTATAAAACCTCTAATATCTCCTTTTTGGGCAAAAATTGACATTGAGATAAAAACCATCATTAATGGTAATAAAATTTTGTTCATTTCGTTTTTTTTTGATTATTCCTGTTAGGCAAATGTATTGTAACGGCCTACGTGATTCTTGTACTATTTAACCTATTTTGGGTACATTTGTTCTTCAGCTTTAAATATTCTCTAAAGTTTATCTCTAAACTGACCTGGTGTCAGATTTGTTTTTCCCTTAAAGAATTTTGCAAAGTGCGATGGATCGTTAAAATTTAAATGATAAGCTATTTCTGATATTGAATTATTAGAATGTTTCAATAAACGCTTACTCTCAACTATAATTCTCTCACTAATTAAAGACGAGGCGGATCGTCCGATTTCTTTTTTACAGGTGCTATTTAATACGCGCTTTGAAACGCTGAGTTTATCAGCATAATACTCTAGGTTCTTTTCCTCTATATAATGCTCTTCTATGAGTTGACGATATTTGAATAGAGTTGGGTTTACCTCTGTTTGAACATTGCCTTTAGGTATAGGAAAGTGACTCATCTTTAATAGAAGAATAATTAAATAGTGACGTAAAATATCCAAATCAGGGTAATCTCGTTCATATTCTTCGCGCATCAACTTAAAATCACTTTCAATGCTTATATTCTTTTGAGGCAGATTGTATTTGGTACTTAATTTTGAAAATATCAATTTAATATCAGGATAGGCACTTAAAAACACCTCTTTAAAAATACAAACATAACCCTTCGGTATTTTTGAAAACTCCCAGCAATGAACATGGCCGGGGTTCATATAAAACAATAAGGGAGGCTCAACGGAATAGTTGTGTTCATCTATTATATGTACTCCTGCTCCTTCTGATAAAAATATAATTTCGAAATACCCTTCGTGTTTATGAGGTTTAGTAGGCTTAATTACCTCCTTCATCCTACTAATCTTAAAGAATTTATTGATCTCTATTTTACGGTTAACTTTTATTTCTTCCATCTAGGTGTGTTTTATTTCTCATGCAAAACTAGGCAAACACAAAAATATGTGATTGTAATATTATACATATGTTGTGTTTGCATGTAAAAAAAGGGGACTAATGTT
The DNA here is from genome assembly GCF_947489045.1 of Saccharicrinis aurantiacus. NCBI lineage: Bacteria > Pseudomonadati > Bacteroidota > Bacteroidia > Marinilabiliales > Marinilabiliaceae > Saccharicrinis > Saccharicrinis aurantiacus. The sequence continues at coordinate 20,793 of NZ_CANLCN010000011.1, forward strand.
GTATTTAGGTATACAATTGCACCTTTTATGTACTTCATGGTATATTAAATTGTAGTACAAAATATTATACATAAGCTCTATTTGTAAAAAGAAACCACATACAATACCGAATTAGTATATTATTAACTACATTTGCGCCCTAATTTTGGATACCCCCTTATCGAGAAATAAAACAATTTATAATATGAGATTTTTAGAAAACTTAGCTACTAAAGCTAATGTAAAAAATGAGGTACTTGCTGGAATTACCGTTTCATTAGCCATGATTCCTGAAGTTGTAGCATTTGCCTTTGTTGCCAGGATTGATCCATTAGTGGCACTATCGGGTGCATTTATTATTGGTTTAATATCAGCGCTATTTGGCGGTAGACCTGGATTGATTTCAGGAGCAGCAGGAGCTGTAGCCGTAATTTTTGTACACCTTATTTCCGAAGGCCATGCGCGCGGAATGGCAATGGAAGTACCTATTGAGAACATGGGCTATTTTTATCTATTGGCTGCCGTTGTGCTAATGGGAATTATTCAGATTGTATCAGGAGTATTTAAGTTAGGTAAGTTTATCCGACTAATACCCCACCCTGTGATGTTAGGTTTTGTGAATGGTTTGGCCATTGTTATTTTTTGGGCGCAGATAAAAATGTTTACCCACAAACATTTAGAAGTTGCTGCCGATGGATTAAAAACCTATGCCGATGTGTGGATGCACGGGCCAGAACTGTACACCATGATTGGTTTGGTATTATTTGCTATGGCAGTTATTTACTTATTACCTAAGGCTACCAAGAAATTACCTGCAGCACTTACCGCCATTATTATTACTACCTTAATCGTTATTTTTGCCGATTTAGATGTATCAACCGTTGGTTCTTATATTAGAGAAGGTGGTGGCGAAGGTTTAAAAGGTAAATTCCCAACTCCAAATACCGACTTATGGGCAAACCTTCCGTTTAATTGGGATACCTTAAAGTTTATACTACCCTATTCTTTCTTGGCTGCTTCTGTTGGTTTAATTGAGTCGTTAATGACCATGAACCTAGTGGATGAATTAACCGAAACCAGAGGTAACGGAAACCGCGAATGTATTGCGCAAGGTGCAGGAAATATGCTTAGTGGTTTATTTGGTGGAACTGGTGGTTGTGGTATGATTGGCCAAACCATTATTAATATTAACTCAGGTGGTAGAGGTCGTTTATCGGGCGTTACCATGGCGGTTACCCTATTATTTTTCATCCTGTTTGCAGATAAATACATTGAACAAGTGCCAATTGCTGCATTAGTAGGTGTTATGTTTGTTATGGTAATTGAAACCTTTGCATGGTCGAGTTTACGTATTTTAAATAAAATACCAATTGGCGATGCGGTTGTATTAGTTGTAGTATCGGTTGTTACTGTAGTATTTGATTTAGCTATTGCTGTTTTTGTTGGGGTAATTATTTCTGCTCTTGTATTCTCGTGGCAGAGTGCTAAACGCATTAGTGCTCGCAAGCGTAGAATAGATGAAGAGGACAAGGCCATTTACGAAATTTGGGGTCCATTATTCTTTGGTTCAACCAAAGAGTTTAATGAGAAATTTGATGTTAAAGCAGACCCTAGCTCTATAGAAATTGACTTTCTTGAATCGAGAGTTTCGGATGTTTCGGGTGTGGAAGCTATTACAAACATTATAGATAAATATAAGGCTGCCAACAAATATGTTACCTTAAAGCATTTGAGTGAAGACTGTATTAAGCTTTTACTGAAAGCTGATGCTGGTTTAGATAAACGCATTGTTAGAGATATTGATGATCCGCGTTATTATGTTGCTGCAAACCCTAGTAAGTTTGAGTAAAAATCAATAACACATAAAATAACAAAGCCGCACTTAAAAAATGCGGCTTTGTTGTTTACAAAAATACCAATTCAACATTTAAACACTGCAGCTTAGCACAAAACTGAAAACATTAGGATAACATAGTAAACATAAACTATTAATTTTTATATTTTCGTGGAATATAAAAATGTAATTACACATTTGATGGGATACATCTTAGTTGGGCTTCATGCAAAAAAGCACTACAATCATTGCTACTTGTCCTTAAAATTGTATTTTTGGTACAAATAAAAAGAACATGGGACAAAATGCACCATATTACAAACTTGATAAGCTTCCTCCTCTAAGAGAAAAGGTTGAAACTATTGAGATACTTCGACAAACGAATAAGTCAACTGCTGCACTTGCTGAATTGAAAGGTATTGCAAAGACAATCCCGAATCAAGCAATGCTAATTAATGCGATAGTTTTACAGGAGGCAAAGGATAGTTCTGAAATTGAGAATATTATTACGACTCAAGATGAATTATATAAAGCTTTAACAGTTAATAAAACAACAGTTTCCGCAGAAACTAAAGAAGTTGTTAATTACAGAAAAGCAATATTTCATGGATTTGACTTAGCAAAAAAACAAGGATTTATAAAGGTTAACGACATTGTAAGTATTCAGCAACAATTAGTTGATAATACCGCTGGAATTAGAAATACTCCAGGGACGGTATTAAAAAATGACACAACTGGAGAAGTTGTTTATACACCACCCCAAGATAAGGTGGAGATAATAGAGCTTTTAACGAACTTCATTCATCACTATAATAAACAAGATGACTTGTCGCCATTGATTAATTTAGCAATATTGCATTTTCAATTTGAAAGCATTCACCCTTTCTATGATGGAAATGGTAGAACAGGTAGAATCTTGAATATCTTGTATTTAATGCTGAATGAGTTAATTGATGTTCCTATTTTATACTTAAGTTCTTATATCATTGATAACAAAGCTGAATATTATAGACTCCTTAATCAAACTAACAAGTTAGGAAAATGGGAGGAATGGATTATGTTTATGCTTAAGGCCGTAGAAAGCACTTCAAAGAATACAATTACAAAAATAACGAAGATTAAAAACCAGCTTGACTTAACAATAATAAAAGTTCAAGAAAAAGCACCCAAAGTTTATAGAAAAGAACTTGTAGAATTACTATTTGAGCAACCTTATTCAAAGATTGAATTTGTTGTTAGTAAATTGGGTGTTGAAAGAAAAGCTGCATCTCGATATTTAAAAGAATTGGAAAGTATTGGTGTGCTTGAATCTCAGAAAGTCGGACGAGAAACTTTATATGTAAACAAAGAATTGATACAAATACTAAAGAAATAAAGCACTAAAGCCTAACTCTTTGTATATACAATAGTCGAATCAGTATGAATTCGAGGGTTTAGTTTGCTTCGGCTCAGTAAAATTTTGGAGGTTTGGTTTTTCAAAATCAGCTTACATCCTTTATTAGAAGCATTATCAGTAATTTAACCACACGGCAGCACAACTATGATAGGAATTGAGATTAAAGGAGAAAATGGATATCTTAAACTACAGATTAAAAAAATGTATGGATTTCCAGAATCCACAAGTTCATTTGGTGGATATGATACTGAAAGTGTTATTGAAATTAAATGCTCAAATTATTACATAAAAGGACTCATTTGGATTACAACTGGTGATTTGTATAGTTTTTACCAAGAACTTAAAATTTGTCAAGAAAAGGTAAAGGGACAAGCAAGTTTATTCTCGTATGAGAATAATCTGCGCTCAACAATTACATATGATGAATTTGGACATGCTATTTTGAGAGGAAAATTCACTGAAAAATATGAAGAAGAAAACACTCTCGAATTTGAATTAAAAAGTGACCAGTCTTTTTTAAATTCGACCATTTCTGAACTTGAGACAATGATTGAGAAGTATGGGGATAATACAGGAATTAAAAACAAATGAATGGAAAGGTAGGTTTGGAAACAGTTACAAACACGCCTTAAGCAACTTATAGCTTTAACTTTCCTACATTTAAAACACTACAGCTTAGCACAAAACTGAAAACAATAGGGTAACATAGTAAACATAAACCATTAGTTTTTATATTTTCGTGGAGTAAAAAAACAATAACTATAAAGATGTAATTATACATTTGATGGAATACATCTTAGTTGGATTTCATGCCTTACGTGACTTAAAAAACAAATTATGAGAGTGATTGTATTTTTCTGTTTATTAGTTGTTTGCGGAATAGACTCCTATTCTCAACTTGAAAATAAGCAAGAGATACTAGACCCAAAGAAGACTAATGAAATACAGGAAGTTTATGCAATTGGATATAGAAGCGTAAAAGTGGACACTTCAGAACTGAAAATATCATGCGTGCTTGAAATGCAATTGTTAGATTCCGTTTTGAATAGAAAGACAGAGTGCGGATTGAACGATTTTATAGTTTTATATCGAAATCAGTCAGGAGTATATTTTAGTATGGGGTGTGCATGGACTTGCGATAAAGTATACTGGACAGTAAAAAGCGATACACTTCAGTTCTATTCTTGGAAAGAAATTGAGAGAGAATTAGAAAAGCGGCAACTAACCACAAGGAAAGAAATATCAGATTATATAAGCAGGTATGGCAAAAGAATATCAATAGGATCTAATAAATATGGTTTTTATAATTTGGTATCAGCTTCAAATGAGTGCTATAACGCATTTGATGCGGACAACAGATTGAAAAACTATATATTTATTAGAGAAGAGGAAATTTCTGATTGCCATAAACCTTACTATGAACATATAATTAAAAAATAAGCACGAAAGCCCAACAAATTGGAATAAACAATGTGGGGCGGTTCAATTTTGGAAAGGCTTAAAATAAAACAACAAGCTTTGACTCGGCAGGATTTAGGTAGTGGATTTAGGTTTTATCTCTAATCTGCTCACCCAAGAGCCATTGGACTTAATACATCCGTTTTATTAAATAAAAATTAATCTATTACTAACTAGAAAATCACTTTATGAAAACGATCATCTTTATTTTACTGTTTGCTCCATTATTGGTATCAGGACAATCAACTGAATCAGTTATTGTATATCGTGGAAACGGACAAACACAAAGTAATGTGACAGACTTAAGCAATAAGAACCTTACAAAACTTCCAATTATTGACACAGATGTAGAAGTGTTAATTCTAGATGATAATAACTTAACTGAAATACCGGGATGGTTTACATCACTTAAAAAATTAAGGACTTTGTCAATTAGAAATAATAATCTTCGAGATGTTGATGTATTAATGTATTGTGAGAACCTTGAAGAAATTTACCTAACAAATAATGAGAATCTCGAATATTTACCAAGTTTCGGCATGTGCAAGAAAATTAAATTAGTTGATGTAGTTAACACAAAGATTAATGAACTACCTATGTCAATAAGAGGTATGAATGGTTTAGCTTATTTTAAATATTCAGCAAAGTAAAAAGGGAATTACACCCCTACTCCTATCACCACCATACGTAAATCTCTCAATTCATATGGCTCTTATCATGCAGTCAATTACTACTCTAGGTCAAGTGATAAGCTAATGCTCAATGATAAAATAGCTTTGGATAACAGGTACAAACACGCCTTAAGCAACTTACAGTTTTAACTTTACTACGTTTAAAACACTACAGCTTAGCACAAAACTGAAAATATTAGGGTAACATAGTAAACATAAACCATTAGTTTTTATATTTTCGTGGAGTAAAAAAACAATAACTATAAAGATGTAATTATACAATTGATCGAATACATCTTAGTTGGCTGCCATTTGGGTTCGTGACTTATATTACATTTAGGCATAGAAGATAAACATGAATAATAAAAATAGAAAAATACTAAATCTATTAATTCCAGTTTTGTTCTTCATTGGTTTTCTAATAATACCAAAGTTGATTAAAGAAATGAAGCAAGAATACAGGTATTCTAAGCAGAGACTATTAAATCAAGATGGAGAAGTGAATGAAAATGGAGAAAAACATGGAACATGGCGAACCTTTTATTCAAATGGTCAATTGCGTGAAATAGTCACATATGACAATGGAAAAAAAATAGACACAGTAAGGTCTTTTCATTTTAATGGTAAAAATCATATGATGAGAGTTTATGATAAAAATGGTAAAGCAAATGGGGAGTTAATGATTTTTTATTCAACAGGTCAGTTATCACAACATGCAAGTTTCCGTAATAATCGCTTATTTGGACAAGACACATCATTTTACGAGAATGGAAAAATTAACAGAATTATAGAACACGGTGACTCAATTAAGTTGACTAAGAAATTTATTTATTCGGAAAAGTGGAAATTATCTGAAATAGAACAGTATGAAAACGACTCATTAATTATTAAAAGCGAAGAATAACGGTAGCTAACAAATTGGAATATACAATGTGGGGCGGTTTGATTTTTCAAACCGCTTACAGCTTCATCCAGTCAACGTTACCTGCTATTAAATGTCTTAATAAGTTTAACTATTAAAATCAGAAATCAATTAAAAGAAATATGAAAAAATTGCTCATTACCTCTTGGACCTTGTTGTTTATAGCATTAGTCTTTATTGTTATGCATTATCCAGGAAGTGCACTTATTCTAATGCTGGGAACGTTATTACTTTTGACGCATAGTATTCTACATATTATTAAAAATTGGAGAGTTAATTTATCATGTAGCTTATCTTATTTGACGTTTTCAATATGGACAACTTATATCTCATTTAGGTTGTTGTATTGGCCATGTGGACCTGATTTACTTGGATTTTCCTTACTATTTCTAATTGGTTGTTTAATTAGTTTTATATGGGTAAGAACGTATTTTATAAATAGACAAAAATTTAATTTATCTCAGTTTATTCTTGTTTCCTATATTTGCTTAGCCATTACTATTTCATTTATTCATTCAGACGAGATTTATTACTACAGAAACATTAAAACAATTGAATACCCTGGATCAGAATATGATTATTATGACTGCATTATATGGGATAAGTATAGTTGGTTTCTTTATTGCGCAGGGAAGTATGAACAAGCAGTTTTTGCTAATATTGAAGCCCAAAAAGCAGCACTTCATTTGAATCAAAAGTCGATGTTAGGTTCAATAAATTATCATTGCACTCTTATTGAAAGCAAAACATGGAAAGACTATAATCAACGGGAAAATAACAGCAGGTAATCAAGTAGAGTGCCGCTAGGCACTTAACCTAACGGAGACCCTCTCACCACCGTCTTACGCTTCGCTTGTCCTTTTTGTATAAAGCTCTTCCTGAGCTTTCTTCTTAAGCATATATGGTGGTTCTATACTTTTATAGTTACAAAGAAAAAAACCTTTGATAATTCATTTGTTATAACTTTGCGTGAAACTACACGCCACTCGGCGTAGAATTGTACGCCACTCGTCTTGGATTATTAAGTAGCCCTTGCGTAAATTTTCACGCAAGGGCTGCGTGAGATTTCACGCAAGTAATTGTTTAATGAGATTAACCATTTAGTCAACCTTTAATACTGAATCAAAACGTTCTGAACGCGGTTCTTTTAACATTGTGCCATTCGACCATTGCGTTACCACCTCAAACTCGTAATCGCCAGCAGCCAGGGCTGGAATCAAAATAATGAGTTCTTTATTTTTACTGCTTATAATTTGGCATTTTGTGCGCGATTCGTCTGCTAGGCTAATAAAATAGGCGCCCACCTCATCGGCAAAAGCCTCTTCGGCTTTAATCTCAAGTTTTTCGCCAATTACTACAGCGGCGTTTGAGGGTGTTAAGGTGCTATTCACATTTCCTGTAAAGCTATCAACCACACGGTAAATAAGGGTACCTACTTGTGCCTGACCTAGCACTGTAACGCCAGTGTCAGCAATTTTAGCACGTGCATCAGAACTTAAATTAACCGTTCCTTTAAGCGTGTGCTGCTTTGCATCAAAAGAGGCATTATAAAATACGCCCTGCACACCCAAACGCGCATTTATAATACCAGTGTTAATGTTATAACCACTGGCTAAGCCTTCAGATTTTATGCGGTCGGCAGGGTTTAAAACCTCTACCATAGATTCGAGCTGATACTCGGTTCCTTCTTTTTTTATACGAGAAGCAATAGCAAAGTTATCAAGAGTACCTTTGCTTCGTACACGTCCGAAAAAATCGGTAGGATTTTCGGTTACCGTTAAATCATAAAGTTGAACATCTACTTTGTTTTTTTCTTCTGCCATAAATTCTTCTGTTTTTAAAGTTTAGTTGCATCAAATATTTGAAACAATAAATCTAATATAGAGCAAGAATTATGATACGCAAAAACTTTAACCTAACATTAACTTTTTAAATATAAATCACTAACTAAATGGTAGTTATTGTAGTTTTACGCGTTACTGTACATATTTTTAAATTAACAAAATTAGAAATAACCTACTTGTATTAAAGACAGATAAAACAGTGTTTTTGGGGCTTACAAATAGGCACAAAAAAAGCTGAATGATATTTTACATCATTCAGCTTTTCTTTAATATTCACATGAATATTTCTTGATATTATACTAAAAACCAATATTGTCCTAAATAACTTTTCACTCAAGCCGTGAAGGCTCTTCCTTTTTTCTTCAGTCAAAAAAGGAAGCAAAAAGACCGTCGACTGCACCCACTTCACTCAAAAAACTAGGTTTCATGACTGGAATTGTTTTAAACTCGCCCTTTTTCGTACCTCAAAGCGCTCAAACAAAAAACAATTCTTAACCGTCATTTCAATCCTGTTTTTTGGTTCACTGGCTGAGGTCGATACTAAACAAGGCGTGCAGCACATTGTATAAAAACTTCTAGGATGCGATTGATATTATACCAAAACACCAATATTACTCTAAATAATATTACGTATTGGGCTGTTTGCCCAAACCCAACTTCATTTTTTCTCTTGATAGAAAAAACGAAGCAAAAAAGATCAAGGCTGCTTTACAAAAAACTTTTTTATTTATTTGATGCTTAAGTGCGGCTGGCGGATCTAAGAGCAAAGCTCTCAGCTAGCCAGTCCTACTAAAGCCTCAAATAAAACAAAAGCCTTTTGTAAAGAGGCCAGCCCAGCAAGGCGCTTAAATAGAAAAATAAAAAGCCGAATGATAATCTATATCATTCGGCTCCATAAAAAAAACTATATCAGAGTAACTCAATTGATATTGAGCTTACTTTCTATTACTCTCAAAAAAGGCTTCAACTTTAGTTTGATATGCTTCAATATCTTCTTCGCTCATTCCTTTTCTAGCGCGTTTTCCCAGTTCCATTCTGTCTTCAGCCTGACGCGGGTAATTGGTAGTATAAATATTTTCGCCCTCAGTTTGCTTTGTTAGTTTAAACTGATCAAACATTTCTCCATCTACCAAATAAGCGCTAAAAACAAGCTCATCACCATCAATATCAATTACCTGATATAGTTGTGTATTGGTAGCTAAACGATCGGCCCAATCTTCAAAATTAAAGCTGTACATTTTTGCTCCTGCGGCAGAAACCACATAGGCAGGACCAACATATTTATCAGATTTTTTATGCGTATCAACCAATCTACCATAAGCATGATCGTGTCCTTGTAGAATTAAATCTACCCCATAATCTTCGAAAATAGGTTGTAATATCTCACTGATGGTTTTATCATTACGTCCGCCTTTTAAGTTATGTATTGGATGGTGCATGGTTACCACTGTCCAACGCTGCGGATTATTTTCTAAAACTGATTTAAACCAGTTTAATTGCTCATCAATATCTACCCCTGGAGTCAATAAATTAGTTGTATTTAACGAAATAATCCTAACATCATTCTGATCGGTATAATACACCGTATTCTCTAATCCTTTCGGGCCATTTTCGGTAAAGCAAAAATTAGCATGCCAATGTGGTGCTAAATCACCATACGCACCATTGTTTTTAAAATGCTCGTGGTTACCCGGTGTTGCAAGTATAGGAAATGTGCGGAAAACCCAGTCGCCAGCTTCAAAAAACTGTTCCCATTCTAAGTCATCGCCCGCAGTGGTTATTAAATCGCCTGCGTACATAAAAAATGCAGGGTTGGGACATGCTTTTAAAGATTGACGTAATACGCGTCCCCATACGGTATTAAACCCATACTGCACATCGCCAAAGTATACAAACGATAGTTTTGATTCGTTTTTATCAGCTGTTTCAAAAGTATTCCACTCGCTCCAGTTACTACCATCGCCAACACGATAAGCATAAACAGTAGCGGGTTCTAAATCTTTAATAGTTACTCTATGGCTAATTACATCTTGCTTGCCATTATTATAACTGTAGGTTTGGGCTGTATATGTTTTTGCCGTTTCTTTTAAATCGGGCGTTGAATTTTCAATACTTACCTGAACAAGAGATTTTGGAGTTTCTTGCATCGTTCGCCAAGTAATACCCATTTGTGTAGTAGGATCTTCCTGTATGGATAGGATGATGCGATCGGGTTTTAGCGATTGATCTTGCTCAGCAGAATGCTGGCACGATGAAAAGATAATAACTAGGAGGCTGAAAAATATTTTTAATGCTTTCATCAAATGAAATTTTTATATAATTATTGTAGCAATAGTTTGTTAATCTTCAGTCTGGAGTTTATTATTTAAAACCTCGGATGGCCAGGAGCCATCCGAGGTAAGATATTTTAAGTAATCAATATAGCGTATTATTTAGCACCAAAGGCACCAACAACAGCCGATAATCCTGGACGAACAATAGTTTTACCACCTACTGATTCAACTACCTGATCGGCTAATAATGATTGCTCCTCTGTTCCGTGTGTTGCAGCTGGTGAAGCTGAAGAAATGGCAAAATCCATATCCTTATAATCTAACTCTTTAGAAGGATCAGCATGTTCATTTGCTGGTTGATCGTTGAAATTTACAAACTGAGGACTTTCTAAATCACTAGTAAGGTCTTCCCCTTCAAAGATGTTACAAGTGAAGTTGAATACATCATCAAAAGTAGCCCAAACTACATCAGTATCTTCACCATCTTCGTCTTTCTCGTAAATTACATCACCAATAAGAATACCATGATGCGGTAAGTAACCATTACCACCTTGGTCGCTTTTAAATACTTGACCATAGTAATAGTTATTAGATACAGTTAGGTTTTGAAGGTCGGCACCTTCATCAACCTTAGTACCAAATTTAGAGTTAACAATTAAGTTATTGGCAATTAAACCACGTGCTCCTTTTTCGATGTTGATAGATCCACCACGCTCACCATCACGTCTCCATCCACAATAGGCAACTGTGTTGTTGTACATGTTTACGTTTGTTTGAGGGTCACCATCGATAGGTTTAGAGTTATTAATTTTGATACCGTTTGTAGCAGCTGAATACATTAAGTTAAAAGCACAGTCTCCTGTAGTTCCTTGCTTAAAGTTAAAAGCCTCATCTTCTGTTGTACCTGCATAAGCAACAACATTATGAAAAAGTGCTACTTTACCGCGCTCAATGTAGATGGCATCTCCACCAGAGTGAGCAACAGTACAGTTCTCCATATAAACTTGTCCTTTGTTGTTGTTAAAGAAAATAGAGTAACCTAACTCACCTGGCTCTAATTTACCATTACGTACTGCTTCTGAGTTAGAGTTTACGGGTCCACCTGCGTACTCAACAGTAACGTAAGTCATACCAATTTCTTGGTTTGGATCATCCATATCGCGACCAACAATACCACCCCAGTTGTAACGATTGTATTCGAAATACTCTGGTTGATTTTCAGAAAGTGTAAAAGTAATTGGAGCTTGCTCAGTACCCCAAGCATAAATATTACCGGCTACAACAATCTCAGGGTTGGTGTAAGGACTCACTTGAATTTCTGTTCCTGGCTCAATGTTTAAAGTAACCCCTTCTCCAATAATCAAGTTTTCGGCTAACCAATAAATACTATCTGAAATAAGTGTCATATCTTCATCTAAAGCACCACCAATTGCAACAGAACCTGTTGGGCGACCTTCATCTAAATCAATATCGTCTCCTCCTCCTGGTTTTGAAGAATCATCATCAGAACATGAAGTAAACATTGCAGGTGCAGCTATTAAAGCAGCAGCAACCATTGCTTTTGCGAAAAAATTTCTTTTAATCATTTGTTAATAGTGTAATTTGTTAGTGTAATATGCGTTAAAATTTATATTTCAATCCAATTAAAAACTGACGTCCGTAGAAGTCCTGGCGTACTAAAACATTATCTCCTGTTTCACCTTGTTGAGGGAACATCGCCTGATCGGACGTAATTGGCTGACGAATTTCTATTTCGTAAGCATTATTCAGTAAGTTATACAGCTTAGTATATACAGTTACGTTTCCTATTTTCTTCTCAGCTGAAAAATCGAGCTGCCAAAATCCTCGTTGCCACATATCATTTTTATAGAAGGCCGAAAGGCTATGGATTCTATCTCCTGTATAAACACTTGCTAATTGTATATCAAGGCCACGTTTGCTGTCCTTATATAGTAATGATAAGTTACCGATATGTGCTGCCTGTCCTTGTAAGGCTCTTGTTTCTTCGCGTGTTGCTAAAATTAGATCCGAGCTTGAATCGTCTGGATCAACACGTGTGTAATACGATTTATCAGTAGTAATTTCTGAATTTGTATAAGTATAGTTACCGCTTATACCAAAGTTTCTGAAGTATTTAACTACATCTAATTCAATACCCCAATTGGTAGCAGTACCAAAGTTATCTGGCATAATATAACCTGCTGTGCGATTTAAGGCATACTCAATAGGATCGATTAATTGCTTATAAAATCCACCTATCATAAATTTATCTAATCCTGAAGGGAAAAACTCGTAACGCAAATCAAGGTTGTGTCCAATGGTACGTTGCACATTCGGATTTCCTCTTTCTTCCCAATCATCCTCAGTATCGGTATTGCTAATGGGTACAAACTCTGCAAACCCCGGGCGAATAACCGATTTAAAGTAAGATGCTCGTATATTCTGATTTTTATCTAGTTTATATTTAAAATGTATACTCGGTAAAAAATCCATATAGGTTTCGTTCATCTCTACCTCATTATTGTCTTCATTTTCCATGGTAGGATTTGGAAGAAAATAACCAATGTCTGTATGTTCCATACGAACACCACCAACAATCTCTAAACGATCGTTTATATCAAATAGAAATTGACCATAAGCTGCTTTAATGTTTTCGTGCGAATTATAAGTATTTGGTGAGGCGGTAACTCCACTACCATTTCCGTTCATTTTCCAATCAACATCAGTAATATCATTCCAATCTACACCCTGTACTAGCGCACGATTTCCTGCACTAAAAGTAAAGCTCTCATAATCGTTAGTACGATCTTTATATCTAACTAATCCTCCGAATTTAAACTCCGATTTAGTAGCAAAACTTACATCAGGGTTCATTGTAATATTTGCATACATGGCAATATCCTGATCATCGTTCTTATCCCATCTACGTCTTAATGCATTAATCTCAGCAATACGCTCAGGTGAAACCACCCAATTGTTCATCTCTCCAGAACGGCTAAAACGAAGGTTATCTGGTATATCGTTAGTAGCCTTTGAGTAAACTCCCGACCAATCTACAACTACTTTATCGGCAACTCTGTGTTCGCCAGAAAGTGTACTATTAAATATTTGCTGAATAGTACTACGGTAACGCGTATTAAAACTCATTTCACCGGCATTTCCATTAATTGGATCGTAACTACCCCATGTTCTTGTTCTGGTTACATCACGTACCTGATCGTTTCTTAAATAAACAAAGGCATTATACCAGTTTAGTTTATGATTTGGGTTGATACGTAAATCGATTTTATTATGAACTCCTGCACGTTTTTGTAACTGTGAGTAATTACGTTCTTCCATATTATCCAAACGCGTAGAGTTATTGGTTTGCATTCCTGTTTGATACCACGTACTCTCCGATCCACGAGCTGTTTGTTGGTAACTAGCAGCTACAATTACACCAAGCTTATCGTCGAAAAAGCGATCTCCTATTGAACCACCGGCAATAATATTAGGTACATAGTTCTGGTATTGATTTTTCATATGAGATACAGAAAAATCTCCATCAGTAGCACGATTGGCACCACTCCAAGTAGGCGGAGATTGCATCATACCCGACTGATCCCATGACATAAACGGATTATCAGCATTAAATAATGTGTTACCACCAACCGACATATTAAACTGCCCTTCGAATTTATCAGGTGCATCTTTCATTACCAAGTTAATGGCCCCTCCAACAGCGTCACCTTCCATATCAGGAGTTAAAGCTTTGGTTACTTCCAAACGATCCATTAAATCAGATGGGAAAATATCTAAGGGAACATAGCGGTTTTTATTATCGGGCGATGGTATTTTAACGCCATTAACTAAAGTATAGTTATAACGCTTATCCATTCCGCGAACAATGGCATACTGACCATCACCAGAGTTGTTACGCTCTAAACTTACACCAGAAATGCGCTTTACTACATTAGCCACATCTAAATCAGGCGACAACTCAATAGTTTGTGCTGAAACCACATTTACTACTTTACTAGCCATACGTTCTGTTGCTCTTGCACTTGTGGCTGTTTTTTTTGCCATAGTTCCGGTAACAACAACCTCACCTACCATCTGGTCATCTTCATCAAGTATAATAACTATATCCTCATCAAATGGGATATTGATAACGTGTACTTGCTCCTTATATCCCATAAATGAAATATTGATGGTGTGTTTACCAGGCTCTAAACCTCCGAGTTTAAAAGAACCATCAAAGCCAACAACAGTACCTTTAAGAGTACCCGATAGCTGAACTGTAGCTCCTATTAGAGGCTCATTTCCTTTGTCTAACACGAGGCCTTTTACCTCACGTGTTTCAGCTAAAACTGTAATTGAAAAAAATAAAAGACTTAGTAATAAAAACTGCTTCATTTAATAAAATTGAAATCATTATTTGTAATAACAGATTTCATAGATGTTGTAGGTAGTGTGTGTGTGTGTATGCGTGTTGTTGATCTATAAGATCAAATGAAGAGAGTTTAATAAAGAACGGTAGGTTGGTGTTGTTTAACGATGGCAAAAATATGGAAGCAAATCAATTCTTATATTTCCTTAATATTAACTATACTTTAAAGAAAGTTACCAATAACGCAATTACATATATATCTGAGCACCTTATTATTTGGAATAATTTTTATAATACCTCCGCATAAAATGAAGGTATTTTTAACAAATACGCATTGTTTTAGCTTAACATTTCGCTTTAAAAGTTTCACTTTCTAACAATAAATTAACATTAGACTCTGTAAAAATATTATATGTTTGCAAAGTGTGATTTACAATCATGATCATCTGAATTAGTATCTACATTTATTAAAGTAAAAAGTATGCAAACAGAAGCTATGAATAAGGAATTTGGCATTAGTAACAAACTTAGTTTTGCTAAATACGAACATACCACCATCGCTAATATCCAAAGTGATTATTCAAAAGCAAAAATTTCGTTATACGGAGCACAGGTGTTAAGCTTCATTAATGAAGATAACGAAGAATTACTTTTTATGAGTAGCGAATGTATCTTTAAAAATGGAAAAGCTATACGTGGTGGCATTCCTGTTTGTTGGCCATGGTTTGGGGCAAATACAAATGACCCTTCTCTCCCATCGCACGGTTTTGCCCGTACAACCGAGTGGGAAGTAATTGAGACCATCGCTAATGATGAAGTAACTTTAGTTCTTGGTTTAAAATCGAATGAAAACACTTTAAAAGTTTGGCCACATCAGTTCGAAGCGCAACTTAAAGTAGTTGTTGGTAAAAAGCTAAGCGTGTCATTAAGTACAACAAATAAAGATTCGAAGGCTTTTGAAGTAAGTGCTGCACTACATACCTACTTTTTAATTAACGATATTAATACCACAAAACTGGAAGGACTTGCTTCAAAAGACTATTTTAATAATGTCAACAAAGAAAATGAAACTCAAAATGAAACAATCTTAAGCTTTGGTGAGCGAATAGATAGACATTATTGTAATACAAATAATGCTTGTATCATAGACGATACGAATAAGAAAATTGTAATGGATAAGGACGGTAGTGAAACAACTGTAGTTTGGAATCCAGGTAAAGAATTATGTATTGAGATGGCGGATCTAGGAGATACCGATTACAAAAAAATGTTATGTGTTGAGTCAACCAATAGTTTGAATAATATTATAACTATTCAACCAAATCAAACACATACATTAAGCACATATATTTATAAGCAATAAATTACAATAACTTTCATTTAAGCATTATTCTTACTTTTTTAATAATGCTTAAGTGAAAGTTTCCATTCCAATTAATTTGGGATAGAAAAATACACAGCGAAGTATCTCATTACTGCAAATACCTTTTTTCAATCACATTTTTAGCCGCTTCATTTATAATGTCTGCAATAGTAAAATAGTTATTTCGTAAGTTTGTAATCGTAAAATGTAAGAATTGAAATGAGATATATATTAGTTTTTCTACTAATCACAGCAAGCACATTAACCTTTTCGCAAACACAAACAGACTCAATAAAAAGTAAAAATCTAAAATTTAGCATACTCGGAGGCCCAGGTTATACCCCTGATTATGGTTTATTAATTGGAGGAAGTACTTTATTAACCTTCTCAACAAACCCTGCTGATTCGCTTTTAAAACGTTCCGTTTTGCCTTTTGCATTTGCTTACATGGCAAATGGTGGCGGTAGTTTTATGATCAAACCTCAACTATTCTTTAATCAGGATAGATTTCGAATTTTTGGACAAATATCATACATGAACACGCTCAATCATTATTATGGTGTGGGATATGATGATAACATTAGCATTGAGAGAGGTACTGAAACCACAGAATACCGAGATATGAATATTCAGGTTAATCCTACGTTCTTATTTAGGTATAAAGATTCTGATCTTTTTTGGGGGACATCATTTGATTTTACCCATAATAAAATGAAAGACCCAAGTGAAGGTATTGTAAATAACGCCGATTATATGTCTGCTGGAGGTGATTCTTTAGGCCTCACTTATACCAATGTAGGTATTGGAGTAAATATACTTTACGATACACGCGATTTGCCAGCCAATGCATATAGTGGAATGTTAATGGAATTAAATGCCACATATTATTCTAAGGCTTTTGGCAGCACCAATGAGTTTGCAGTGATAAATGCAGATTACCGACAGTTTAAAGAATTGAAGTTCCTTGGCGATAGAAGAATTTTAGCATGGACTGTTAATGGTAGATTTACAGTTGGCGACGTACCCTTAACAGAGTTGTCGATGGTAGGATCACCTTTCGATTTAAGAGGATATTATAAAGGCCAATTTAGAGACAAACATTCTGTTTATTCAATTGCAGAATACCGACATATGTTCAACCTAGGAGATGAAACAAAAATGCGCAAGCTATTATCTAAACTTGGCTTTGCTGCTTGGGCTGGAGTTGGAACCGTTGATTTGGAAACTGAAGGAGAAATACATGCCCTACCCAATTATGGTATAGGATTAAGAGTAGAGGTACAACCACGCATGAATTTTAGATTAGATATAGGTAAAGACCCAATAAACAATCAAACGCTCTTATACTTTAATATGACAGAGTCATTTTAACGACTAATCAGTACATAAGATTAGTAACGTAATAGTTAAGATCACTAAACTTGACCCTTTTTTGAAGTAATCATTTATATACCGAGATTAATGGCCTATGGCAATTTCACTCGCAATTCTAAGCTCCAATTAATCCTTAAATCATACATTCATAATATTTTTCAGTTTTTCTTGTAACAATTATCATTAGTTTACGACTTATGAATTGAGCTCAAACAAATTATTTTTAATTCTAATAAGCTAATAACTCAAAACAAATGAAAAAACTAATAATAAGCTCTTCAGTTGTAATTGTTGCAATTATATTATTTTTCACATTAGTAAATTTTAAAGCCCCCACTAGTACAACAGCAAATTCGGGTACCTTGCTTTGGAAAATATCTTCTGATAAACAAACTGAACCATCCTATTTGTACGGCACCATCCACCTAATGCCCGAAAAGGACTTCTTTCTTGGCGAAGATGCTTTACAAACCTTAAAATCAGCCACCTCTTTAACGCTAGAAGTTGATATTGATCTATCCATAAAAGAGCAGGTTAAAATGGCGCAACGTTTGATGCTTCCGGATGGGAAATCTTTAAAAGATTATATGAGCAAAGAAGACTACGACTTACTTTATAGTTACTTTGCAGATACGTTACAAATAAAAGAAAGTAAAATAGATCGCTATTTTAAACTAAAACCATTCAATTTAGTATCCCTCGCCTGTATGGAGTATTATGATAATATTGAAAACTATGAGCAGGTATTTACTAAAATCGCGAAAAAGAATAAGCTCAACATTAATTCCCTAGAGAGTATTGATGAACAATTTAACATTATCGAAGCCTCAGGATTAGATATGTACATCCCCAATAAGGACGAAATATTTATGATTAAACAGTTTGAAGAACTGAAGGAAATCTATTTAACTAAGAACCTTGATTCGTTGCATCAATTTATGCAAGCAGAATTAGATAAAGATGATGATAAAAGCATTGAAGCCAAACTACTAGAAGACAGAAATAAAAATTGGATTCCAAAGTTAGATTCTATTATGCAAAATGAATCTTCATTTATTGCAGTAGGTGCAGCGCACTTGTCAGGTGACAACGGAATCATAAATTTATTAAAACAAAAAGGATACACAGTAAGCTCTATGAACAAATAAATCAATAACCTAACGTGCAAAATAACCTTACTATTGAAGAACTGATACAACAGAACCAAGCGCTAATACACAAGGTAGCGCTGGTTTATGCCAAATCAGACGACGAAGCAAAAGACATGTTTCAGGAAATATGCATACAGCTTTATAAAGGCTATGCTTCCTTTAAACACCAAAGTAAAGTTTCTACTTGGATTTATCGGGTAGCTATTAACACTGCTGTATCATGGATTAGAAAAGAAAAAAAGCATTCGAAGAATGACCCTATGCCTGAACGTGATTGTATTTATGATGAATCTCCTTTTTATTTAGAGGCCGAATCAGCAGAAATGATTAGCACCCTTTATAGAGCCATCAACCATTTATCAGAAATAGATAAAACACTTGTTCTTCTTTATTTAGAGGAGACCTCGTATTGTGAAATTAGCGAGATACTTGGAATTTCAAAAGTTAATGTGAGAGTGAAAATGAGCAGAGTAAAGAAAACCCTTAAAAAATTGATGCAGGATGAAAGACTTTACTAGTATTGAAAAACTTAGGGAGAATTGGAAGAAACAAACGAGAGATCAACTTAAAGTGAAATTAACTCTCAAAGAAATAGAATCTATTACCCGCAAGAAAAGCCAAAACGAAATAAATCGTTTGAAACGTAAGTTTATAATTGAAAATAGTATTTCATTTGTATTGATAATAGCAATTCTACTATTCGCTAATTTTAAATTTGACGAGAAATCTGCTGTCCATTTTGATATTTTTGTGTTTGTTATATTGACTATGTATATAATACCATTGTTGGGATTATTTAATATTAAAAAGCTATCTGAAACCACCACCTCATCATTCTTAAACAGTACGGTACCAATACTAAAAAAAATATACATCCAGTTCAAATGGATTGCAATTTTCATTATGCCTTTATGTTGTTCTGCATTAGCATGTATTAGTAGGCATTCGGTTTCTGAGAATCCAGACCATACTGCCTTTTTTAAAACACCAATATTTATTGGCTCCTTAGTTTATGTAGTTACGCTGCTATTTATGTATCTATGTTTTCGATTTGTATACGACCCTATTTACCTAAAACACATCAAAAATTTGGACGAACTAAAAAATGATATTAATAAAGCCGAAGAGCATGAAGATATTATGGATGAGTGATAACATCCTCAATGATTTATACACTTACTAAATCCTTTGGTAAAACACCAAATTGTTTTTTAAACTCAGCAGTAAACTTAGAACTTGATTTATAGCCAACCTTGTGTGCAGCTTCTTTTACAGTAATACTGCCGATGTTAGTGTTGAAATAGATAATAAGTCAGAAAACTATTCGCATTCCCTACTTATATCCTATTTAAATTGGTAATATAATTTCTAGCATTAAACCAATAAAATTCTTTAATGCTAGAAATTCTTTTAGGCCAATTTAGATCGAAGTAAATCTGCAAATTTATAGATGTCTTCTTCTTGTGTATCAAATGATGTCATCCAACGAACTTCTGATTGAGAAACATCCCAAACATAAAAGAAAAATTCTTTTTGTAAATCCGCAATTACAGACTCCGGAATAATAGCAAAAACACCATTACTTTCAACCTTTTGGGTTAATTCTACTCCTTCAATTTCCCCAACCTTTTCAGCTAATAATTGAGCCATTTTATTTGCATGCAAAGCATTCTTTAGCCATAAGTCATTAGTTAGTAAAGCTTCAAACTGAGCCGCTGTAAATCGCATTTTTGAGTGTAACTGAGCTGTTTGTTTTCTAATATACTTTACATCATCAGTGGGCAAGTCAAAAAACAGCACTGCCTCACCAAACATTAAACCATTTTTAGTTCCTCCAAAAGATAAGGCATCCACACCAACATCTACAGTCATTTCCTTTAAACTACAACCTAAAGCTGCAGCGGCATTAGAAATACGAGCGCCATCCATATGCAATTTCATATTATTGGCATGAACGTAATCTGCAATTTCCTTTATTTCATTTAACGAATACAAAGTGCCCAGCTCAGTGGCCTGCGTAATACTCACCAAATTTGGTTGTGAATGATGCTCAAAACCAATACCATGCATATATTGCTTAATACCTTCAACCGTTAATTTTCCGTTATCCGTTTTAACAGGTAATAGTTTTGCCCCTGAATGCTTTTCTGGTGCACCACATTCATCAACATTAATATGTGCTGTCTCAGGACAAATAATAGCATTATAAGTACGACTTAATGCTTGCAACACAATTACATTAGCTCCAGTTCCGTTATAGGCGAAAAACACATCTGTTTTTAAACCAAAAATAGAACGAAATAATTCTTCACATCTACGAGTAACCACATCATCGCCGTAACCAATTGCATGCCCAACATTGGCTGCCTCAATTGCCTTTAATACATCTGGATGAACCCCAGAATTATTATCACTTGCAAAACCTCTTATATAACTCATCAATATATTTTTACATAAAAAAGCAAGCAATAATATTGCTTGCTTTTCTGTTTTCAATGCCCTAAAAGTAATTATTTTATCTTTTATCTAAACGCTTCTTAATTTTTTTAATTACTGATTCTATAGATGCCTCTGGCTCAATAACATTATACTGTCCCCAAAAAGTATCATCTCTAAAGCCTTCAACCTGATCATGAAGAATTACATTTCTCTTAATCTTCTCGTTAGCTTTAAATGGTTTTACCTCAGCAATTTTCCAATCGGTAACCGCCATTTCTATCGTTGAAGTATAATTTGTGCTTAATAACTTCTTCTTCCAATTAATTTTAAATGTTATACTCCCTCTAGAGTAACTATACATCCATTTGTCGCCCTCTTGTTTGTACTTAACCAAATAGCTTGCCTCTGTAGGGTAGACAACCGCACCTGCAGGTTTCTGTTTAATAAACATTGCAGAGGCCTCCTCTTTATCGCTAATATTAATACTATAAGCAATACTTGAAACTGCTAATGTTTCTGCATCAATATAAAGCTTACCATAAAACAGCGGTGTTGTAACATATGGTTTTTGAACAAATGACAATACATATATAATTCGATCCTTAACCTTAGTTACATTTTCTACATTAAAAATATAATAATCCAAATCCTCATAACTAAGTATAGCATATGGATCTTTCATTACATCGAGCATTAATGTGGAGTACGGACCTCCTTGAAGTTTAAAACTTAATGTATCCATTTTTGAATAATCGGCATCTTTACGCGCTTTATATAATTTTACACCATCGTACCTAAAATTGTTATATGGCTGCTTATAAATGTCTACTATAGCCTCAGTTAAGGATACATAAGACCTGCGTCGCTGAATGGTTTCTCTGTAAAATGCAGTTACTTGTAGAGGCGTCTGCATGTAATTAAGATGCTTCCTACTCAAAACATTTCGCATAATTTCATCAGCATCTTTTGGAGCTACATTAATTCCTTCTAATGAAACCGAAATAGATGTTAATCGTATCTTATTTCTATTTTCAGAAAGCGTAGAAAGTTTAATTATTTTCTCTTCATATCCTAAATAGCTTACCTTAATAGAAGCTTCATTTTTCATCCCCTCTGGCACCTTAATAACAAAATAGCCTTCGGAATTGGAAACTGTTGAAATATTTGAAGCTACCACACCAACCGATGCAAACATTAGTGGATCTCCTGAATCGTCGTCGATTATTTTAGCACGGTATTCAACAACATTAATTGTATCAGAACCAATATCTTCAAAGTAAGATCTTGCAGAAGTTTCAATACTTATCGCTGATAAGCAAATTAAAATCATCAATGATTTTATTACTGTGGTATAAGGTACATTTTTCATGATGGTAGATTTTACATTAAACTTTATCGTTTATTATAAGACAAAGTAAATACGAATATCCCCCACTCTAACTAAAAGAAACTTGGCATATAACTTGGATTATATATAGTTGTAAACAACTATAATAATTGAAATTCATTATAAAACAACTAGTTATAGCAAGTAAGCATCAAGATATCATTACTGATATGTAAGAATTATAACATACAAGCTACAATTATGTAGAAATTACGAGATATTAACCTAAAGCAAATCATTATGAAATTATGTATCCCAATTTTAGGAGAAAAAGGACTAAGCAAGGAATTATTAGCGAATGATTTCTATAAAGCGAATCATTATTGCATCACTGATATTAGCAAAAATTCATCGGAAGTGTATACTCTAGATACATCTAATACCATTTATCTATCTATGTCTGAGTTAAAGAAACTTGAAATTAAAGCTATTATAACTCCTAATTTGCGTCCAATGGCCGCTAAAATTCTATTCGAAAACGAAATTGAAGTATATCAGAGCTTAGGGAATGTAGTTGAAGAAAATATAAATTTCTTTAAAAAGGGCACTCTAAAAGATTTTACAGAAGCTATGATAGAGCAAAAATCGAGCTGTTCTTCCGATTCTTGCTCTTCATGTTCTTCAAGTAGTTGTGGCTAATACTTTTTTTATAAATAATTAAAATATTAATGAAACCAATTTCTCTAGGCCCTGCTTGTCATCCTCATCAAAATTTGATAACTCTTTACTATCGACATCTAATACGCCAATAGTATTACCTTTTTTATCAATAACAGGAACTACTATTTCAGATTTTGTTAATGAGCTGCAAGCAATATGGCCAGGGAAAGTTTCAACATCATCCACTATTACTGTCTTAGAAGTATTTAAGCCTGCCCAACATACTCCAACATCTTTCTTGAGTCTTAAACACGCAATGGGGCCTTGATAAGGTCCTACTAATAATTCCCCTTTATCAATTAAATAAAAGCCTGTCCAAAAAAAATTACTCATCTTATGATGCAACAAAGAAGCAATAGTTGACATTCTGGAAATTGGATTATCTATAGGTTCTACAAGATCTGCAGCTTGGGTATAAATTCTATCGTATCTTTTTAACTTAGCACTCATAATATCTTAAAATAAAAAGGTGCAAACTAACTAAAAAGTTAATTTGCACCGTATATAATCATTAATAAAATCTTAATTAATCTTCAAGCATACCTTGAAGTTTCTTTCGTGTAAAAAATATTCTACTTTTAACTGTTCCTATCGGCAACTCAAGTTTTTCAGCAATTTCTTTATACTTATAACCCGATGTATGCATCGTAAATGGAACTCTAAAATCATCATCTAGTTTAGCGATGCTATTATTCATTTCGTTGACCGCTTGCACTGATTCTGGTGTTTCTGAGGCGTAATTACCTTTAAAGGCAACTCGATAAGCATCTTCTGCTGAATCAAAAGTGTTACGCGTTTTTTGAACACGTCGGTAGTTATTTATGAAGGTATTCTTCATTATAGTAAATACCCAAGCCTTAAAATTTGTATTTGAAACAAATTGTTTCCTATATGTTAATGCCTTTAAGGTTGTCTCTTGTAGGAGATCACTAGCATCGTCTTCATTTGCTGTTAAACTCAAAGCGAAATACCTAAGTTTTTCTTGTAAGCCTAGTAGGCTTTCGTTGAACTGTGATGGAGTCATTATTTCGTCGTTTTGTTTGTTTCGTTTATAATCTAGGATCAATTATTAAACAAATATAAAGTATATTATCTCACTAACAAAAGATATATATGTCTTTTTTTATTTTATTTTTAATCAATCTAAATAAGATTAATATAAAAACCACAAGTTCAGACAACTAAAGTCAAATACATTTGTTCATTCTAAATTACGAAATAGTTTTTAGAAGTAAAAGACAATTTCCGTTTAATATCGCAAAGGTAATTTTATCTTAATGTGTAACAAGTATCTTTCTTGTAACATTCCTTTTATCCATCAATAAATTAACAATGTACATGCCATCGGCAGGGAAGTTAATATTTCGAGTAAGCTTAAAACTGCCTAAATTTTTATTTACAAGTTCTGAATAAATAATTTTACCCGACAAATCATAAATCCTCAGCTGCAAGTTTCCTTGATAAGCATCTTCTATGCCAATATGGAACACTCCATTTGTAATAGGATTTGGTTTAATCAGAACTTCAAATTCGATATCATCGATTCTAAGAAATGTGGAATCCTGAATTTTAAGGTTATCAATAGCCCAACCCCAGCCTGTAACTTCTTCATCTGAGAACAATCTAAAACGGACCAAAATAGTATCCGAGGGATTAAAGAAATCTAAGAGATTAATATGATGCTTTGTATAATCACTTTGTTTAGGCGATGAGTCTACATTTCTTCCTGAACTCTTCCAATCCGAATTATAGGAATAATCATATCCTTCAATAATTGGTATCCAATCAATACCATTCAAACTACCTTCAACTACTACATAGTCATAAAATGATTGATCTAAAAATGTAGCGCCAACTTCTCCTTCTTCAACAAAGGCAATATCTTCATATTTTATAAATGCCCTTTCATCATCATCAGATACTATAATTGGATACTTCAATTGGTAAGTTAGATTGACATCTTTTTCGTAGGGATGATTTGATTGCATAGCATTATTATCTAAAATACCCCGCGAGACTTTAAAACCATCACCATAAAAATCTTCGAATTTATATGAAAAATTATTGACATAAGAGTTTACTGGCTCCTTGATATTTATTAAGCTTATATATTTGGTATTCGATATGTAGGCCACTTCTCCTATATAACCAATAAATTTAAGCTTAAAATCATTTAAGGATTCAATATTTATAATATTACGTCTGCTTCCAGAAGGTGTATTATACTCAACATTAACTATTTCATCATTTATAAATATTTGTACAGAATCATAGTCAACATCAGCAATAGAACTAATTATTAATTCTTGCTTAGGATTTGAGCTTGCATCTACGATATATGGGTGTTTAAGGGTATTTGAAACGCCTTCTCTTTTAAGTGTCCAAACTCCTAAACCATGCGTAG
Organism: Saccharicrinis aurantiacus; assembly: GCF_947489045.1. NCBI lineage: Bacteria > Pseudomonadati > Bacteroidota > Bacteroidia > Marinilabiliales > Marinilabiliaceae > Saccharicrinis > Saccharicrinis aurantiacus. The sequence goes on from NZ_CANLCN010000011.1 coordinate 46,317, forward strand.
CTAAAATTATTTCGTCTCCTTTACATTTCATATCCCAAATTGATACTGCTGGTAATCCATTATCAGAATACTCCCATGAGGTACCATTATCTTTAGAAATAAAAAGTCCTATTTCAGTACCTGCCCATAATTCATTTGGTTTTTCAGGAGCTACTAACATCGAAAGTGTTGCTACATTAGGAAATCCATTACTACTTGTACTACTGCCAGAGATACCAAACCCGGTAATATCTTCCCAAGATTCTCCTAAATCTGTTGTTCGCAGTATTTTTGGAAAATTTGCATGCGAAAATAAAATATAGGCAGTTTGAGGATCGAGCGGATGCGTTACTATATTTGATATAACATAGTTATTTACAGGGTTGGCTATTTCTTTAAAGCTTCTACCTCCATCTACTGATAACTGAAGTTTAGAGTCTGATGATAACTTAACACCAGCCCACACTATTTCGGGGTTGGCCTGGCTGATTTCAATTTTTGGCGCATAACCTATACTATATCCCCAATTCGATCCCATCTCAGCAATAGACCACGAACTACCGAAGTCATCAGAACGACTAATTCCAGACACACCACCAACAAATAATAAATCAGGATCTACATCTGAATTTGCCAAACAAGTTACAAATGGAGCCTTGTTTCCATCTCCAACATCAGGTACTACATTCTCTAGAGACTGAAAATGCTCGCCACCATCCCTCGATTTCTCAAGAATATTATAGTAGTAGCTACCAATAAAATGGTCAGGTTTTCGGCTATGCCAAGCCACATCAAATCCATCACCACTTAAAGTTGCATTCCAATTTGATTCTATATCGGGATTTTCAGGAGAGATATAGCTTCCATTATCTTGCATCCCACCAAAATATAAATACTTTGATGGATGACGATCAATTCCATAAAATTGAGAACTTATATATCCATTTATGGTTGTTTTCCAAGTAAGGCCTCCATCTTCCGATAGACTTAACCCACCGTCATTTCCAACTAATACTTCGAAATCATTTCCTGACTTATTTATAACATTAATACTATGATGATCTGCATGTGAATATTTTTCATCCTCCACTGGTAGGCTCCATCTGGTTATACGCTCACTTTTGAGTGTTCTATTACTTAACTCATAAGGATTAATACTAATTGAATAATTCGGAATATTGGTTTCATCCCAACTAGAAGAAGCTAAAGAAGCTGTTCCTAATATCTTTTCGTTTCCATTTTTTGATACTATTTGGCTATTATAAGAATTTGAATAAGTACTATTATGAACTATAATTACCTCATAAGCATCATCATACAAATCAAATTTCCCATTCTTATTAGAATCGATAAAAGAGGCGTTAAGTTTCGTATTTGTACGTTTATTAATTACTTCAAACGGAACAGTCACATATTTCGAATCGTACTTTAAAAGTTGTAAATCATCTTTAATATCTTGCGAATAATTATTCGATAAGTTTTTATTTACAAAAACATGTGCCTTTTGAGATTTTCCTGTTCCGAATTGAATTTCAATCTCATCACTAATTTTATTATACTCGTCATATACTAGTACTGCACCATTTTGAAAACTCCCCCCACTATTATGAGGCTCAAAATAATCAGAACTTGTTGTATTTACTGTGTAAGCTCTATTGCTTGTCTTAATTTCTTCACCTATAGTAAAGGAAAATAGATCAACTCCTCCGATATAACCAGACATGGTATTATTCGGGTGAGCTGCAATTACATTATTATACCAACCTTGACCACTTAAGAAATCGGTTTCATCTTCGTCAATTGCTTCTCCCCACTCTATACCACCATCTTCAGAGAAATATACTTTTGAGTCTTCCGTTAAGGCAAATAATACATCTGGATTATTGCTAGAAATAGCTAGTTCTATTCTATTAGCGTCTCCTCCAAATGTTTCTGTTTGATACCAGGAATCACCACCGTCATCACTTTTAAAAACTCCATTATTGTGGCAAGCAGCCCAATATATATTAGTATCAATTGGGTGTTGAATTAGTTTTTGGTAGCGTCCGTTAATGAGATTCACTTTTAACCAATTTATCCCTCCATCATCAGACTTATAAATACCATTATTTGTTGCACAAATAACTATATTCTCATCTTCATTACTAACAACAATACTATTTACATAATTAAACTCTTCATTATTTGCAGTAAACTCCAATTGTTGCCAGGTTTCACCTTTATCGGAAGTTTTAAAGATTCCATCTCCTCGAACTGCATCAATATTGAAGTACCCCTCACCAGTACCAGCATAAATTACGGAAGGGTTTGATTTAGCCATAGCCATACTTGAAATAGCTAAATTCGGTAAGTTGGGTGAGATAATATCCCAAGTTTCTCCTTTATTAATTGTTTTCCAAACCCCACCTGCTACGGCTCCTGCAAACCAGGTACTTCCACTCGTATCTTCGGGATCAATAATAATGGCTCGGGTTCGACCGCCGACGTTAGCAGGTCCTAATTGTTTCCAATCTAATTTATTTGTAGTAGACTTTAGTAATTGCCTTCGCTTAAGCGCAGACTTTAAGGCCTGTTGCTTATAGTTAACTGAATAATTTGCACTACCCTCTCTATTCTTAATATTATTAAAATATTCTACATACTTATCCGGCTTATCCGGCTTTGCGTAACCATTAAGTCTTCTTTGAATTTTTTTATTTCTATAATTGGCCTGTAGTTCATCAACGGAAATTCCATAATGCTTGCCTTCTTTCTTTACTACCTTAAAATCAGCAACAATGATAAAGTATATAATAATGAATACAGCAAATATGGCAGTGTATCTTAGTCTCATAATTAATGTTAAAGATTTGGAAAAACTCTGCCAAATATACACATTAATAGAGAATAAACAGATTTAGATGAGAAGTAATAAAGGATATACTTAAGCCATAACCTTTACCTAATAAGATAGATAATAAAACTATCTTCAAGAGAGGAGGAGTCTATTGTGTATGTTTCCTCTTCATAGTTTTTATGCTTTACAACTACCTTACAATCATCAATAGAATCAACATAGAAGAAGAACTCTCCTTCAAGAGTAGTTTTTATAGTTTTAACTAATTTATCATTTGTATAAACCATAACTTCAGCATCAAGAACTGGTCTCCTATCTGCTGCTGCTATAACTTTACCTGATAGTTTATAATTCTTAAACTCTTTGTTGTGGGTGAATGCATAAATATCATCATCACCTTTACCTCCATCCCTATTAGAACAGAAATATCCACTATTTTTTCCATTTATGATAACTAAATTAAAATCGTCTGATGAAGTATTAATTGGATAACCCATATTTTTAGCTTTTCCGAACATTTCACTATCTGGGTAAGCATAAAAAATATCTAAACCACCTAAACCATAATGTCCTTCAGAAGCAAAAAACAAAACCCCTTCTGAATTACAAAACGGGAATAATTCGTTAGCCGGAGTATTAACATTGGGTCCTAAATTGATTGGAGGGCTTAAGAAGCCGTTATGATAATGAGAGACATAAATATCTGTACCTCCATAACCTCCAGGCATATCTGAAGCAAAGTACACTTTATCACCTTCGTTTGAAAATGAGGCATGCATAAAAGAATACCCTTTTTGAACAATTGGAATTGGAATTGACTTTTTAGGCCATTCTCCCTCTTCCTTCCTTTTCATATAAATATGCATATGTGATGCACCATCTTCTTTTTCACTATTTTGTGTGATAAATGACACCGTAGCACCGCTATTAAATGATATTGGCCCATCGTTATATTTAGTTCTGAAGGCCTTATCAAATGGTTTTACTTTACTAAACGCAGCTAGGCTATTTCTTTTTGCGCTATACAGTTTATAAAAACCTTTTTTATTCCGGACATCAGACCTATTTATAGCATCCTCAACTGGCATATTCGATGAGAAAATTAATTGATCTTGATAAATCATTGGTCCGAAATCAGAATAGGGCGTATTAATGTTTAAATGGAAAACCTCATAGGATTTTGAATCACTCATTAAGTAATCAATACTATTTCCCTCTTCTATAGACTGATCATCGATAGAAAGACCTTTTCTCTTTTGATACTTTTCTAGAATATGATCGGATTTTTCATATTCTTTAACTTTACGATATTCTAATGAAAGTCGGAGAAAAACATCTTCATCAGCCGAAGGAAGAGCCGTGGCTTTCTCATACCAAGAAATAGACTGGTAAGAATCTCCTAACCGACTATAGCAGTCGGCAATTCGAGTAGAAATGTAGTAAACTGATTCATTCTTTTTAAAAGCTTTTTTATAGGCTTTTAAAGCCTCTGAATAATTAAACTCATTATAATATGAATCTGCCTCAATAAGTTTTTTTGACTGAGAAAAACTATTGATTGAATAAATTATAACGAATGTAAGTAGTAGGATATATTTATTATTCATTGCATTAAATAGTTTGATGGAATTAGAATTCTAGTCAATTAATTACTTCTATAAGAATTACTCAATACCCTCCCAATTTCTAATGTTTCAAAAACTAGAAATACCTCGGATTATATATCTTGGTTCTATTAAAATTGAAATCGTAGCTTATCATTAATTCATGCGACCCACTATGATATGAACTTAACTCATTCGTACTCATATCGTATGCATACCCAACCTTAACTTGGGGGCTTATCTGATATTGCACCGCTGCACCATAAGCACTATCTAATCGATACATTGCTCCAAGCCATAACTTATCGTAAAATATTGCATACAAGTTGAAATCAAAATTAAATGGGCCACCTTCTGAAGCACGTGCTAATGCAGAAGGACGTAGAACAAAGGTTTCTGATAAATGAAACACATAACCTGCCATTGCATAATAGTGTCTCACTTCTTTTGATTCACTATCTGAGTCTGAGTCGTAAGTATTTTCAATAATTCGAGGAGAAGATAAACCAACATAGTAATTAGGCGCATAAAAATACAAGCCAAAACCAACATTGGGCAGCCACTCTTGCTGAACGGCATTTAAGTAAGCATTATCCATTGCGGTTTGCATAGTTAAATGGGTGTAATCAACGGTATAAAAATTTGCAGTTCCATTAATTCCAAGCGACAATTTTGAATGCTCACCTGTTTTTAAATGGTATGCAAAATCAATATTAAAGGTTGTGTTTTTTACAGGACCATAGGTATCATAAATAATTGAGGTTCCTCCGGCCAAGCCTTTATACAAAGGGGAGTGGATAGAAAACGTGGCCGTATTTGGTGCTCCATCAAAGCCAACCCATTGTTGACGTCCTAATAATAGAGCACTTAACATTTCTCTACTACCTGCATACGCAGGATTAATAGGCAAAGTATTAAACATATACTGACTGTACATGGGATCTTGTTGTGCTCTACATTTTTGATTAACCAGTGTGGTTAGAAGCACAAATACTATTAAGCTGTATAAAGTTCTCTTATTCATCCTTTTTATCGCTTTAAAAAGACTGTGCCTTTTATTACTTGGTTATTAACTAGTTTTAATACATAAAAGTATGTACCCTCCGGTAAATCTGCAGTACCTATCCCCGACTCTTGAGATGTACCATCCCATTGATTATTATAGTTTTGCATATAATAAACTCTTCCGCCCCAACGATTGTAAACAAATAATTCATTATCAGGAAAATCAGCGAGACCTTTAATTGTGAAATAATCGTTTACACCATCTCTATTGGGAGAAAAAGTTTCAACAGCTGCCAATCGGGAGGCGCAATCATCATAGTAGTCTCTGTAATTGGGTATTCCATCACCATCACAATCTTCAATCCCTTCTACCGAATCAGGAATACCATCTCCATCAGAATCTAAACTTCTATAATCTGGAATACCATCTCCATTGGTATCTAAAGGATAAATATTAGGATCAAAATTACAAGGATCTTCGATTCCTCCTTCTATCAAATCAGGTATTCCATCTCCATCAGAATCTGTATCCCCATAATCAGGATAATCATCTCCATCTGTATTCCAATACTCTTGTTCAATATAATCGGGTATATTATCTCCGTCAGAATCAATCAACGTTACAATAAAATATATTAGCGATTCTTGACAATTATCAGAACGATCACATATTCTACAGACTATAGATTCTTCAAGGCATTTATTATCTTCAATTGATTGATATCGAAAATTACCCTCACCTAGATCGTCTATAACCCCATACAGATCATTTGGATTTATTAATTCAGTTATTAATACCGTATCTTCAGGAATTGTATCATTATCGAAGATATTAAACTCAGCACTATAGCCGTTGAATACATTAATGGTATCATTAAAATGTATTACCTCTGCAGTAATATTCTGATTGGCTTCTTTTAAATGCTCAAAAGAGTTATTTTGAGCATTTAAACAAAGACTTTGAATCAGTATAATTAGACTAATTATGAGTATTCTAGAATAGGACATTGGTTCCTCTTTTTTAAACTATGTGTAAAACATATTTTCAGTTTAAAAATAGAACCAAATTTTGTAAGAGATTTTTTTTTTTGATTAAGCAGTAATTTTAAATTACGAAATTCTACATTAGCCTCTTTAACTCTGCATTTACATTACTAATTTGCTCCTTAATACTCGTAATCTCCTTCAGAACAAATGATATCTCATAACCATCTCTAATGGCTTCTTTATCGAATTTCTCAAGAACTATATAAGAGTACTCCTTCCCTATTAAGACTGCTTTTAAAGGTTTATCGGTATTTTGTGCAATAAAGTCTATTATTCCGTTGTCTTTACCATCTTTATAATTCACCACTTCCCAAAATGAACCACTATCTTCAAATTTTCGGTTATTAAAGCCATCGGGAGAAACCTCAGAACTGATTACACTCTGACCTTGATTATACACCCTAATTTGTTTATGATTTATATAATGATCGCCAGAGTATCGGCTAGAAATATAAAAATTCCCTTTGTAATCTAAATGCGCTCGTAAATATATTCTATTGTATGAGTTTTGGGGTTTTTGTCGTTTATGGATAAGTACTTCTTTCGATCCGTATTCCTTAGATATAATAAAATTTTTCATCAACTTATCTAAAATAACTTGTTGCTCTTGCAAAGCGGTATCAAGAAATAGTAAATTCCTTTTTTGCTCATCAATTTTAATTTCGCGCAGTAAGTTTTCTGCCTTAACAACATATTCAATTTCTGATTCGTAATCAACAAGTAAAGTATCAATAACCAATTTAGCACTATTATAAGATCCATCCTGAAATAAAGAGACAGCCTTATTGTATTTTTTCATGGCTTCTTCTGTTGGATTAGGACCACAAGAAGTGAATATTAATAGGGCTAGAAGTGAAAATATAGTGCTGCTTGTAACTAGTTTCATGATTCCTTAATTAATCTAATAAATGAAAATGCCTGCCTTGAGTCATCAAAGCAGGCAAATTAAAACATTTGTATGATAATTTAATACTTTACGCTATAAAAAATCATCAAAATATCGTGTTACTTTTTCCATCAAGTGAACCCTATCCGGACCAAGAACATTATGCTCGTGCGTTGGATAAACAAAATAATCTACTTGAACTCGTTTTTTTATACACTCCTCGATAAAATATAAACTATGTTGCCATACAACCGTTGGGTCAATTGCACCATGAATTACTAATAAACGACCTTCAATAGATTCAACCCTGGTATTTAAATTACTCTTTGCATATCCTTCAGGATTTTCTTCAGGAGAATCCATATAACGCTCTCCGTACATTACTTCGTAATATTTCCAATCAGTAACAGGACCTCCAGAAACACCTACTTTAAACACATCTGGAAACTTTTCCATTAAATTGATTGTCATGAAGCCACCAAAACTCCAACCATGCACTCCAATTCTCTCAGAATCTACATAAGGTAAAGACTTTAAATACTTAATTCCTTCCATTTGATCTGCAGCCTCTATTTCGCCCAATCTACGGTGTATTGCTTGCTCAAATTCAGTTCCTCTATAAGGAGTTCCTCTATTATCCATGGTAAAAGCAATGTACCCCTTTTGAGCCATCAACAGCTGCCAGGCACGAGCTCCGCCCAACCAGGTATTTGTTACCAATTGCGCATGTGGTCCGCCATACACATATACAACTACAGGATATTTCTTTGATGCATCAAAATTAGGAGGCAAAATAATTCTACCATTTAAATCAGTTTTTCCATCTGCAGCCTTTATTGAAGTTAGCTTTACCTCTCCAATCTCATAGCCCTCATAAGAATTTTCAGCTCTAAACAATTCTGTAAACTTGCTATTTTTAGTATTTAACAAACCTATAACACGTGGTGTATTTTGATTTGAATACATATCAATTGCCCAGTTCTTTGAATTACTCAAACTAAAACTATGATACGCACTTACTGATGAAAGCTTAGTGATTTTTTCTGATGAAAGAGATACTTTATACAAATTTCGATCTAAAGAACCATCTTTTGTACCTTCAAAATAAGCATACTTATTATTGCTATCCAAGCCACAGAATTTTGTAACAACCCAATCTCCTTTGGTTAATTGCTTTATCAATTTTCCTTGAGTATTATAAATATACAAATGGTTATAACCATCGCGCTCACTTTGCCAAATAAAACGATCTTTAGAATAACTATAAGCCGGATGTTCAGGCTCAACCCATTTAGTACTCTTCTCGTCAAATAACATAGCAATTTTATCTCCAGTGGATGCATCGTACTTTACAAGCTCCATGTGATTTTGTCCTCTATTTAATTCAGCTAATAGAATATTAGCATCATCGAAAGACCAACTTACGTTAGTTAAATATTTTTCTTTTGGCTCTCCTGTTGATAAATAAGAGATCTCTTTTGCAGCAGTATCATAAACTCCAACTTTTACATGATGACTTTTCATCCCTGCCATTGGATATTTAATATCTTTCTCACTGGCGACACGAGTTGTAATATCAACAAGAGGATAATCTGTTACCATAGATTCATCCATATCGTAAAATGCCAATTTGGTTCCTTTATTAGACCAGAAAAGACCGTTAGTAATACCAAACTCATTTCTATGAACCGATTGACCTATCACTCGGTTATCGGCACCTGCCTCTAATATTAATTGATGCTCATTTTTACTATTTGAAATATATAAATCATCATTTAAAACATAAGCCAATAACCTACTCTCTTCATTAAAATCATAAACTTTGATGTCAGAATCAAGTTTAATTACAAATTCTATTTTATTACTCTCAATATTATAGGCATACAATCCTCCTTTAACTTTATTCCAGAGTACAGAATTGGATAACCACGAAATATTCCACAATGTACTTTCTTCGATATTATGAGATGATAAAGCCTCGTTAATTTTGGCCTTAGTAACCAAGATTGATTCAATCCCTTTAGAAACCTTGTAAATTGTATCTCCTGAATTTCGTGTAATAATATCAGATGTTCCTAAAAAACTATACTTTTTATATTCTGGTCTGAATTGAGCATAATTCTTACCGCCAGAAATAACATCCTCTAAATCTAACTTTTTACCATTCTGCGCATTAACAAGAAATGCTAGCAATAATAATGGAATTATTAAGAGTTTTTTATTCATTGTTCTTATTGTTTACTTATTAATTCAAATCGCAAATATGAGTTATTTTATCAATAAAAAAGATAAAATTAGTCAGGTTAAGAGTTTTACCATAGCATATTCATAAATATTTTCTAATTTAGATTTTGATTTATTGGGCTATTATTTCCATTTCAATGAACAATTTATAACCCAACGAACTTTTAATAAATAACTAAATACTGATTAATCAAATGCCTCATTTATAAAGAATAAAACAACTTTATCAATGAAGTTAAAATCAAATAATTATGAAAAGATCCATTTCATTATTAATATTAACGGTAGCAATTTCTTTACTACCCATATCGAATATCAATAGCCAAGACGACCCTTTTAAAGCCTGTAAAGACCAAATTAGTTCAGATTTCATTTTAAATAGTCAACCCCTACAAGCATTCTTAACGGGTGATGAAGTAGCCGAATTTAAAACTACATTCTTAAGTGGAAGTGTTTACCGTATTTCGGCATGTTCGGCCTCAGAAGAGCCAATTTTATTTTCTGTTTACGATACCAATCATAACTTATTATTTTCAAATTCAGATTACCAAAATGCAAAGTATTGGGATTTTAAAATGGCTGGTTCAATGGAATGTATTATTGAAGCAAGACTTGATGAATCTCAAAAAACATCAGGAATGGCTTTATTGTATATTGGTTTCCAAAAATTAGATGAAGAATAAATAACAGCATTATTTGCCACTTGGTAAATCAAAAGGGTTTTAGAATAATTTTGAATGAGTGAAGAAATATTAAAGGCCTTAGTACAGTTATTTGCTTTAATTGCATTCCCGAATAAAGAAAATAACCAAAGGCGCGAAATCGTAAAAGTATTTCTTAATAATCAACTTAATAGTAGCACTGCTGAAGCGTATCTTAAACTTTATGAAGAACACTATCAAGTTCATGCTGCTAAATTAGAACGACTCCAAAAGAAAGATCCACTTAAACCGAGTTTAACTGCCAACTCGGTTAAAGCTTTGCGTATAGCAAAAGCGATTAATAAAGAACTTACTCACTTTCAGAAACTTATTGTAACAATAAGACTTATTGAATTTCTTAAAAAAGGAATTGATATCAGTAGTTACGAAAGGGATTTTATAAAAACAGTATCCGAATCTTTTAATATTAGTAATGAGGAATTTCTACTCATTGAACACTTTGTTGTTGATGATTTTAGCAACCCTTTCGACAATAAAAACATACTGTTAGTTAACAAATTAGATTACTCCAAATTCAAACATTCCAAGCATCTAAACATAAGCCTACTACAAAGTGAAATTCAAGTTGCTAATATTACATCGGGTAATGTATTTCTACTTAAAGCAGAGCAAGAAACTGAACTTACCATTAATGGGCAATTAGCTAATTCTGATAGAATTCATGTAATAAAACCAGGTAGTTCTGTTAGAGTTAAAAACCTTGAACCTATTTACTATAGTGATATCGTAAATAAATTTAACACAGACAACCTTCATCAATCCTTTAATTTTGAGGCAAAAGATATAAGCTACCTATATCCGAACAATAATAATGGGATACAAAAGATGTCATTTCAAGCAGAATGTGGCAATCTTGTTGGTATAATGGGTAGTAGCGGTGCCGGTAAAAGTACATTGATAAATGTTCTGAGCGGCATTAATTCACCTCAATCAGGAACGGTGTCAATTAGCGGAATTGATATCAATAAAGAAAAAGAAAAGGTAAATGGTTTAATCGGATATGTCTCTCAGGATGATCTTTTAATGGAGGAATTAACTGTTTATCAGAATTTATACTATAACGCCAAACTTTGTTTTGATAGTTATTCGGAGTTTCACATTAAGAAAAAAGTATTAAACCTATTAAACTCCCTTGGATTGTTTGAAACCAAGGACATGGTTGTTGGGTCTCCTCTTAATAAAAAGATTAGTGGTGGTCAACGCAAAAGATTAAACATAGCTCTTGAACTAATAAGGGAACCTGCAGTTCTTTTTCTGGACGAACCAACATCTGGTCTATCCTCAAGAGACTCGGAAAACATTATCGATTTGTTAAAAGAGTTGAGCTTAAAAGGGAAATTAGTATTTGTAGTTATACACCAACCTTCGAGCGATATTTTTAAAATGTTTAATCAGCTTTTAGTAGTTGATACGGGTGGTTATCTCGCCTACGAAGGCGATCCTATTGAAAGTATAAATTACTTCAAATCAAACATAAATCTGGCCAATCGCGAAGAAAATGAATGCAGCAAATGTGGTAATGTAAACCCAGAGCAGATTCTAAATATTATATCGGCTAATGTTGTTGATGAATATGGAAGTTTTACTCAGAAAAGAAAGCGTGAACCAAAGGAGTGGTATGATTTATTTAAGTCCAAACTACAGAAAACGAACGATGATAAATCTGCTGTACTCCCATCTATTTCTTTTAAGATTCCGAATAAACTGAAACAATTTCTAGTATTCGTTAAGCGCGATGTATTATCAAAAATTTCAAACACACAGTATTTACTAATTAACCTAATAGAAACCCCAATACTAGCATTAATATTAGCCACAATAATAAAATACTATAACATAGATGAAACTACTGATAGTTCCTATGTATTTCAAAACAACCCCAATATTATAGTATATATAATAATGGCTGTTATTATTGCCATATTTGTTGGTCTCACTGTTAGTGCCGAAGAAATTATTCGCGACAAAAAAATACTGAAACGAGAGAAATTCCTGAACCTAAGTCGCCTAAGCTATCTCCTTTCAAAGGTGTTCATCTTAAGTATCATCTCTGCCATTCAAACTTTACTATTTGTTGTTGTAGGAAATTCAATTATCGAGCTCAAAGGACTATTCTGGGAATATTGGATTATACTTTTTAGCTGTTCTATTTTTGCCAATTTACTTGGGTTAAACATTTCAGATAGCTTTAAAAATGCCGTTAATATTTACATTACGATTCCTTTTTTAATAATACCCCAAATCATTTTATCTGGAGTTTTTATTAGCTACGATAAGCTAAATCCTAAACTATCAGATCCTGATATTGTGCCTTGGTTTGGCGAGATTATAACTGCACGATGGGCTTTTGAAGCATTAAGCGTTGATCAATTCATTAACAATAAGTATGAAAGAAACTTTTATGTTTACGATAAAATTAAAAGCAAAGCACAGTTTAAAAAAGAGTTTTGGATTCCTTTGTTAGAAGCTAAAGTAACTGCAGCTGATAAAGCATATACAAATAAAAACACCCAATTATTAGGCTCTATATTAAGCTTAATACAGGATGAAATTATAAAAGAGGAAAAAAAATCAGAAACTAAATCAAATTTTATTTCTCTACTTAATACTGATGATTATAATAACGAAGTCTCGGCCTCGGTTAATGATTACTTAGAGAAGAAAAAAGGTTTCTATAAACGACTTTTTAATAATACAGATATTGTTCTCGATCAAAAAAGGAAAGATATTATTAAGGCTTCATCAATAGAAGATTTTAATAAACTTAAAAGAGATTATACCAATACTGAATTGAATCGATTTGTAACAAACAGTAATGATATTTTCACCAATAAAATTATTGAGCATAAAAATAGATTAATTCAGAAATCTGATCCTATTTACAAAGAGCCTGAACCTGGCTTTATTAAAGCACATTTCTTAAGTCCATTTAAAAGGTTTGGTAACTTAAAAGTAGATACATTAGTAATGAATACTATTATTATTTGGCTTTTAAATATAACACTGTTTATTACCCTATACTTTGGTTTCACCAAATACATTATTAATAAGATAAGTAAGGTATGTAAACGCAACTAGCACAACAGCTCCTTTTTATACTTCTCAATAGCTCTTTTTCTTGCAAACGAATGTTCTATTATAGGCTTTGGGTATTTGTCTGTTCCTAGCTCAGGAACCCATTTCTTAACATACTCTAAATCCTTATCGAACTTCTTCAATTGAGTCTCGGGGTTAAAAACCCTGAAATAAGGTGCAGCATCACAACCGGTTCCTGCAGCCCATTGCCAATTACCATTATTTGAAGCCAACTCATAATCTAGTAGTTTTTGCGCAAAATAAGCCTCTCCCCATTTCCAATCAATTAAAAGATGTTTACACAAAAAGCCGGCAGTTACCATCCTTACTCTATTGTGCATATAACCTGTTGCATTAAGCTCTCGCATACCCGCGTCGACTAACGGATAGCCAGTTAATCCTATTTGCCACTGTTCAAAATTATTCGGCTCATTTAGCCATGTTATACCATCATACTTTCTTCTAAAATTATGATGTACAACATTCGGATGATGAAATAGAACTTGAATAAAGAATTCGCGCCAAATTAACTCACTAATAAAAACCTCATTGTTACTAGATATCTGATTTAACACTTGCCTAATACTTATTGTACCAAAGCGGAGATGCACACCTAGCTTACTTGTGGCATTTAGAATCGGATAATCGCGATGAATTGCATAGTTATCTAATGCATCAATGTTATAATCTTCAACGCAAATTCTGGAAGTTTTAAATCCTATATCCTCAATAAGAGGGAAAGGAAACGAAACTGAGCAAAAATTATCAAACTGAATATTAGGCAAAATGCGAACACCGTTATATTCCGAAAGCCATTTATTCTTATAGGGAGTATAAACAGTATAAGGATTTCCATCAGTCTTTACAATCTCAGATTCTTCAAATATAACATGATCTTTAAAAGAAAAAACATCTACTCCTTTACTTAAGGCAAGGGAGTTGAGTTTTAAATCTCTATCAATGGCATATGGTTCGTAATCTTTATTATAATAGATCGAATCTACTTCATATTCATTAAGCAGCGATTCCCAAACTTTGTGTACATCGCCTTTTAATACTAATAATGAGGAATTGTATTTTTTTAGTTGCTGATGTATCTTCTTTAAATTATTATAGATAAAAGTAACTCGCGAATCATCTCGGGGCAATTCATTCAAAATAGCGTCATCGAAAATAAAAACCGCGATTACATTCTTTTTTTCGGCAAGAGCAGAATACAATGCAGTATTATCTTCTAAGCGTAAATCACGTCTAAACCAAAAGAAAGAATGCTTCATTACAATAATATTTTTTTAATTACTTTTAATCCAATCAATTATCTCATCCGAATCAGGTTTAGTTTTTGGCGAAATCACCTTTACTAAATGCCCTTCTTCATCAATTAAATATTTCTGAAAATTCCATTTAACCTTGCTATCCTCTACCCCATTTAACGATTTTTGCGTAAGCCATTTATATACTGGCGCTATATCATCACCTTTAACCGAAATCTTTGACATCATTGTAAAATCAACCCCATAGTTAAGTGTACAAAACTCTCTAATTTCTTCTGCCGATCCGGGCTCTTGTTTCATAAAATTATTCGCCGGGAATCCGATGATTTCAAAATCATCGCCACCATACTTCTCGTACAAAGCTTGCAGTCCTTCATATTGTGGAGTTAAGCCACACTTTGAGGCTGTATTTACGACCAACACTTTTTTCCCTTTAAGTTGCGATAGCGAATACTCTTCCCCTTCAAGGGTTTTTACAGTATAATCGTAAAAAGATTTTTGTGCTGAAATTCCTCCAATAGATAAGAATAGAATAAGCAGTAACAGTATTGTTTTATTTACTTGTAACATAAAATTTAAATTATTTTTTAGGTCTTAACCCTTAATGTTTATTTATAATAGCCAAACGGTATAGTTGGCGTATTGTTCTATTAAAATATGCCTGCTACAACAATTAAATTCTAATACAATAAAATTGAAGATTAAGGATATTTGCTATTTTTGTTATCCTAAATTTAAACAATGGCAAGAGGAGGAAAAGGAAAGAAACCAAGTGGAGGTTCTGCTGGACAAAACAGAAAAAAATCGGAAGAATTTTTAGAACAGAATCTTAAAAAAGCAAATATACTTGAAACCGATACTGGTTTACAATACGAAATAATAAAAACGGGAGATGGCCCTAAACCTGATGCCGACAGTATAGTCACCGTTCATCAGCGCGCCATGCTACTAGGTGGCAAAATGTTAGATGATACGTATAAGGAAAATTCTACAATGGAATTTAAACTAAACGAAGTGATAGAAGGTTACCAAGAGGGTTTAATGATGATGAATATGGGTTCGCGCTATCGTTTTTTTGTGCCGCCTGAGTTAGGCTGGGGTAAAAAAGGATCTGGTGGAAGAATTGGGCCTTATGCGGTTGTTATTTTCGATGTAACTTTGGTTGAGTTTTATTAAGATTAGATTCTAGAAGTTAGATAAGAGAAATTAGACTGGCTACTAGGGTACTTGCTAGTGATAAATTGATTTTACACTTGCTTTATTGCTATAATTGCTCAATTAAGGATTGAATACTTTGATGGTTTTGGGATAAACCAGTTTTTGTTAATTGATACTCTATCTCTGCATTGTCGTCTTTACGTAATTCTACTTTTAAATCATTTGATTCAATAGAATTGACATACCCAATTCTATTGAGCGCCTTTTCTAACCAGCATCGCTCAATGCCTTCACCTACAATTTGAATTGGCTTTTGTACTGATTTATGAAATTTAAAATTACCTGCATGCTTATCAAAATGAATTCCGTCACGTTCAAAGAAATCATTAAAATCGTTGGAAAGCACTAAATCCTCAGGTACACCTTCTGCTAGTTTCCTATCAGGACCAATAAGCCAAATTTTATCTGCAATTTGTAAAGCCATCTCCAAATCATGCGTACTCAATAAAATGCCTCTATTATGATCTCGAGACAATTGTAAGAGCAATTGCATGATTTCTATTTTTGCAGGAAAATCGAGAAAAGCTGTAGGCTCATCAAGAATAATAAAAGGCGTTTCCTGAACCAAGGCTTTCGCAATCATTGCCTTTTGCCTTTCGCCATCACTCATCTTATCAATACTCTTATGCGCAAAATTAGCTAAGCCAACGGCTTTTATAGCATCATAAACCTTTTGTACATCCGTATCTGTAAGCTTTCCAAAGAATCCGGTATAAGGAGTTCGCCCTAAACCTACCAATTCAAAAACAGTTAAATTAGGAACTGAAATTCGCTCAGTAAGAACAACACTTACCAACTTTGCTTTCTTCTGTTCATTTAAATCTTCAATACGCTCTTTTCCAAACCAAACCTCCCCCTCTACCTTAGGTAAAAAACCCGATATGGTTTTAATCAATGTTGATTTTCCTGCCCCATTAGGGCCTAACAAACAAGTAAATTCTCCTGCATTTACCGATACGTTAATACCAGAATGAAGTGCATTATCTTTAGAGTACCCAACCGATAGGTTTACTAATGAAAGTAATTGCTGCTTTGTAGTTTTATTCATCACTTTCTAAAATTAATCAACTAATCTTCTTCTACGGAGTATTACAGAAACCACAATAGGCGCACCAATTAACGAGGTTACTGCATTTATTGGGAGGGTTCCATCGAAACCTGGCAGGCGAGCAATAACATTGCATAATAAAGCTAAAGCCGCTCCAAAAATCATAACCGCAGGTACTAAAACAGAGTGATCAGCGGTTTTAAACAAGTTTTTTGTCATGTGCGGCACTGCCAAACCCAAAAAAGCAACAGGCCCACAAAAAGCCGTAATAGTAGCAGTTAACATACCTACAACAATGAGAATATGCAAACGCGAGCGCTTAACATTGAGACCCAAATTGGCGGCATAGTTCTCGCCAAGTAGATATATATTTAATGGTTTAATTAGAAATAGAGATGCCAACAAGCTAAGTGTGATTACGGGTATAAAAACCTGATGTTTTTCCCATGATATATTTCCGAATGAGCCTAGTCCCCATACTACATAAGCCTGTATATCATCCTTGGTACTAAAAAATTGCATTAAACCAACTAAGGCATTTGAAGCATACCCAACCATAATACCCACTATAAGTAACATGGCATTATTTTTTAGCTTTCGAGCTAAAAACAAAACCATAAACAAAATAACCATTGCGCCAACAAATGCTGCCATTGTTACTGTTACTGATCCGAATACGCCGAATGCACTCAAAGCCGTTCCGTTTATGGCACCCATCAATAATACAACTACAGCAACACCTAAACCCGCACCCGCACTAATACCAAGTATGGAGGGGCCTGCCAAAGGATTTCTGAATAAGGTTTGCATTTGCAGTCCGCCTACTGCTAAACCTGCTCCTGCAAAAGCTGCGGTTAACGACTGTGGTAAACGTGTATTAAATAATATATTGTGCCATTTTTCTTTTTCAATACCCATACCGACTAGCCATTTAAGCACTTTTTCGGCAGGTATATAAACTGAGCCCAAGGATATATTTATTACAAATAAAGCCAGCAACAGAAATAGTAACAAGCCAAAAATTACACTCTTTTTATTTTTAGTATCAATAGCTTGCATATTACTCTTTAGTCATCATTTTATAATAGCATGGCGTATAATTAGGTAATAAATTAGGGTGAAAAACTTTAACCATATCACTTAAAACAACATCGGGCTCTAGCAACCCCTTTTCATAAAAAAGTGATTTCCCAGTATTTGAGAAAAATACTTTCCTATTTTTGAAGGCATCAAAATCCTTATAACGAACATCTTCATCTTTTAAAGCTTCGTAAGAATAATTTCCGTTATAATTTACCAACAACACCCAATAATCGGCCTCTGCCCCTGAATTATAAACGGTTTCAAAATCGTAACTTAAAGAACCCGTACCCGGCCTATCCTTAAAAATATAATCTGCTCCTGCATCAGCGTAATAATTTGCGTTGTAACTTTGCGCTGCTGCTGCATACCAAACCCCTTGGTATATTTTACCACTTACAACCGTTGGTTTATCTGTCAATTCTTGGGTTAATGACTTTACATTATTGTAACGTTGTGCAATATTATGTACTTCATCAATTGCTTCTTGCTCCTTATTAAAGAAGGCAGCAACATATACCAACCACTCTACTCTACCAAGCGGTGTATTTTCGAGATAACTGCTATTCATCGCCAGCTTAATTCCTGCCTGTCGGATTGGACCATAAAAATCCTCCTTAAAAGGAGAAATCATCATAACATTTGGATCAATATCAATGAGTAACTCTAAATCAGGTGCAAAGGCAGTGCCTATATTACGCACTGCACCGGTCTTTAAACCGTTTACTACTGTTGGATTACTAACATATTGAGGTTCGGCCATACCAACAAGTGCATCCATAGCCCCCTCAATTTTATCGGCATAACTAATTTGAGTTGATGCAACAGCAACCCATCGCTTTAAGGGTACCTGGATGGCATCTATATTTTTCTTCAGATATTCAGAGGAGGAGGATAAAACAATTTGATGCTTAGGAGCAGCATCGTCCCATGGGTCATTTACCTCAACAATTTTGTAATCCTGAAAATACTTTATTACAAACTGCTTTGCATAAGTAGGCACGTACACTGAGTCTGGCTCAACATCAACTGTGCTACTATTTGTTTTTTTTGAGGAGTTAGTGCAGGATAATAAGGCACTAAAAATCACTAATACTAAAATACTTTTACTCATTATTTCTTCTATTTCCCGAAAGGTGAATGAATGCTGATAATAGTAGGTTTTCCGACTTTCATTTATGAGCACCTTCCCGATATATCAGTGGTTAACGCTCGCCATACTGGCTGATTACGGCTGCGGGTACAGTTCCTGAATTCTGTTTTTACAGTCACAGGATTCCCTAGATTTTTCAATCATTACCTATTATCTTTTCGCTTGCAAAACTACATTATTCTTTTCAATGCAACAATTCTTTGCTATGATCTATTCTACTGGTAGTACAACATAAATAGAGTATTTATATTTTACTGAACAATAGCAGCTTATTTCTTTGTTTTTTTCTTCTTCTTTTTTTGAACTGAGAAACCGAATTTTCCCAACTTATCCCCCACTTCGAAATAGTGTCCGTGGGAATAGCAAATAGGGTTTGCGCTATCCAATGAAAAAGCACCTGTTTCATCATCAAGATATTTATCATCGGCTTTAACATTAACTATCTCGGCCATAAACATATCATGTGTTCCCAGTTCAATAACTTGAGTTACTTTGCATTCAAGACTAATGGGTGATTCCTCAATAATTGGAGCTTTTACAATACTTGCCTTACCTGCAGTAAGTTTCATTTCTTTAAACTTATCGTACTTCCTTCCTGATTTTACACCGCACCAATCCGTAGCATAAGCCAAATCTTTAGTAGTTAAATTAATCACAAACTCTTTAGTTTCCATTAGAATTGCATGAGAGTGACGGGCTTTTCTCACTGAAATATAACACATAGCCGGATCGGAACATATGGTCCCTGTCCAAGCAATTGTTATAATATTATAATTCTCGGGTTTATCACCTACAGTTACCATTACTGCGGGCAATGGGTAAACCATGTTCCCAGGTCGCCAATCAACTTTAGCCATATTTACTTGTGTTTAATGCGCTGCAAAAATAGTACAGGGAAATTTTAGTATCAACAAAAACTCCCACAATAATAAATATCATGGGAGTTACTATGTATTTCTTGTTCGAATCTTATATGATTTCCAGATGTTCTTCAGTGGTAATTTTTTCGCAATAATGGCATTTATAAGCCAAAGGTTCTTTTTCAACCAACAATAATCGTGTAGTTACCTCTTGGTTATTTGTGATACATTTAGGATTAAAACAGCGTGCAATACCAATAATCTCAGATTCAATATGAACTAGCTTTTTTTCAACTACCTCATAATCCTTAATTATATTTAGCCGAGCCTCTTTTGCAACAAGAGCAATTTTATTAATCTCATCATCCTTAAAAAACTTATCTGCAACCTTAATAATAGCTTTTTTTCCAAACTTGCTACTTCCCAGGTTCGTTCCAAAAGTAATCAGGTTACTACAGTTATCTAAACCTAGTATGCGAATCACTTTAAAAAGGTATTCAGCAGGAATATGATCAATTACAGTTCCCTCTTGTATTGCGCTTACACTTAATTCTTTCTTTGTGCTCATCATTAAATTTTAACTGTTATACCAAACCTAAAATAGAAGCAATAATTGCCATACGTGCGTAAACACCATTCTCTGCTTGCTCAAAATAATATGCTTTCGGATTACTATCTACATCCGTATTTATCTCGTTAACACGAGGCAGTGGATGAAGAATTCGCAGGTTATCTTTAGTATTATCAAGCATCGAATTTCTAAGGATATAGATATTTTTCACCTTCTCATATTCCATTGGATCAACAAAGCGCTCTTGTTGAACTCTAGTCATATATAATATATCTGCCTTGGAGATGATATCCGTAAATTCAGAATGTTCGTAGTAAGGAATTCCCTTTGAGTCGAGCCAAATTTTATACTCATCAGGCATTTTTAATTCATCAGGTGCAATAAAATTAAATTTAGGATTAAAGTGCGACATGGCTTGCAACAAGGAATGAACTGTTCTACCATACTTTAAATCACCTACCATAAAAATATTTAAATCCTCTAATGTACCTTGCGTTTTTTGAATAGAATACAAATCCAAAAGCGTTTGTGTTGGGTGCTGATTAGCCCCATCACCTGCATTAATAATAGGCACTGAAGATTGCTCTGAGGCATATCGCGCACTTCCTTCTAATGGATGACGCATAACAATTAAATCAGCATAGTTACTTACCATTTTTATGGTATCGTTAAGCGTTTCTCCTTTTGTAGTTGATGAAGACGAAGCATCACTAAAACCAATAACCCTGCCTCCTAAGCGGTTTATAGCAGTTTCAAAGCTAAGGCGTGTACGTGTTGATGGCTCAAAAAATAAACTAGCCACAACCTTTCCTTTTAATAAATCCTGATTAGGTTCTTTTTCAAAACGAGCTGCTAATTCTACGACTTTTAAAATTTCCTCTTTCGAGAAGTCGTTGATAGAAACTAAACTTAAATCCTTCATTTATATTGTATTTAATACTTTCAATATTTTTATAATGCCAGAATTTAGAGCAAAAAAAAGACCTGAATTACAGGCCTACATATTAAATAATAACAAAATTGATAGCAAATACATAAGTACTGAATGTATTAGTATTACAATTATCTATTTTGGATGTTATTATCATTTCTCTCATTCCAAAAATTAAAGGTAATACATTTATTAAATCTTTATATTCTTTTTATTCAAAAAAAATAGGGCCCCATACCAATACAAACTATATCAAGGTATTATAAAAGCATGATTTTTGGCAAGGTTGAACATTCAATGTAAATGTATATTTGCAAAATTATTCATAGTAAGTAGAGTTTAGGCCAATAGTTAAATACTGCTTTTTTTAATAAAATATTACGTTGAAGAATTCATTACGAAATAGTTTAATCCTTTTACATTTTATTGTATTCATATACGGATTTACAGCAATACTAGGTAAGCTTATTACCTTAGATGCTATACAAATTGTGTGGTATAGAATGCTGTTTGCAATAGTTGGACTTTTCATATACCTACGCTTTAAAAAGCTAGATATTTCAATTAGCAAAAAACAAATTATTAAGCTCTTAGGAATAGGAATAGTTGTAGCGCTGCATTGGATCACATTTTTTCATGCCATTAAAATTAGCAATGTATCTGTAACACTTGGCACACTGTCATCAGGCACATTGTTCGCTAGTATACTAGAGCCCTTGTTCTTCCGAACTAAAATAAAACGATTAGAGGTATTGATTGGTGTTATAATAATTGCTGGCTTATACCTTATATTCAGGTATGAATTACAATATGTAAACGGAATAATTGTTGCGCTTATTTCAACGGTATTGGCTACCACATTCACTATCCTTAATAAATCGTTTACTCACAAAGTTGCCCCGAGTATAATTAGTTTCTATGAAATGATTGGTGGCTTTATTGGCATCAGTTTATATATTGCCTTAAAGGGAAATTTTAATAGCCAATTTTTTGAAGTGAGCACAAACGACTTAGTTTACCTACTTATTTTAGGTATTGTTTGTACTGCATTTGCCTTTGCTGCGAGTGTTGATGTGATGAAGGTTGTATCTGCCTACACGGTAGTACTATCCATCAATATGGAGCCTGTTTACGGAATTATATTAGCCTTTCTATTCTTTGGTGATTCAGAATATATGTCATCAGGTTTTTACCTTGGAACAATAATCATATTATTATCTGTTTTCTGTTACCCGATGTATAAAAAAAGAATTGGCCAAAAGGCATGATGTTTCATCAATGCGCATTTTGACCAATATTGTATTTTTAAAATATTACCGCGAACAACTAGAAGTACTATTTAGCAATAAGTCATAATTTACTTCTTATAAACTTCGTTTCGTACTTTTAGTATTCTATTCAAACCTTCTTCAACCATGGATTTAGGCGAGGCAATATTCATTCTTTGATAACCCTTGCCTTCAGCGCCAAACGAAACGCCATCATTCATGCCCACTTTACCAATTTCAATCATGGCTTTTTTTAATTTAGATTGCGGTAAACCCCAGGCCTTAAAATTAAACCACAATAAATAAGTTGCCTCAGGAACCACGAAGCCCACTTCTGGCATATGTTCTTTAATAAAGGCATCTACCATTAGTATATTTTCTTCTAAGTAAGCTTTCATTTCTTTGAGCCACGCATCACCATTATTATAGGCTGCTTCTAAAGCTACTCCACCAAAAAGATTACCCATGTGCATTTGTAAACCCACTAACCTCTTATGAAACTGTGTTCTCACCTTTTTATCTGTAATTACAGCATATGCCGTTGAAAAACCCGCAATATTAAAGGTTTTACTTGGCGCCATGCAAGTAATTATTTGGTGTGCGTACTCTGGAAATTCATTGGCCAACACAATGTGTTTATTGCCAAATAAGCACAAATCGCTATGTATTTCATCAGATACAATCATTACATCATTGTCTGAACAAATTTTCACGATACGCTCTAGCTCATCACGCTTCCATGCCCTCCCTACAGGATTATGCGGGTTAGAGAAAACAAACATTTTTGTTTTAGGATCTTGAGCTAACTCTTCTAAGTTTTCAAAATCTATATTATAATACCCATCTGTTTCAACTAAAGTATTCTTCAGTAATTCTCTATCATTATCTGTTACTATAGAATAGAAAGGTGGATATACAGGGGTTTGTATAATTATTTTGTCTTCAGGTTTAGTGAATTCATGAATAGTCACAACAATTGCCGGTAATACTCCGGGCGTAAACTCAATGGTTTCATTTCCTACCTTCCAACTATGCATTCTACTGAGCCAAGATGTAATTGAGTTTGAAAAATCATCTTTACGGATTGTATACCCATAAATATCATGATCTACTCTTTGCGCTAAAGCTTCTTGAACTTCCTTTGGAGCTGCAAAGTCCATATCAGCTACCCACAGCGGCAATACTTCGTTTGTGCCAAAATAAGCATCTCGCAAATCTAGTTTATAAGAATCGGTACCCTCTCTATTTATTATCCTATCAAAGTTGTGCATGTTTCAAATATTTTATCCTACAAAAGAACTAAATTACCATTAGATATATAGCATACAAAGGTACTTTATATCCTATTAAAATAGTATAAATAAAAAAAAAGGAGACCTAAGCCTCCTTTACATATCTTAAAAATACTAATGTTATTTAAACAAAAACATCATGCGTCTTTGGGTATCAGGAATACCAATAATATTATTGATATAATCTTGTTTGTTTACAAGCTCTCCTTTTTGAATATAACCTTCGCCAAACGGCATTTCAGTGCCCCAAGAACCTGACATTATTGTTTTTTCAAAATCAGTTACCTTAACAATGGTATGAACCCCTACTGTTATAAAACAACTTGAATATGTTTTTGCCTCATTAAGCGACTCTTTTACATTTTCTTTAGTGAGTACAATTGACTTACTGGCTTGCTCACTTGCTTTTTTGTTGAAACTTGAAATTGGAGAATTTTTACTTAATTCAGCAGCTTCAAAGCTTACTGCTCCTTTTACAAACTCTGCAATAACCTCATCTTTTGCAGATTGAGCATTAATAGATATTGCAATACACATGATTGCTAATACTGATAAAAATTTTCTCATAAGTATAATTATTGTTTATTTAAACTGCGACAAATATAGTATTTTGCTTTTAAGGCAAGCTATAATATAAAGGCCTAATTAAGTTCAAGTTCTGTATTATTTTTAGTGGTAGGTAGAACTTAAAAACATAATATACTGATATTAGATTTGTTACAAATAACTACAACAAACCAATGAACAACAGGGTAAATGCTAATTATTCCATAAATATTTACCAGTTAGCAAGGAAATCATATCTAGCCATTAAATAGGCTACCAATTACACGAGAGTACTATAAATCACTCCCTTAATCACAAATACAATCGGATTAGTATATCATCTACATTTTTATAAAAGACGCTTAACTGATAGGTAAAAGATAGATATCATCATCACATTAAACTCAAAGTAAAGTCATACTAAACTCAATTTAAACGCATATTAAATTCGATTTTTATTGAATTTAATTCAAGTTTACTATAAATTATATATGACTCTAATATTACTATAATACAAGTTTGATAAGACTTAATATACTATAAGGAAGGATTCTCGGGGAATTGGGAATATTGTTGTTAAAACATATGCACACAAACATGTGCTTGGCCCGAAGACGGAGTGTGAGCGATTGAAATGGCATCCTTTGTGAGCCCATTATGGCGAAGCAAAGATATAGTGCAAAGCGCGACCTGCAAGGGCACACCCTAATCACTAGTTAGGTAGAATTGGGATTACAACGAAAAGTAAAGCTATAAAAAAAGCGAGTTACCCAAAATGGATAACTCGCTTAACTTATGTTGTTAAGGTACTTTTTATTTGAACTTTAATTTACCGCTTTTACCATCGGTATGCAAAATTTCTTTAGCATTACCTTTGTAGCTATTCTTTTTGAATACTACATTTATAGACGACTCAACAATAATAGCTGGTCTATCGCTATGAAGCTGTGGAAATGTACGTGAATTTGTTATGGTATTTCCTTCGAATGTAAAACCATCGGTATTCTTAACCTCTAAAATTAAATTATCGTATTGATTAAAGGTGTTGTTGCTAATGGTAATATCTTTAAATGCAATATTCTCATTATCATCGTCGGTTTCTAACTGAATAACTGCTTTACCTTTACTTCCGTGAACACAATCTTGAAACACGTTATTTGTAATAACTAGGTTAGATGCGCTGCCCGATTCGTACCAAAATCCGCTTTCAACAGGAACAAGAATGGCACTCATATGCGTGTGGAAAAAATTATTGGTAACTAAAGTTTTACGAGGCGTTGAAATTAATAAACCACGTGCTCTGTTACCATTAATTTCGCAATCTCTTACGGTAACTTCTGGATACGCATCGAGGTTTTCGATTAAATCACCGGCCTTAATATTAGCTGGCAATTTTTCGTTAAATGTTACCAAATGGTAGCGTCCGTTTAACTTTTGAATTGATTTAAGCGTTAACTTATTATATGGAAAAAACGAATCGCTTAATCGAACTAAACCTATTGTATCGTTAGGACGGCCAATGGAAAACATTTGCTGCTCAAAGTGCCCTACGTGAATTCCGATGGTGTGCTCATCAATAATATCCATCACTTTTTGATAAGTTCCGTGCACGTTAAGAGCATCGTCCATTTGGCAACGCAATTCGCAATTCTTTAATTCCACTTTACCTCTACACCCCACAAAGTGAGTTGCATCTGCTGAGGCACTTAAAACGCGTCCTTTGGCAGGGATAGTGTTAAATCCATCAAGTGTAATATTTTCACTATTCTCGCAAATTAATCCCATTCCACCAGCATGATGAACCGTAACAGATTGTATATTTAAATCATAGGTTCCGGTAACTCTAAATGCAGGAGCAATTCGATTATCGCCTTTTTTACCCTTACTTACTAATACTGCACCAACGGGAGGTACTTCTTTCTTAATTTTACTAAAACGAATAACACCTGGCTTAATCTCCTTCGCATTCATTTTACTTTCAAATCCTAGTCGAGAATGAAAAGGGGTACGAGGATCATTTTCATATTTATAAGATAACTTATCAATATTAAATTGCTTGGCGGTTTTTGAATTGAGCTCTACAGGTAAGTAAGACTCGTTCTTATATAAAATAGCTTCACGCTTAGGATCAAAGAATATACACTGACCAATTGTATGTTCGTAATAAGGGTGTACAAAATGTACTTGCCCATTTCTGATCTCGTAAGGATAATCAGAAGAATACTCAATATCAACTGTTTTTGCTTTTGGATCATTTGCAACTACTGTACCTTCAGAATGGAAAGGGTTCTTCCAATCAACCGATAAATTTTTAACGGTAATATTCTTTCCACCTTCAATGATAAAAGGAATCATTAAACCATGAAAGATAAACTCAGAACCTTGTCCGTCAATGGTAATATTTTCAAAGTCGATTAAAGGAAATGCCGTTCGAGTAACCACATCTTCGTGATTAGAAATGTAACAAAACATCTCTAAAGCTTTTTCAGGATAAAAATGGTAAACCCCTTTTTCAAATTTAATTTCGGTAATACCGTTTTCCTTTGCCAATAGTACCTCTTTTAATACATGGGGACTTGCATCACCCTTTACATCTGTTTTTATTAAAACCGTACTTTTTTCATTAGGATTATTTGCCGAAACCAACAGTGTAAAACCTAAAAACAAAGTTATTACTAAGCTTATATACTTCATGAATTATTTAGTTTTATTTAGAATTATCAAATCACTGCTACAATGATCTAAAAAATACTATAACAAGCTTATTCTATCCGTAATATAATTGTGTCTGCCTGTACACAACACGTGCAAACACATTAATATTACCCTGTAGTTCAAGTAATATACCCACGTTTAGCTTAATCAGCTGGCATTACAAAAAAATAGACAGCTCAACTAAATTTATATTTCAATTGACATAATTATTTCATACCTTAAAGTAGTTCCGAGGCGTTTGCCTGTTCTCCCTTAATAATTGACTTAATACTTCACCTTCTAAAATTTAGTATCATGAAAAGTCTCTCTCAAATTTTAATGCTTAGTCTCTCAATATTTTTATTGAGTTGTGAAATGAAACCTACAATCGGATTTTTAGTTGCCAATTTAGAACAAGAAAGGTGGCAAAAAGATATCGATAACTTTAAAGCCAACGTGGAAGATCTTGGCGGTATTGCTATAGTTGCTGTAGCAGATTCTGATGAAAAAGTTCAATATGAACAAGCCTTAAAAATGATTGCTGATGGCGTTGATGTTTTGGTTGTTGTGCCAGTAAACAGAACCAAGGCTTGTGAAATTGTTAAAACGGCTCACAAAAACAGTATTCCTGTAATTTCTTACGATCGCCTTATTAAAGACTGTAATTTAGACTACTACATTTCTACCGATAATATTGGTATTGGTGAATTACAGGCAAATTACCTCACAAAAATTAAGCCTAGCGGTAAATATGGAATTATTGGTGGTGCAACTACTGATAACAATGCATATTTATTAAAATTAGGCCAAATGAACGTTCTTCAGCCATTAATAGATAATGGGTCTATAGAAATAATATTTGATTCATACACCAAACATTGGAGCATTCATGAAGGGTATGAGATGACAAATAAATATTTGCAAGAATCAGAGGATATTGATGCTATTATAGCTGGCAATGATGATTTGGCATCTGGTGCTATATCGGCATTAAAAGAACACAACCTTGAGGGTAAAGTACTTGTTGCAGGTCAGGATGCAGATATTGAGGCCATTAAAAACATAGTTATCGGAAATCAAACCATAACTATTTATAAGCCTATTGAATCCTTATCATATGCCGCTGCAGATGCTGCTATTAAAATAAGTAAAGGGATAGCTCCAAGCAATGGCAGTGTAACTGTAAATAATGGCAAACGCTTGGTTCCGGCTATTTTATTACAAGCCCAGATTGTGAACAAGCAAAATATTGAAATGACAGTAATCTCAGAAGGGTTTATAAAAAAGGAAGAGATTAAGAAAAGATAGAAGTACACTATTCATTCAATATCAATATATAAGTATATAATAATAAATACCTTAATTTTAATTGGCGGGTGGTACAGATACAATGGCACACTTATTGATTTGTTACCGTGTAATAAATAATGAGTTTATAAACTTACATTTGGTGCGTAATTATAAGTGTTTTTTAAAAAAACTATTATTTTTACGGACTTAAATTTAAACTCTGTAAAAAAACAATTAAAATTAATATTTAAGTTATGAAGTACATTTTATCATTAACATTATTATTATTTACAGTATTAGGTACTACAGTTGCTCAAGATGAGAAGAGTGCTGCAGAATTGAAAAATGAAGGTAATGCTGCTTTAAAAGCAAAAGATTATAAAACAGCATTGGATTCATATGAAGCTGCAATTGCATCATGGGATGCTGAAGGTGAGGAAGTTGACCCTGCAACTGTATACAACACAGCAACGTGTGCGTACAAGTTAAAAATGAATGACAAAGCGTTTAAGTATTATACCACGGCTCAAGAGGCAGGATATAAAGGTGATGCTTGCTATTATTACCAATACAAAATTCATAAAGCCAATGGTAATACAGAGGAAATGACCAAAACATTACAAGCTGGTATTGAAAATTTCCCTAATGGTAAGTATGCTAGTGCAATGAAAAAAGAATTAGCAAAGCCATTAGTTGTTAAAGCTAAAGGTCATTACGAGAAAGCTCAAGCTAAATTAAATGCTAGAACATCTGACAATGCTGATCAATGGCCTGCTTTAAAAGCAGCTTCAGTTGAAGAGTGTGACAAAGCAATTGCTTTTTGTGATGAAGCATTAGCTATTTATGCTAATGACAAAAATGCTAAAGCAATTAAAGCTGGTTGTACTTCTTTAAAGAGTGCAGAATAGTTCTGAACTATAATATTTTAAAAGAGCGTTTAAGTATATCTTAAACGCTCTTTTTTTATGCCTAATATTTTAAAACCAGATATCCACCAAAACCTGCACCACTAGATATTTTGGGAAATAAATGATATATTGATGGTATGTCATTTGAATTCTAATTTACCTAAATCACGATGCATAAATACCTTCTACTACTTTGTTTACTTTTACTACAATATACGAGCAATGCGCAAAGTTCAGATAGCGCTTTTCAAGCGCAATACCAAGCAACCAAAGAGCGTATCAATAAACTAAAGGCAAACAAAGAGGCCTTCCCCGTGGTAATTGAGAGAGATACAGTTTTTAATATCTACGAAAAAGGTTCCTCAAGCTCCATTGCTCAACATGCCCATTTTTGTGCCAATAGATTTAATACCATATTAAAACACGACATCTTTTACAAAGATTCTCTTACTGTTGCTGATAGCCTTAACTACATACTGATAAAATATGGGCACATCACCTTAACGGAGTTTAGCGAAATTACAAAAGAGAAATTAAAAGCCAGTAAAGCAGATATCTCGAAAGGCTATATTAAAAAGATTAGTGCTTACCTTGATAAAGCTCAACCAAAACTATTAAGGGTAAAAATTATAAAAGCAGTGCTATTTGCAGCCCTGTTTATTCTACTTTTCATAGGATTAAAAAGACTCTTTATTTGGACAAAAAAACTGATTAAGCGAAATGACAAATACATCTATAAGCTCACCCGCTTATTTAAAATGTACCGTTTAAAAGAAGAGGATAAAGAAAATGCCATTAATAGCCTTATTAAAGTAATTACCTGGATTTATTATTTCACCGTTGGTTTCCTTATTTATGTAATGCTTCCTGCCTTCTTAAGTATATTTCACTATACTAGCGAAGTTGGTGAACAAGTATTTGGTTATATCATCGATCCTTTTTTCGACTTTTTACAGGTATTTATTGCCTACATCCCTACCCTAATTAAAATTATTATTATACTCATCATATTTAGAGCATTCTTAAAGCTCCTTAATTTCTTTTTTAACGAACTAAAAGGTGGTAACATCAATATAAAAGGCTTTTATAAAGAATGGGCAACACCAACAAGTAATATCATTAAGTTTATCCTTTACGCATTCTTACTCACCATAATATTTCCGTTATTACCAGGTTCAGGTTCTGAAGTTTTTAAAGGAGTAACCGTTTTTGTGGGACTGCTATTATCTCTTGGGTCCACATCCGTTATATCAAACGGATTAAGCGGCATTATCATGACTTATATGCGCCCTTTCAAACTTGGCGATAGAATTGAAGTAGACACCATTACAGGCATTGTTGTTCAGAAAAACTTACTAATTACTAGAGTGAGAACGCCAAAAAACGTGATTATCACTATCCCCAACTCTAAAATACTTTCAGGTCATAGTAAAAACTATACCACAGCAGCCGAACGATCGAACCTTATTATTCATTGTACCATAACAATCGGTTATGATGTGGATTGGCGTATTGTGCATCAATTATTAATAAGCGCTGCAAAAAATACCAATGGCGTTATTGAGCAATCGGGCAAAGAATCTTTTGTACTTCAGAAGAGCTTAGATGATTTTTATGTGGCTTATGAGATAAACGCATACATTGCACAAGCTGATAAGTATATCGGAATTCAATCAGAACTTTACAGAAACATACTTGATGCCTTTAACAAGGCAGATGTAGAAATTATGTCGCCACATTACCAAAGTAACCGAGATGGTAGTGATATTACTATACCAAGCGAGAAGTTTGAAGAAAAGAGTGAAGAGAGTTTAAACATTAATGATAAGATTAATAAGAAAACTGAGGGAGAATAATACGCATTATGATTCCCCTTCTCTCCGACCCTTTTGTAAAACAATTAACATTATAGCTCAACTTATTATTCATTTGCTCACAGAAACTATACACACTTGTATTTAGTATTGATATAAATTAATGCTTAACTCTAAATTTATATTGTTAAACGAATCCTATTCGAGGTATTTTTTCTATTTTCGTTAACTAAAGAAAAACAACAAGTTAAACCCTAACCATGATTATACTGCACAGCGGCTAAAATAGCATCTAAAACTTCATATACTTAGTAGTAGTCAATATTATTTAAAGAGCTGTTTCCACACTCACAATAGTGCTAAATATTCAATACCCTATACACTATAATTGACACATATTATGTATTAAAAAAAGGAAACTATAGTTTACAACTTAATGGTTTGAATTTAGTTCGCAGAAGCTTTTCCTCTGCTGATATAAATAATAAATCTACAATCAAAACAAAGATTTGGCTCTATGATAGTTCGAAGGCTTGCTTTTCAAACCAATCTAAAAGTCATTACACACAATTTATACCCTAAATTAAACAAACAATGAAAAACAAGCGTAAAAAGAGATTTCTGATCATTTTATTAATTATCATATCTCCTGTAGTAGTATTAAAAACCTATTTTGGAGTAGAAAATGCTATTTATGAAAATAGTATTGGAAAGATGAATTTGCAAGATAACCTGATTAATAGTTTGGTGGATAGTAAAGTACTGAATCAAGATGGATATGATTTACACTATTATGTATCGGGCAAAAAAAATAGCGATCTGATTGTGTTTCTACATCCTGCATATTCAGACCATAGGGCATTTGACCAACAGATAGACTTTTTTTCTGAAAATTATCGGATAATAACTATCGATTTAATTGGTCATGGATTATCAAAGACTAATGAGACGCAAGATAAATTAGATGCTTCTTCTAGACACATTGCTGAAATTATTGAACTTGAAGGTTACGATAGTGCTCACTTTGTAGGGGTATCTCTAGGATCATGGATTGCTCAATATTTTGCGCTCAATAATCCCGAAAAGGTAAAGTCGTTAACTGCTCTTGGTGGTTATGATATAAATAAGAAAAGCGACATTAGTGCATCTGTAAATATTGGGATGATTATACGCACAATATTCTCAATTAAATCGCTCAGACAGAAAGCGGCTGAGATGTGCTGTGGAACTGAAAAAGGGAAAGCCTTATTCTATAATACTGCTAGTTATTACGAAAGAAAATCAGCTATGGTTATGCCTGGAATTATAAAAATAATGCAGGATAGAGAAAGAACTGAAACCCGTTTTCGTACGTTAATATTAACTGGTGAATACGACCTTGATTCTAATAAAAAAATGGCGACAGAGTGGGACTCGAAATTAACCAATAGTAAACTATCTATATTAAATGGCGCAGGCCATTGTGCTAATATTGATAAGCCTCAAGAATTTAATGAAATAGTTGAAACATTCTTGAACGAAATCAATAACTAAGTACAGCAATCCGATAAAGCTTAAGCATCAGCTTAAATTAGAAAGTATCGTGGATTCATGCAGTCCTCCAAAATTTCATAACATTAGTAGTTAGGTTGCTATAAAGATTTATACCTATAAATGATGGAATACGGATAAGTTAGCAAGCATTATATCACCTAAATTTATATTAATTAATGAAACCTAATCTTTTAAATATCATCATCATTATATCACTTTTAACTTCGGTATGTCTAGCACAAAAATCAAATTTGACACAAGATGATTTGCTACATATAGAGAAAAAGTATTGTATAATGAACCCTGAATCAACATCTGAAATAATATATGAATACACTGATCGAAAACTAACTAAAAAGAGCAACTATAGCAGATCATATCTATCTAATTATGAAAAAATTGAATATAATGATTATGGATATGAGAAAAAAAGGTGTTATTATAACTATAATGATGAACTTATCTATAAAACCTTGTCGTTTTATGACCATGAAAATATATTATTGGAGAAGAGAAAAACTAATGGAGATAATGAATTAATACTTATAACAGAATATGACGTTTTAGGTAGAATGATTGCAGAAAAATCCTACCGAAATAATGATGCATACGATAACCCATACTCTTACTATCTATACGAGTACATTGAGCAAAACTTAGTTAGTAAATCATATTATTCAGACCATACTCTTAGGTACTCTGAAGAGTACATTTACAACCCTAAAGACCAAATAATTAGACTTAATTATTACTCAAAAAACTTTTTATCAAAGTCTATAATTTACGAGTATGAAGGTATGCAATTGTCTCGTGAGATGACCTATAAAAAATCAAGAGGACTAAAGCTAATTTCAGATAAGAAGTATTATAGAGAAAAGAACCGACTGATTCAGGTTATTGAAAACGGGTTTACCATAAAGCAAAACTATTATGACGAAGGTAGATTGATACGAAGTGAGAATCATTATCTTAAATCTTTTGGTCCTGAAAGACCTCCTGGTAATTGCGACTACATAGTTGAATACAAATACTATAAAAAATGATCGCTTAAAATCTATGAAACAACAAACGTCAGCTTAAATTTGAAAATATCGTGGATTCATGCAGGCCACCAATATTTTCATTTGTATCCAGAAAGGAGTAAGTTTAAACAATAATAAAAATGTTGGCTCTGTGTTGGTTTGGTGGTTTGCTTTTAAAAACGCTTACAGCTTCATCTAGATCAACGTTGTATTTAATGCAAAAATAAAACCTGAAATACCTTAATTATGAAAAACAAGAAAACGATTATCAGCATTTTTATCTTTATTTCAATAATAGTATTATTGGACTTGACTTTGAAAATAAAATATCATGAAAATGATTTTTATGAGATATCAAACTTAAAGTTGAGTGATTCAATTATGGTTGAATCTGGTCAGATATTTATTGGGAAGAATATTCAAGGAGAAATAGAAGCTGTTATATTCCCAACCAAATATTTAGAAAACGGAAAAGAAGAAAGTGTTGAATACGTCTATATGCGTTTTTATCCAGAATGGTTTAACCTACATCTAAGTTCTATTATTTCAGATACAGGAAAAACAATTTCACCATCACTTAACGACGTGAAAAATATTCATGAAGAAAACTTTAGGAATTATATGCATATCAATAGATATCCGGTTGTAAAAACGGATTATGTACCTATAGTGATTAAAAAGAAAAATTGCATAGAAAAACAAATATTTGCTTATAATTAAGAAAAGCCTTAGACACATCAATCTGGAATAGATTAGAAAGTATTGTGGATTCATACAGGCCATCAATATTTTCATTTGTATTCAGAAAGCATTAAGTAATAAAAATATTGGCTCTGTGGTGGTTTGGTGGTTTGATTTTCAAACCAATCTGAGCCCCCTCTACCACTCCTCATTGAGTGCCGCTTATGGTCACATACCTATACATAATTTAGCATTGTTATAAAATAAGGCACCAACTTAAACTAGAAACAATAAACTAGTGCTCAAAGGCTTATTTTTCCTATTTTCGACATGCATAGAAAACAATATCTAAAAACCCTAACCATGATTATACTGCACAGCGGCTAAAATAACAATCGAAATTTCATAACATTAGGAGTTGATTTATACCCATAAATGATGGGATACAGATAAGTTACAGGGCATTAAAAAAAAGATACTACATATGAATAAAATACTTACAATATTCCTATTATTAATAATCAGTTTTAATTGCTATTCGACTGAACAGTTGTCGGATTTGTTAATAATTGAAAGTGATACAATCTATTTGAAATCGTTTCCTCTTGAAAAGCTTGAATTTGAAAAAAAGCCTTTTTCGTATGGAGAATTTAACTTCCCTCACACAGGTTGCTGGCGAGGATATTGTGCCACATGGAAAATCATTGACAATAAACTTGCATTGATTAAAGTTGTGAAAGTTGACTCAACAAACCAAGAATTGAACATCGAGGATTACTTTAAGCAAAATAATTATTCCTTAAAAATCGTAAATGGATATGTACATGCAGATTGGTTTAGCGCAAAACTTTTGATTTATTCAGCACCGAGTTATTATAGATATGCTGGATTGTATCTTGAAGAGGAATATGAATGGACAAAAAATAAAAATAATGTACAATTGATATTTGAAAACGGAATTTTAAAAGAAAATAATATTATCGGATTTGACTCTTTCAAAATCGGTGACAAATTAAGTTATGATTTTAGTCATTTTCCACCTGGATTGATTAAAAAGGAATCTGTGAATCTGAAAGCAACAATCATAGAACCGAGAACTGATATGGTTTTAATTAGTATAGATTCTTATGATACTGAAAAGAAAAAGGAAGTTGTGCAGATAAGAAAGTTTTTTGGAAATATGGTGGATACAGATACTATACTGATTAACCCAAGGTACTGGGAAAAAGTAGAATAACGCCCTGTAATCGAGTAGAGCGCCGCTAGACTATTTGCCTAGCGGAGACCCTCTCACAACAACGTACGTACGATTCTCGTATACGACATTTCTTTACATCATGGGGAACAATGTATTTTCTTTGATAGTAAAGAAGAAGTCATTTTATTGTACTTTGAAGGCAAAAAGATATAAAGACGCAAGAGTCCTCTACCCTCTAATTCTTAATATATATTTCCTTAAGCTTAAAATATATTAGCTCCTCCTCCGCATACAAAAACTCCTACTTAAAATACATCATCTTGCCTTCCGTACATATTTTCTCCTGTTTAATATATATTTTCTCTAGTTCCGCAAACATTATCTCAAGTTCAAAATACACTACCTCCATCTCCGCATACATAAACTCCTACTTAAAATACATAATCTCGTCTTCCGTATATATTTTCTCTTGTTTAATATACATTTTCTCTTCTTCCGCATACATTTTCTCATTTTTACAGGATGAAGTTGTTTAAAGTTGTCTGGAAATTTCGAGAGTGACATATTAGTTTTCAGTGGCAAGGCTCAATTTTTATTGCATAGCCTTAGCTACGGAATAAAAATTAGCAGAAGTCAATGAAATCAAGATGTTACTCGCAGTTTTTCAGCACGACTTTAAACAACTTCTATACATTAAAGCCATGCTAACCTATTATAAGATGCTGTATTATAAAAACAAATTAGTGAGCTTAGCGATGTAGGCAAACTAGTTTGGAAAGGGCAAAAACAAAGCTTTTTATAAGGAGTATCATATTTATGGTAACATTAAATCGATGATTGAGGAGAGTGAAATAGTGGAACCTATTATTATCATAAAGAGCTTATTTTATTTGAAGTTGGGGATCAGAAAATTGAAATTGGTAAATGGAAGCAAGCTTTTAATGATAAAAACCTCTATACCTTATTAAAAAGAACAGTCAAGTAAACAGATATTAGGGGAAGCAGTCTAGCCATAAGTCCTCAATCAGAATCAACCCAACTGTGCTCAATTAACACTATTTATCCAACACACCCCCTCTAAATAAAATCAACCCACATTAATTACACCTATTCTATTAAAGCACACCCCTTAATAGGCATGCATACCCCACAAACAATAAGTTAAGGAAGGTTAAATAGAAAACTCCACATAGCCTAAACAATATTAATATATTATCATTGGGGCTCGATTATAAGCTCATGCAATCTTCAATCTATTTATGAATACAGTAAAAATAAACACCAAACTAAATGGTTTAATTGCCGGTATATTATTAATTACCTTAATACTAGGTGCTAAAGGAATTTTCGACCTCGGCAAGGTTAATGAAGGCGTTAACAATATGTACTTTCAACGTATTGAGCCGCTACAAAACTTAAAAAAAGTATCAGACACCTACGCCATTAATGTGGTAGATATTTCGCATAAGGTATTGCATGGCCTAATGACTTGGGAAGTGGCTGTAAAAGAAATGGACGAGGCTACAATTGTGGTTACTGATAATTGGAACGCCTATATGGAGATACCTAAATATGGTGTTGAAAAAGAATTGTGCGATAAAGCTATTGCGCAACGTAAAATATCAAAGCGTACTTACTTTAAGCTTCTGGATATACTCAAAAAGGGAGAATCAGAAGCCAATATTAAGGACTTAGATTTACTGATAAAAGAAGATTTATACCAAACCATTGACCCTTATACCGCAATAATTGGCGATTTAATTAGCATGCAATTAAATAAGGCGGATACCATCAGAAAGGAATCTGATATTGTATTTAACGAAACCAAATACAGCTCGGTTATTTTAGTTGTTATCGCATTTATTGTATCCATTGTGGTTTCTCGCATCATTATTCGTTCCATTACCAAACAACTAGGTGGAGAGCCAACTGAGGTGGAGTATATTGCCACTAAAATAGCAAAAGGTGAGCTAGACTTTCAATTACCTGAAAATAGAGTTGGTGCAATGAATTCTCTTGCACAAATGACCATTGAGCTTAAACGCATCATTGGCAATATTAGAAGTGGTGCCGATAATATTTCCAAAGCAAGTCAGGCTGTTAATAGCGGAATTCAACAAATTTC
The DNA here is from genome assembly GCF_947489045.1 of Saccharicrinis aurantiacus. Taxonomy (NCBI): domain Bacteria; kingdom Pseudomonadati; phylum Bacteroidota; class Bacteroidia; order Marinilabiliales; family Marinilabiliaceae; genus Saccharicrinis; species Saccharicrinis aurantiacus. The sequence goes on from NZ_CANLCN010000011.1 coordinate 84,221, forward strand.
GCAAGGAGCCAATCAGCAAGCTGCATCCACCGAGGAGGTATCTTCATCGATGGAAGAAATGGGCTCAAACATATCGCAGAATAATATGAATGCCCTAAAAACGCAAGAATTCGCGAGGCAATCGTCACAATCAATTACTGCGGTAAAGTCGGCATCTGAAAAAAGCCTAAGTGCGGTAGAAAATATCAATCAAAAAATAGTAGCTATATCAGGTATAGCTGAACAAACCAACATATTAGCGCTAAATGCTTCTGTTGAAGCAGCACGTGCTGGTGAGCAAGGTCGCGGTTTCTCAGTAGTGGCAGCAGAAGTGCGCAAATTAGCCGAGCGCAGTCAACAAACGGCTAAAGAAATTATTGAAATTGCCAACGAAGGAAGTGCTTTAAGCATCGAATCGAACGATCAATTGGTTTCTATTATCCCTAATGTGTTAGAAACCTCAAACTTGGTTGAAGAGATTTCTACTTCTAGTCAGGAACAAACTACGGGTGTAGATCAGGTGAACTCGGCAATTCAACAACTTAGTATGATTACGCAACAAACCGCGGCTTCAGCAGAAGAGATTGCAGGTAGTGCCGAGCAAATGGCATTTGAAGCCAAAGAGTTAGAAGAGATTACGCACTTTTTTAAACTCTAATACCAAAGGCATTATTATTTGATGGTGTTTTTGGTATAAAAAGCCTTACCCAGGCGCAAATAATTATAGTGGCAAAACAAATTGCTTTTGTACCTTTGCGGCTCATTGCATAATAAAGCAACAACTAATGGAAGCTGAAAAATCAGAAAAGTGGGTAAGCATCAATAACGGAGAATACCTTTATATACCAAAGTTTTTTACAAAGATTGAGGGCAACGAATTATTGAAAAATCTGCTTGAGGAAATTGAGTGGAAGCAAGAATCGAAAACCATGTATGGTAAAGAAACCATTGCCCCTAAGCTATCGGCCCGATGTGGCGATGTAAATAAGAGCTACTCCTATAATGGTGAAACGCGCCATCCACAAGCCTTAAGCGATAGTATTTTATCGATAAAAGAGCGCATCGCTTCAGTGACTGATATCGATTTTAATAGCGTATTGTTAAATCAGTTTCGTAACGAAGCCGATTCTACCTACTGGCAAACCGATGCCGCTAACGAGCTGGGTGAAAACCCCACTAATGTATATGTGAATTTGGGTGCCACACGTAAATTTCAGTTCCGCCACAGAGATAAAAAAGGCAGCTTTGATATTAACCTAACGCACGGAAGCATACTAATAACCCGTGGCGAATTACAGCACTTTTGGGTGCACCAAGTAGCCAAATCGAAAAAGAAAGTAACGCCTTGTGTGAACCTTACTTTTAGAAGGATATTATAAGCGAACCACCTCTGGGCAAGCCCAGAGGCTTCACTCACGGCACAGTAATGTAGAGATAAAAGCTTTTGACCCAATTGTAAACTTATTTCAAACCTTCATACATCTAATATGATGATTTGAAGAACAAGGCAAGCCACCTAACGATTATATTTTAAAACCTTAAGAAAATTCATTTAAAAACAAGTAACAATTGGCTTAATATTTGACAATGTATTTTGCAAATATTTATTATGTTTGTTCAATAGAAAAATAAACAACGCTTCTAATTATTCATGAGAACACTGAAAGAACATAGTATATTAACCAAAGTAGTTTTTTGGTTTGTGCTTGTTTTATCGATCAACAATTTGTTGAATATCGATGATCAGGAGATTGCAGGTGCTCAAGAAATTAATAGAATAGAAAGTTTTGTGGAGCTAATCGCAAATTTAATTCATAGCGATAATGAGTTAAATGATTACCCCGACGAGATGGAAGATTCATCGCAGTTTGCCCCAGTAATTCATAGTTACACTATGAATATTATAGATATTAAAATTGAAGCCCCATTGGTTCAAGAAATCAATTTTAGAGAGCTTTCTTCTTTTTATTCATTCGATTTACCCTTACCCAAATCACCTCCACCTAAATTGGTATAATTCGTTTTATTGAAGGCCCTTTTTACAGTGTGTTTATTTTTAAATACAGTGTGAATTAAATATGCGCGCTCATAAAACAAATTCCTAAGGGCATTTACTGTCCAATTTAGTTTTTATCAATACTATAAATCAGGATTGTACAAAAATATAAAGTTACGGAAGGTTCTCTATTCGAGTATACTTCAATTGCTTTAGTACATCCTTGTATTTATTATTATACCAATTATTATCATGCAAAAAATAGTATGTGTAGTGCTGTTACTTTGTGCCTTTCAGTTTACCAAAGCACAAACAAAACAGCCAATAACTATGCAGCAAGCCGAGCACTTATTTTTAGAGCAGAACCTTGAGCTTGTAGCAGAAAAATACAACATAAAAATGGCCGAAGCAGAGCGAATTCAAGCACGCTTATGGCCAAATCCCGAAGTGGGCATCGAATGGGCTTTGTGGGACTACGAAGACAAAAAATGGTTCAGAAACGATTATTATGCCCAACGTGTATTCGAAGTATCGCAGCTTATTGAACTTGGCGGAAAACGTAAAAAAAGAACTGCAGTAGCAGATATAGATATCGAAATTTCTGGGCTGGATTTTTACGAAGCCATTAGAAATTTAAAAACGGAATTACGTTCGCTCTATGCGGATACCTATTATCTAAATCAGCGTAAAAACAGAATGGAGCAAGGAATGAATCAGTTAAGCGATTTATTACAAGGCTATACTAAATTATACCAAGCAGGTAATTTCTCCAAGGTTGAATTGGTTCGTTTGCGTTCTTTATTAAGTTCGCTAAAAAAAGAAGTACTCACTATTGATCACGAATTAATTGAAGCAAATAGTAGTTTACGTATTCTACTAAATGCACCAAGTAATGTCGAATTTGAACTATCGTTAGATCAAAGTGAGGCTAATGTAAAATTCTCAGAGTCGCTAAAGCTGATGGAGCTGATGCAAATGGGCTTAGAGCATCGTTCCGATTATCAGGTTGAAGTAGCTTTATCTCGTATGGCTAGTGCCGAAATTTCGTTGAGTAAATCGGAAGCTGTGCCCGATTTAGACTTAGGAGTAATGTACGACAGAAGAGGTGCTGAGCAATGGGATTATGTAGGTCTTACCTTAGGTTTTGATTTGCCGGTTTTTAATCGCAACCAAGGCGATATATTAAAAGCAAAAATCAGTAAAGAACAAGCTGAAGTCAATATTCAGAAAGCAAAAAATCAGGTGGAATCAGAAATTTTAGAAGCCTATTCTAAATTACAAAAAACAGAATTGGTTTGTGAAGATATCGAATCTTCTCACCTTTCCGATTTGGATGAAATGATTGATGGCGCCATAAAGGGTTTTCAAAAACGAAACCTAAGTATAATAGAGTTTATCGATTATTTTGAAGCGTATAACGAAAGTGTGGAAGATTATTTTGATATGAAAATTCAATTATTTAATGATGTGGAGATGATAAACTATACTGTGGGTATGGATTACTCTAGCAAGTTAAATTAACACTGAATCACTTTTGATATTTTATAAAATAGAACAAGGTCGTTTGTAATACAATCACTTTAGATGATTGTAGATAAAGCAATAAACGACCCAATAAACACATTACTACAAATAAAACAGATGAGAACAATTATATCATTTGCGCTAGCAGCCACTTTGTTTGCCTGTGCTGAAGCCCCAAAAACAGCTGAGAAAAACAATACGTTTTTAACCGAAAAAATGGAACAGTTAATCACCGTTTCAAAAACAGAATCAAGTATTGGTATCAATAATATAAAATTAAATGGTAAGGTAAGTGCTGTTGAGGATGCGCGCATAGATATCCCTGCCATTGTAAGCGGAAAAGCGATTAAGGTATTGGTAAGCAGAGGCGACCAAGTTAAAAAGGGCGACGTGTTAGCCATTATTCGTTCAACAGAAGTGGCTGAACTGAAAAATGAATTAATTACGGCTCAAAATACCTTAATCAGAGAAAAAAGCGAATATGCAGCAGCGCTTGATTTATTTGAGTCGGGTTTATTATCAAACCTTGAGATGAATACAGCCGAGGGGGAATTAAAAATTGCGCAATCCGAATTAAATAGCATCGAACAACGTATGGCAATTTTAGGCGATAGCAGTGGCGATACGTATAAAGTAATGGCTCCAATTAACGGAATTATAGAAGCACGTAACATTAATAGTAATTCTTTTGTAACTGAGGATTTAGACGAACCAATGTTCACCATCACCAACCTCGATCAAATATTGGTTGAGCTCAATATTCCAGAATCGAGTATTCGTTATATCAGCGAAGGTTTAAGTGTTACTATGAAATCACTATCCTACCCTGATTTAAATTTTGAGGGCGAAATAAGTAGGGTTGTTCGCGTTCTAAATCCCGACTCTAAGGTATTAAAAGCTAAAGTTATACTTGATAACAACAATCAATTATTACTTCCTGAAATGTTTTTAGAGGCGGTGGTTTCTGTTCAATCAGAAACTGAGCTATCTGTTGTACCATCTGAAGCAATTGTATTTAGCGAGGGCGCTGATTATGTTGTGGTAAAAACAGGGCACGATAAGTTTGAAAATAGAGCCGTTGAAGTTTGGAGCAAAAACGACGGTAAAGCATTCATTAAAAAAGGAGTAACGATAAACGAAGAAGTGGTAAGTACGTATCCTCTATTAATTTTTAGCGAGCTTGAAAACAGAGCCAAATATGGCGAATCTTAAATTCAAGCACATATTAGTAGAGTAAAAACATTATGTATTTAGTGCTAGGCTTAAGTTTTTTATACCCAATGGTATAAATATTTCAGCATGCACTTCATCGTTAAAAATATATATTATGAAATCGTTAGTACAAAGTATTATAGCGTTCTCTTTAAACAATCGCTTTTTCATTTTTCTGATGACGGCGGTATTGATTATTACAGGAGTATACAGCTATACACAAACCCCTATAGAAGCTTTTCCTGATGTAATTAACCCTAAGGTTCGTATTATTTCGCAGTGGCAAGGTAGAAGTGCCGAGGAAATTGAAAAATTTGTTTCTCTGCCAGTTGAAATAGAGCTAAATGCCATACCCGGTAAAACCAATGTTCGTTCGGTATCCCTATTTGGTTTATCGGTTGTAACCATATCTTTTGGCGACGATATGGATGAGTTTAAGGCACGTCAGTTGGTTATGAATGGTATGGCTAACCTCGATTTACCCGATGGCGTTGATGTTGAAATGGAACCATCAAGCGGACCAACGGGCGAAATATTTCGCTACGTGTTAGAGTCTAAAACCAAAAGCGTACGCGAGTTAAAAACCATTCAGGATTGGGTGGTGGAACGTCAGTTACGTTCAGTAAGTGGTGTGGCCGATATTGTTAGTTTCGGTGGCGAAGTTAAAATTTACGAGGTGGCTGCCAATCCGGTTGCCATGGCCAAGTACGATGTAACAGCCGTTGAATTGTTTGAAGCACTTGAAAACAGCAATGTAAATGTTGGTGGCGATGTAATTCAGAAAAACGGACAGGCATTTGTTGTGCGTGGTATTGGTTTGCTCGAAAATATCGAAGAAATCGAAAACGTTATTGTTGATAATATTGATGGCACACCTATCCTGGTTAAAGATCTTGGAAAAGTACACGAAACGCACGCCGAGCGCTTGGGTATTGTTGGGTTAGATGATAACCCCGATATGGTGCAAGGCATTGTGGTAATGCGCAAAAACGAAAATCCAGGTATTGTTATTGATGCTTTAAAAAATAAAATTGCCGACTTAAATGAGCGCGTGCTCGATGAAGACGTTAAAATTGTTACTTTTTACGATAGAGACGAACTAATTACCTTTACAACCAACACCGTATTAAAGAATCTATCCGAAGGAATTTTCTTTGTGGTGATTTTTGTTTTGCTATTTATGGCCAATTGGCGTACTACTTTAATGGTGGTAATTATCATTCCCTTATCGCTTTTATTTGCCTTTGTAATGATGCGCTTCAAAGGTATGTCGGCCAATTTACTTAGTTTGGGGGCCATTGATTTTGGTATTATTGTAAATGGAGCCGTGGTAATGGTAGAAGGGCTTTTTGTAATGCTCGATAAACATGCCAAACGCTTGGGAACAGAAAAGTTTAATAAATTATCTAAACTCGGCCTGATTAAGAAAAAAGGATCAGAATTGGGTAAAAGCTTATTTGCCTCTCAGTTGGTTACCATAATTGCTTTGGTGCCTATTTTTGCCTTTCAAGAGGTTGAGGGTAAAATGTTTTCTCCATTGGCTTATACCTTTGGTTTTGCATTATTGGGTGCCTTAATATTAGCATTAACATTAGTGCCTGTAATGGTAAGTGTGCTATTGCGTGTTAATGTGCGCGAACGCGATAATATGTTTGTGCGTTTTATGCAAAAAAGAACCTATGGTGTTTTTGAATTGGCCTATCGCAACAAAGTAAAAACCGTAATTATTACAGGTATTGCCTTGGTAGCTTCTTTGGTTGGAGCTTCGCAAATTGGTACGGAGTTTTTACCACAACTTAACGAAGGAGCCATATATGTACGTGCCATGATGCCTATGAGCACCGGTTTAGATCAGTCGTACGAAATGACCCAGAAAATACGTGCCGATTTACGCAGTTTCCCTGAGGTAAAAAGTGTGCTTTCGCAAACAGGTCGTCCTAACGATGGAACAGATCCAACGGGTTTCTTTAATATCGAATTTCATGTGGAGCTTTTACCACATAACGAGTGGGAACGAGACGTAAGCAAAGAGGAATTAGTGGAGGAAATGAATGCAAAATTAGACCAATATCAAGGTATCGGATTTAATTTTTCGCAGCCCATTATGGATAATGTAGAAGAGGCAGTTTCTGGTGTAAAAGGTTCATTGGCGCTTAAAATATTTGGTAACGATTTGGTAGAGTTGGAAGATTACGCTTTACAAGCTCATAATATTTTAAATGGTATTGAGGGTGTTACCGATTTAGCCATCGTACCATTAATGGGTCAGCCCGAAATGCGCATTAAACTCGATGAGCAAAAAATGGCTTTATATGGCGTAACAGCTGCTGATGCAAACTCGGTTATTGAAATGGCCATCGGCGGAAAAGCCGCAACCGAATTATACGAGGGAGAGAAAAAGTTTGATATCCGCTTACGTTACCAAAAAGATTATCGCAGCGACGAGAAAGATTTGGGTAACATTATGGTGCCTACTTTAAACGATACGCGAATTGCCCTAAAGGAGATTGCTGATATTAGTACCACAACCGGACCGGCTTTTATACACCGTTCCGATGGTGAGCGTTTTATAGCCATTACCTTCTCGGTGCGTGGTCGCGATTTAGGAGGAACAGTTAAAGAAGCCCAAGAAAAGTTCGACGATCAAGTAAACTTAAAAGCCGGCATGCATGTAGCTTGGAATGGCGAGTTTGAGAATCTTGAACGTGCTCAGAAACGTTTGGCTCAAGTAGTACCATTGGTATTTCTGCTTATCTTTTTAGTGTTATACAGTACTTTTAGCCATGCTGGCGATGCGGGATTGGTAATGCTAAATACGCCTTTTGTATTAATCGGAGGTATCTTCGGATTATTCTTTATGAATATCAACTTTAGTATATCGGCAGGCGTTGGTTTTATTGCTCTGTTTGGTATTAGTGTGCAGAATGGTGTAATTCTGATATCTAAGTTTAAAGAAAACCTGAAGGACGGACTTAGTTTAGATGATTCTATTAAAGATGGTGTTCGCGAGCGTATCCGCCCAGTATTAATGTCGGCTAGTACCGATTTTATAGGTTTAGTTCCTGCTACCTTATCAACAGGCATCGGTTCTGAATCGCAAAAACCATTAGCAACAGTAATTGTATGGGGAACGGTATCGGCAACGGTACTTACCTTGTTTGTGTTTCCTATAATATTTAGATATTTCTATCGTAATAAAGCAAAATAGAATATTTATAAACTGAAGTTGTTTAAGGTTATAGATGAATTACGAGAGTAGTGAATTATAACAAAAAACACATAAAACAAGAAAGCCGCACTTAAAAAATGCGGCTTTGTTGTTTGCAATAATGCCAACTACACAGTGAACTACCTCGGGGCAAGCCCAGAGGCATCCTTCAAAAAAGAACAGCTTCGCTGTTCTCTTTACAAACGCAAGAGCGAGGCAAGCCTCGGGGAATTAAACCCGAATAAGATTAAAACACTACAGCTTAGCACAAAACTGAAAACATTAGGTAAACATAAACCATTAATTTTTATATTTTCGTGGAGTATAAAAATAGTAACCATAAAGATGTAATTACACATTTGATGGGATACATCTTAGTTATGGGCTAGCCAAATATAAACTGCAGAAAAAGAAGAATAACAAATGCTATTATTTCTATTAGGAGCTATAATTCTGTTAGCTATTTACATGATTAATAAAGAAAAGAATGAAGCTTCACGCTTATTTGAAGACGCTCGTATATTATTAGAAAGTGACATTGAAAATATAATTAAGAATGGACAAAAATTAGAATTTCCAAAGAATTGTAATGTTTACGTACTTAAAAAGGACTCAGATAGACTAACTAGTTTGATTGAAGTAATTGACGATATAAAGTTATCTACTTTGCAATATCCGAAACTTGAAAAGTATAATTCATTTATTAGGAATGGGAAAGAAAAGGAAATATTTACAACTGAAAAATCGAATCATTTATATCACCTAGTCAGTTGGACAGAGTTAGAAGTAGAATATTTGATTTTGGAGAAACCTAGAACAAGTTTTGATAATATATTTTTAAATCATAAATAAAGGCCAACCTACAATCGAGAAGAGCGCCGCCTGGCACTTAGCCTAGCGGAGACCCTCTCACAACAACGTACGTAAGGTTCTCGTATACGGCGTTTCTTTACATCATGGGGAACAATGTTTTTGTAGGTAAAATTTAGTGGAAAAAATCAGCCAGCAAGTTACATTATCATTTTTTATGGTGGTTCTATACTGTCTGTATTATTGCGCATAGTCGTGGTACAATTGTAGGTACGAGTAGGAAACAATATGTAGACAGTATAGGCGCAAATTTGCGCCAAGCAAAAAACGTATATTATCCTACGCTTAAAACAGTTTCAAAATGTTCAGATCGGGGCTCTTTTAACATCTTGCCCTTAGAATATTGCGTTACCACCTCAAACTCATAATCGCCAGCAGGCAAGGCTGGAATCAAAATAATAAGTTCTTTATTTTTGCTACTTATAACTTGGCATTTTGTGCGGTCGTAACTACAGAACTTGCTACAGAAAACATTCTTATAAGCTTATGCGTTAAACCTCATGAGTACTAAACAAACTTATTTTATTGCAGTAATACCCAACACTATAATCTGAAACGCTAATTATATGGTAAATAACTCTAATGCTCTACTCCACATTAACTTTAAATATGTCCTAATCATATTACTATTATTATTTTCGGTACCCGAGACCTATGCAAAAACAGAAAATGATAGTACTAAAAAAGTAAAAATTGCTGCTATACCAATTATTAACTACAATGCCTCGCAAGGTGCACTAATTGGGGCCTTAGGTCAGGCTTTTTATAAATTAAATGCACAGGATACTATTTCACCATCCTCATCAACAGGCCTATTTGGTATTTATACCACCAATAGTACCTTTTTCACGGCTTTATTTCAAAATCTATATTGGAACGAGGATAAGTGGAGGGCTAAAGTTGCTGCGGGTTTTGGTCAAATGAATTTTCAATATTGGCAACAGCTCCCCATTAACGATGGTGCTTTTGTTGATTTTAGTACAGATGCAACATTTGCCTTAGCCCGCATTGAACGAAAGGTGTTTAAACAACTGTACTTTGGTGTAGAAGGAACGCTATCAAAGGCTGAAACAGGTTTTGATTTGCCCGATTTTGTGCCCGATAGCATTAGGTATGATAGTAGAAATATGAATAACATTGGCATCCTTTTAAATTACGATTTGCGCGATCATCAAATGAATCCGTATAGTGGCTTTAATGTATCGTTTAAAAACTTAATTTATAAAACATGGCTGAATAGTGGCAATGATTTTAATAAAATAGAATTGGTGTACAACCATTACTATCCAATTAAAAACGAACGCAATATTATAGTAAGCCGATTTAAAACCTCAATTGCTTCGGGCGATGTACCTTTTCAAGGCCAAAGTGTAGTTGGGCAGGATGACATTAGAGGATACACTGCTGGTAAGTACAGAAACAATCAAATTTATGCGCTTCAGGCTGAATACAGATGGCGCTTCTATAAAAAATGGGGCATGGTGGGTTTTGCAGGACTTGCAAGTGCCGTTGAATCTGCTTCTGATTTGTTTTCAACTAGCTTGCTTCCTGGTGCAGGTGTTGGACTAAGATATATGATGATTCCTTCCGAAAGAATTAATGTGGGATTTGATGTTGCTGCAGGAAAAGACGATTGGGGTTTGTATTTCAGAATTGGTGAATCGTTTGGAAGATAAACCTCAATAGACTTTATCAATACAAAAAAATGGGAACCCTGAATTAGAGTTCCCATTAATATGATTAATATTCTTGATTAGTCTCTAATAATGGAACTTGGTTAGCTAACTTTGCTGATAACATGGCTTTAATCTTATTCTCAGTTTGTAAAAAGCGAATAGCCTTTTCTGTTGGGAGTATCTTTTTAAACTGCTTATAGTATTTCTTCTCAACTTTAGCAATCTTTATTTGCGCATTCATTATTGAAGTCCAAATCTCTTCTGCTGTTTCTAAATTTAATTCGTTGTGTTTGGTATCATACAGTTTAATCGCTTCTATTTTTGCACTTTGCAATTTACTGAGTTCTAATTCATATTTATCGTACAACTCCCAAAATGGCTGTTTTTCTTCGTCAGTTAGCTCCATTACTTGTGTTACTGTAGCTCGCTTTTCAGTTTTAAGCACACTATAAATTAAATCAAAATAAGCATCTGTTGATTGAGCTCTTGCACCCATAAAGCTACTCACTAAAATGCTCAATATTATTATTCCTTTCTTCATCATTCAAATATTTAAATTAATTGTTCGCAATAGTTTTATTGCCTAACACTCCGTTATTGTTAATACAAAACTACATTTTGAACGAAAGGAATACTTACAAGAAACCTTTAAAAACTTACACAAAACAATACTTTTAACAGCTAAAATTATATATTGTCTGTGGTTTAAAATGATAAAGTAGCATGATTCTATTTAGAGGCGAAGAAAGCATATTAACAGAGGTATTAAGCAATTTTAGCAAACAGATAAATGGCTCGTGGGATGGTGAAGAGCTCCTTGCTGATAATGCAAATGGTAAGTTTAACTTAATCTCATACAGCTATTTTAAAAACTGCTATTTAACTGTTGCTGAGATTAACTCCAAAGATGGTGTATTTTTTAAGGTGAATAATAACGACTCTGAAAACAGGGTTTTATTAAGAATTTTTCAGGAGGGTGTTTCTACTAAAGTGGATGGTTATGATCAAACAAGCCAAAATGAGATTCTATTATACAACAATCAACAAAATCTGGAATTCACAATAAATAAAAACACCAAAGTTAGATGGCTTACCTTAAGCATACCCGCCAGTAGCTTTGATTTAATGGCAAGTGAAAAAGATTTTGAACTAAAGAAACTCTTTAATAACCCAGAACCTTGGTTTACGCATTTCAATATTACCCCTGATATTGAAAATGCTTTAAGAACTATTTTTGATGTTTCGGATAATAAAACACTCAGGCGAAGCATATTCTTATCCCGAGTTATTGAGATATTGGGTATTTTAAGGGTTAAATTAGATGAAGTAAAATATGGGGTATCCTCAAATAAGAAGCAAGGTGAAATAGAAAAAATAATTAATTTGAAAAACCGATTATTATCCAACTATTCTGTATCTCCAAACATTAAGGAACTCTGTGAAAGTATGGCCATGAGTGAGACTAGCCTACAAAGAGCTTTCAAGGAAGTTTTTCATATGCCCATACTACAATTCTTTAATCAGAATAGATTAGATGAAGCACACCGACAAATCAAATACTCTAGTCGCACTATTACAGAAATTAGCATAGACCTGGGGTTTAGCCATATCCACCACCTAAGTAGTGCCTTTAAAAAACAATTTGGGTACTCCCCAAAATCATTACGCCAATAATTTAATCCTCGTCAGCTTCTAGAATTATAGAAGAAATGGCACTACTCTGAGCAGAAAAATACCCAACAGCATCATTACTAAAGTTGCCTTGAGGATTATAAGGGATGCTGCTACTTCCTCCACCAATGATATCGCCCAATTGCGTATAATAAGAATAGGTATCTTTATCTATTGATAACAATTGATAATTTACAGTATCTGTTAAATTAAACCTGTTGGCCACCATACCTATGGTAAACGTGAAGCCATTAAATAGTTGATCATCAAACACCAAAAATGCATCTGCATCATTAAGCAATTCTCTATTTACGTACCCCTTTAAGCGGTAATAGTTTTCTATTTCTCCATCATCGCTAAAATCAATGTCTACTCTGTAATCTCCAGGTCGGTCAAATACCTCAGGAAATGGATCATAAGTAGCATAAATAGTATCAATTGGTGTGACTCTAGGCATGGTACTTTCGGCAACAAACTCTTCCTCGTCAACTGTAACTGATAAGGTATAACTAGCACCCACCAAACCAAGAATGGAGCGGCTTTGATAAATGCCAGGGCTTTTTAATTTCAACTGCTCGGTGGCACCATAACTTGTGGATAATACAACTATTGCATCATCAATCAAGTGGTCTCCTAAGACTTCATCATAAGGCAATGAGCGACTAACCTTTACTTGAGCAGCACTCTCGTTTACAATAATTCCTTCAATTACTATTTTGGCATCTCCATCAGGCACATCCAATTGAATCACTTTTTCACATGCTGAAAAAAGACAAATAAAAAGAAGCCCAATAATATAGTTCTGAAAATTATATACTCGTTTCATATTATTAACTACTAAAAGGTGAAATTATAGGTTACTGATGGTACAAATTTAAATAGGGCATACTGAACTGCTTCAAGTGAGCCTGGTTTGCTTTCGCTCTCGCGGTAGCTAATGGAATAGGCATTTTCTCTTCCATACAAATTATAGATGCTGAAGTTCCAACTCGATTGAAAACGCTTTCGCTTTTTACCATCCACATTAAGTGAAACATCCATTCTATGATAATCAGGCATGCGTCCGCCATTTCTATCTGAATACAAAGGCAATACTTTACCATCCACCTCATAAACACCATATGGTAAAGTTACTGCAATTCCGGTATTATAAACAAAAGTGGCCGATAACGAAGTTCGTTTACTCAGTTGGTAGGCGCCAACTATAGAAAAATCGTGTGTTTTATCGTGACGTGCCGAGAACCACTCTCCGTTATTTATTTCATCGAACTGATTCATAGTTTGCGATAAGGTATAACTAAACCATCCTGTAAACAAACCCTTATTTTTCCTTACTAAAAACTCAATACCTTTTGAGTAGCCTTTACCATTTACCAATTCAGCTTCGTAGTTTTCATTCAAGATCACTTCGGCTCCATTTTTAAAATCGACTAAATCATTTAAGCTTTTATAGTATACTTCGGTAGACATTTCCCATACGCCATTTTCGGTATTATGAAATAAGCCACCACTATATTGATGTACTTTTAATGGTTTTACATTGGGTGTTACCGGAACCCAATAATCTGTTGGCTGCTCTGTGGTGCTATTGGCCAACAGATGCATATATTGAGTATTGTAGTTATAAGATGCCTTAAGCGAAGTGTTAGACGTTAGCAAATAAGTTAATGCCAAACGAGGCTCAACATTCCAATAGGTACTAGCCACATCTCCCTTTTCGTAAACCCGCTCATCAATTATATTCCCCTCATCATCATAGTCGCGATCAGTAAATTCACCTATTGTAGAAAAAGAGCTAAAGCGCAATCCATAACTGGCATTTAACCTTGCATTAATATTCTGTTTGTTGGATATGTAAAATCCGGTTTCTATCCCTTTCCTACTATCAACTTTTATATTATTGGTTGACTCACCATCGCTTATCAATTCCCCTGGTGCAAAACTATGGTGTATGGCATTAAAACCGAATTTTAAGGTATTATTTGGATTAGGATACCATGTAAAATCTTGCTTAAGGTTATAATCAACAATACCTGAAGTCATTCTTAAATCATTAAAACTCTCGGAATTTACCTTAAAATTATAGGCATAATTACTATAGATAAAAGAGGTATTAGAAAATAACTTTGGATTATAGATATGATTCCAACGAGCAGTACCTGTAGCATTGCCCCAATCCATACCCATATCTTCAAAGCCAAATTTATCCGAACCAAAATAACCCGATAAGAACAACTGATCTTTATCTGAAAATTTAAAGCGGAGCTTTGCATTTAAATCGTAAAAATATAGTTTAGTATCTTCAGCATCAGTTGCCAGCGGGGCAAAAATATCAGCATAAGTTCTTCGTCCACTTACAATAAACGATACTTTATCTTCTGCAATTGGCCCTTCTAAGGTTAAACGCGACGATATTAAGCCAATTCCACCTGAACCCTTAATCTCTTTCGTATTACCGTTTTTCATTTGAATATCAAACACTGAGGAAGCTCTACCTCCATATTGCGCAGGAATACCGCCTTTGTAAACAGTCATATCCTTAAGTGCATCAGAATTAAAAACTGAAAAGAATCCTAAAAGATGGGATGCGCTATAAACAGGCGCTTCATCGAGTAAAATAAGGTTTTGATCCGTTGCTCCTCCTCTCACGTTAATTCCACTCCCTCCTTCTCCCGCCGAAGAAATACCAGGCAATAATTGCATACTTTTAAATACATCGCGCTCACCAAATAGTACAGGCAACTTATTTACCTCTGCCATTTGCATCCGTTCCATACCAACATCTGTTGAGGATACATCTCTATCGCTTTTAGTACCAACTATATTAATTTCATCAATACTAGTTGTCTCAGGCTTTAGCTCAATATTTAATAATTTATCTTTCAATAAACTAACCTTTATCTGTTGAGCGGCATATCCTAAATAATCTGCTTTTATAGTATACTCTCCCGGTTTAACCGATAAAGAATAGAATCCATAGGTATTTGATGAAGCTCCTTCACTAGTTTCTTGAACAAAAACAGTGGCACCAATAAGTTCCTCGCCAGTGTTGGCATCACGTATTGTTCCGCTAAAGGTAACCTGTTGGGCTATTGAAGCGCAGGAAATCAAGCTAATAAATAGTAATAGTTTTAGTTTAAGTATAGAGTTCATGTGTTGTTTTTCAATAAATACAGCGCAAATAAATATACTATTCAATAGAAAACCTAAATTGTAACCATCAAACCTTATTTTTTTAATATGAATAGGTACTCATATCCGACCAAGTACCGTTTTATGATCTCAAGTTTAATTTTGAGCATACACCCTCTTTTTATTCTATACTACTTCTGATTTTTTTTACATTTTACAATGGATATAGCAACTAAAGGGCACTATTTTTGCAAAGCAAAACACAAATATTAATATCCATTTCCGTTAACAGACCGATTAAAAATAACCATGAACAAAAAAACAAAACGAATCCTATTAGGTAGTTTAGTTCTTCTTACTGCACTAATAATTGCCTTCCCTTATTTGCTTAAATTCTTTAATAATGAGGCTGAAACCATTGCACAAATTGTTAAACCCGACTCGAAAAAACCAATAACAGTTGAAGTTAAAGAAGTGCACTACCAGTTTTTAGAAGAGAAAATAAAAATGTCGGGAAAACTGCTTTCGAACGAAGAAGTGAGTTTGAAGCCTGAAGGTTCAGGAATATTAACGGATATCTACTTTGAAGAAGGGGACTATGTTGAGAAAGGTCAGCTATTGGCTAAATTGAATACCAGCTTGCTTGAGGCCAACCTTAAGAAAAGTCAATCTCGACTAAAATTGAATCTGGAAACAGAGAACCGTCAAAAAATATTGCTTGAAAAAAGAGCTATTAGTCAAGAAGAGTATGATATTGCGGATGCCGAACTACAATATATACAAGCTGAAATTGAACAGATAAAAGCCGAAATTGAGCAACTAAAAATCTATGCCCCTTTTTCGGGTCATATTGGATTACGAAATGCTAGTGTTGGCGACTTCCTAAATTCGGCAAGTACTAAAAGTATAGCTACTCTGTACGATAACTCTCCGATTAAACTTGAATTTGGGGTATCTTCTAAATATATATCGCAATTCGGAGTAGGATCAAAAATCTATTTTAACGTAGATGCCTTACCAGAAACTTTTGAAGCTAAGATATATGCGGTTGATAAAAAGTTAGATGAAGAAACCGGAACTTTAATAGCTAGGGCCAAAGCCGATAATAAACAACAAAAACTAGTGGCCGGATTATTTGCTATCATTGATATGGTTACCGTTAGTCATACCGATGCTATTATGATTCCAACGGGAGCCGTAATTCCTGAACTAAACAGACACAAGGTTTTTGTAGTAGAAGATTCGAAAGCTGTTGAACGTACCATAACTATTGGGATTAGAACCGCCAACGAAGTGCAAGTTTTAAGTGGTTTAGAAAAAGGTGATCAACTCATTGTAAAAGGTATAGATGCTTTGAGATCAGGCATAAAAGTAAAGCCCACTAACCTTATTGCCAATACAAAAAACTAACCTTTAGCGAATTATAAACATGAGTTTATCAGAAGTAAGTATAAAACGCCCTGTTTTAGCATCGGTGTTTTCAATTGCCATTATTCTATTTGGAGTAGTTGGTTATTTATCTCTAGGCGTTAGAGAATATCCGAGTACAGACTCTCCGGTTGTTACCGTTCGTACCAACTACAATGGAGCGAATGCCCAAGTGGTTGAATCGCAAATTACCGAACCCATTGAGGAAGCTGTTAATGGAATATCAGGGGTTAAGAACTTAATTTCATTCACCAAAGAAGGAATGAGTTATGTGAAAATTGAGTTTGATATTGACGTAGATTTAGAAACAGCAACCAACGATGTGCGCGATAAGGTTTCAGGAGCTGTGCGTTTGTTGCCTTCAGATTGCGACCCTCCTACTGTTGCTAAAGCGGATGACGAAGCAGTAGCTATTTTATCGCTTTCTATCTCCTCATCCGAAAGATCATTGCTCGACCTTAGTCATTATGCCAATAATGTAATTAAGGAAAAACTACAAACCATAAAGGATGTTAGTGAGGTGCAAAACGTTGGTGAGCAACTTTATGCTATGCGTATCAGGATAGATCCGTATAAATTAATCGGCCACAAACTTACGCCCAAAGATATACGAGATGCCATCAAACGCGAAAATGTAGAGCTACCTTCAGGGGCAATTGAAGGTGAAGCCATAGAAATTACCATTAAAACCTTAGGGAGGTTAAATACACCCGAAGATTTTAAGCGTTTAATTCTTAAAGAAAGTGGCAATAAATTTATCCGACTTGAAGATGTTGCGCATGTGGATTACGGCGCAAAAAACGAACGTACCATTCTTCGAAGAAATGGCATTCCGGCAACAGGCCTTGATATAATTCCTTTGCCAAACTCTAATAGTATTGAAGTTGCAGATGAGTTTTACCTTCGTTTATCAGAACTACGAAACAACCTTCCTGATGATATTAAATTAGACATTGACTTTGATGCCACCACCTATATTCGCAAATCAATATTGGAAGTGAAAAATAGTATTTTCATTGCTTTCCTATTAGTGGCCGCTATCATTTTCTTATTTCTTCGCGATTGGCGAAGTAGTATCATCCCATTAATTACCATTCCCATTTCCTTAATCGGAACATTCTTTGTCATGTACTTATTTGGCTTTTCCATTAATGTGCTTAGCCTACTGGCCATTGTATTAGCTATTGGTTTAGTTGTTGATGATGCCATTGTTGTACTCGAAAACATCTATGGAAAGATAGAAGAAGGAATAGCCCCAATGCAAGCTGGGCTAAGGGGTAGTAAAGAAATTTATTTTGCAGTTATCGCAACCACCATTGCTTTGGTAGCTGTTTTTCTTCCAATCATTTTCTTGGATGGAATGGCAGGACGTTTATTCCGCGAGTTTTCTATTGTTTTAACAAGTGCGGTTATTATCTCCTCCTTTGTTGCCTTATCAATAGCACCTATGCTATCGACTAAACTATTACGAAAACGCGAAACACCAACAAAGTTTTATAGTTGGACTGAGCCCTTTTTTATAGCCCTCACAAACGCCTATGCAAAATCGCTTACTACCTTTATGAAAGCCAAATGGCTGGCCATTCCAATCATTATAATTTGTACGGTTCTTATCGGAAAATTGTACAATTTAATACCCGAAGAATTGGCTCCTCTAGAAGATAGAAGTGAATTAAGAGTTAACTCAACGGGAGCAGAAGGAACCACCTTTGAGTCGACAGATAGATATGCCCTTGACTTATGGAATATGATACAAGAGCAAATTCCAGAAGAAGATCGCGATGCTGTGACAATGACTACTGCTCCGGGTTCAGGTTCAACTGGTACCAACCAAGTGAGAACAACTATCCGCTTTGCAGATATTACCAAACGAGATGTGTCACAAGCCGAATATGCAACTAAAATAAAAAAGGGATTATCTAACGTAATAGGATCTAAAACATCCGTAGTACAGCCTCCAACAATTGGTTCAATGCGTGGAGGGGCAGATATCATGTATATCCTATTAGCCCCTACTCTAGATGACTTGATGGAGAAAGCACCTGACTTTATAGAAGAGGCTCGTTTACAACCTGAATTCTCCTATGTGGATACCGATTTAAGCTTCTCTAAACCAGAGTTGCTACTTACAATCGATAGAGACAAAGCTAAAACCATAGGGGTTTCAGTAATGGATATTTCCGAAACCTTACAATTGGGTTTAAGCGGTCAGCGCTACGATTACTTTTTGATGGAAGGACGCCAATACGAAGTAATTGGTCAGCTTGAAAGAGAAAAACGATCATCGCCCAACGATTTACAGGCTGTTAATGTGCGCAGTCAAACTACAGGGCGCCTGATTTCATTAGATAACTTTATTAACCTCGAAGAATCATCAGATATACCGAAACGCTTCCGCGACGATCGTTTTATATCGGCCGTTGTTAAAGCCAACCTAAATGATGGCTACATGCTTGGAGATGGTATTGATGCACTAGATCGGGTGAAGGATAAAGTATTAAATGATAGATTTAGCAGTAAACTACGTGGTAATGCGCAAGAATTAAAGGAAAGTTCAAACAGTTTATTGTTTGCATTTTTGTTTGCCATTGCCCTAATTTACCTTGTTTTAGCAGCACAATTTGAGAGTTTTAAAGATCCATTCATCATCCTGTTAACTGTTCCTTTAGCTATTTTTGGTGCCTTAACGTCTATGTGGTTATTTAACGAGAGCCTGAATATATTTAGCCAAATTGGGGCCATCATGCTAATTGGATTGGTAACTAAAAATGGTATTCTTATTGTTGAATTTGCCAACCAAAAAAAGCAATCGGGCATGCATCGCAATCAGGCGATTATGGAAGCAGCTTCATCACGATTTCGCCCAATATTAATGACTGCTCTATCCACAATATTTGGTACTCTACCTTTAGCTATGGCAACTGGTGAAGGAGCTGCAAGTCGCCAGGCTATGGGAATTGCAGTTATAGGAGGTATGTTTTTCGCATCTCTTTTAACCCTTTACATTGTACCGTCTATTTACACTTATTTATCAAGTAAAACAGCGCTTGTTGAAGAGCTAGAATCTGATAAAAATTAAACTATGCAACTTTATAAAACAATAAGTACAATAATAGTATCATTTATTATTGGTGCCCCTATTTTAGCACAAGATTTAAATGACAGTTTAAACTTAAAAGTAGTACTTGCAACAGCACTAGAAAATAACTTCTCCATCAGAATTAATAACAATAACATGGAGATTAATAAAACCAATAACACCCTTGGTAATGCGGGATTTTTACCCACCATTGGTGTTCAATCGTCATACTCTTCAGCACATAAAGATGTGGAGCAAAAATTCTTTAATAGCGATGAGATCAGAACTATTGAAGATGGTAAGCGAGATGTTTTTGACCTAAGAGGCGGTTTAAACTGGACGTTGTTTGATGGTATGGGAATGTTTGTGAGTAAACAACAATTAAATGAGTTTGAGCAAATGGGTGAATTTACTGCTAAAATTGCCATTGATAATATTGTGGCTTCAGTAAGTGATTTGCATTATTCAATTGTAGTGGAAGAATCCAAACTTAAAGTATTAGAGGAAGTGCTTGAAGTATCGGATCAGCGAAAAAAGATTGTGAAAGATAAATATGATGCCGGAAGAGCTTCGTATCAAGAGCACTTAGCTGCGCAAGTGGATTACAATGCGGATAAATCTTTATTAATCAGACAAGAGAATTTGGTAAAACAACAAAAGATCACTTTGCTGAACATGCTTGCTGTTGAAGCCGATTTAAATGTATCGTACAATACTAATGATTCACTTAAGGTGCTTGAGCTGATAAACCTTCAAGATGTGATTATGCGTTCAAGCCTCAATAATCCATCTTTATTAGTAGCACAACGCGAACAAAACATCGCCTATTTAGGCATAAAAAAGGTGCAAGCAGAACAGTTTCCGGCTCTTAACTTTGCTGCTGATTATGGATATATGTACTCAGATGCCTCATATGGTAACCTCTCATTAAGTAAAGAATTTGGTCTGTCTTATGCCTTTACACTATCATGGAATATTTATGATGGAAGTAATGTAAAACGCAGAAAAAAGGTGGCACAAATAGAACACGAAAACAGCCTATTGGCAATGCAAGAAAGAGAATTACAGCTTAAGAACGAAATTATTTTGGCTTACCAGAACTACCAAAACAACCTAATATTAGTAGATCTTGAAAGTGACAATAGAAAAATTGCGGAGCAAAATGCCACCATTGCCTTGGATAGGTATAAAGTTGGGCGATCTGATTTTATAGAGTTCAGACAAATGCAAACAAACTATGCTGAAGCATCGAACAGATATTTAGATGCCTTATATACAGTAAAGCTTAATGAAAATGAGCTTTTAAGACTTAGTGGTGATATTACAAAAACCCTATTAATGTTAGATAATTAGCATTTAAATTAAACGTGAAAGCTTGAATAATTGACAAATAACATAGCACCGATTACGGTATGTACTTGTCTCTTCTATAAAATCTATTATATTGCCAACTATGAGCGAAAATACAAATAAGGACCCTTTACATGGTGTAAAATTAGCAGATATGCTAGAACAATTGGTTGAGGAATATGATTGGGATCAACTTGGTGCGGTAATCAATATTAGATGCTTCAACTTTGACCCCTCAATAAAATCGAGCCTCAAGTTTCTGAGAAGAACGCCTTGGGCACGTGAAAAAGTAGAACAATTATATTTACGCATGGTGCAATCTAAAGGATAATGTAATAATTGTCTACCAGGAAGTTTCCGCATAGAACTCAATCTCAAGTTAATAAAAATGAATGCATATTAGATATTCAGAATAATTGCAGGGTCTTACAAACACCGCAATTATTCTAATTAAATATAGAAGTTATTTCCAACGGTATTCAGAGCGTCCTTTTAACTCATGCTCTATTTCTAATAATCGATTGTATTTTGCAATTCTTTCTCCTCTACAGGCCGAACCTGTTTTTAGATGTCCTCCATCCATCGCCACAGCAAAGTCTGCCAAAAATGTATCTTCAGTTTCTCCTGAACGGTGCGATAAAAAATACCTCCAACCTGCCTCACGACACATTCTAACAGCTTCGATAGTTTCAGTTACGGTACCAATTTGGTTCAGTTTAATAAGAGCCGAATTTGCAGTACCTTTCTCAATACCTTTTGAGATATATTTTGTATTGGTAACAAAAATGTCGTCTCCCACAACTTCAATCTTGTCGCCAAAACGCTTTGTGAATGCTGCAAAACCATCCCAATCACCTTCGCTCAAAGGGTCTTCCCATAAAATAATCGGATATTTCTTAATCCAATCTTCAGAAAGATTAATCAATTCATCAGTTGTCATTTTACCTCTACCAGACCATGCTAAATTGTAATTATTGTCTAAATCTGGCGAAATGGAATTTGCTGCACTATCAATAGCAATGGAGAGGTCGACGCCCGGTTTATAACCCGTTTTCTCAATAGCTTCTATTATTAATTCAATGGCAGCTTCATTGCTTTCGCAGTTGGGGGCAAATCCACCCTCATCGCCTACGCTTGTAGCCAATCCTTTTTTCTTTAAGATTCCTTTTAATACATGGAAAGTTTCTGCAACATAACGTAAACCTTCTGTAAAAGATTGAGCCCCATGAGGAACAAGCATAAACTCCTGGAAATCTACACTATTATCGGCATGCTCTCCACCATTTAAAATATTCATACAAGGCACAGGTATTCGAACTGCCCCTGTTCCTCCAAGATACTCATATAAAGGAATGTTACTCGATTTTGCAGCTGCTCTAGCAACAGCCATTGACACTCCTAAAATTGCATTGGCACCAAGTTTTGATTTATTTTCGGTACCATCTAGTTCTATCATTGAATAATCAATATCCTTTTGGTCAATTGCATTTTTCCCAATTAAAGCCTTTGCAATAGCACCATTTACGTTTGCAACTGCCTTTAAAACTCCTTTTCCACCATACCTTTTGTCACCATCTCTCAATTCATTTGCCTCGTTTTGACCTGTTGAAGCACCAGAAGGAACCGAAGATGTAGCTCTTGTCCCATCTTCTAATTCTACATAAGTCCTAACCGTAGGATTACCTCGTGAATCTAGAATTTCTAGCCCGGAAATTGATTTAATTGTTTTTTTCATAAGTACTAATATTTTAAAGTAATAAGTAGTTCTTGTGCAATGCTAGTTAAGGTTGTTAAGTGATAATATTCATTATGGTACAACAAATGATACAGCAGCAGCAGCGTTTGTATTTAGGTTTGAAAAAATCCTTCTACCTAAATCAGAATCATCATATTCATTACTATAAAATGAATCTCCATATGCTTTCACATAAACGGTTTGACCGGTAGAAAAACCAGCACTAATTAAATCACTTTGTGAAAGAGTAGTTAAGTGTGGATTATTATGAGACACGAGGCCGGGTGAGTAATATGAATAGTTTTCATTGCTAACATTTGAATCTATAGAAAGGAAGTATCGAACATATCGAGCGTTCTGGTTATTTCCAGGAGGATCAGTGGTAATTGAGACTTGAATGTCATTTCCAATTACACTCGTTGAAAGCAAAGTAACTTGAGTAGTAGAAGTTTCCCCTAGTGATGGGTTTTGAATAATTTTTGTAGAAGAACCTGTGTCTTTGTGTTCAATTCCAAACTTTTTGTATGTACCATATCCTGATTTCTCATAGATAAGCGAATAAGTCCCAAAGGGCACATCAGATAGTGTAAAATCACCATCGGCATCCGTTGTTGCAGAGATTTCTGTTCCCTCGACTTGAATTGTCATACCTGAATTATCGATTTGTGTAACACCTTCATCATACAAGTTTACAGAGCCAATTATATTTGCTTTTGTAGCTGGTTCTTCGGCAGGATCTTTATCGTTATTACAGGAGGCGAGTACTAGTAGGGTGATTAATCCAAAGCTCAAATGATACAATTTCATAGTTTTAAAATTTATGAGTTAATAACTTTTTGTCCTATAACAATTTATTAAAGTATTTTGTTTGCATATCATGATGCAACGTAAGCAATTTTAAAAATTAAACTAATCCTAATACTAGGGCTAAATATTCAAACAAAATCAGAAAATGGCACCATACTGGTAAACGCTAAAACTGCACTGATTTACGGATAGAAGAATAAGAAGATAGACTATTGCTTTATTGGTGGTATTTATTAATTCCTATAAAGGATACTAAATGACCTATCAATAATATAAATTAACAACCTTATTCATTTTTTATATTACACACAGGTTATCAAAGGGTTAACAAGCCCTATCTATAACCATTCTGATTATCTACTTTCGCATTAAACTTAAACACTATTAAATGCGAATAAAGAAGGAATATACAGGCCCAAAAATAAACACCATAGAGATTGACTATACAATTTCTAATGTTATGGCTAGTTTACCTCCGGTAGATCCAACTGATCCTAATCCATTCGCTAAAACTGTTTCGGAGGAAAATAATCCCGGGATATTTAATTCAGAAGAATCTGCAGAGAATAATCCGTTTGGTGGCACTTTACCTAATTATTAATTGAACTTATTTCAGCATTTTCGTTTAATATCAATATACAGCCATCTAGTCGCTGCTTTAAAAGATGAAAAAACTCTACAGTAGTAGTTTAAACCTTCTAATCCATCCCTAAATAAATATGAAATCGCTGTTTGTACAGGATCATTAACTACCAATGCTGCAATGACCTTTTCATACTTTAAAGTAATTCTCCTGTTATATTTAAGTATACTAGCTAACTCTTTTACTCCAAACCCAAAACTATCCTTCTGAATAATAATTCGTACATAAAGATTCTTTTGCATCAAAGGTAGGTCCATAATAAAATCTATAGCTTTATATACCTCCGATAAACCATTCTTTCCAATAAATACAAGATCCAATAAATTATTTACCTCATCATAATTATGTGTAATCATAAATGGTTTTTATAGTTTGATATTGAATGATTGTATCTACTAGATAATTACCTTTTGCCTATAAACTTCTGAGCCATTAATTACTTCAACAATTAACATTCTAGTACCTGTTAATCTCACCTCGCAACTTGATCCTGTAAATATATCTGTTAAAAGAACCCTTCCGTTTATATCATAAATCGTGTATTTTGTAGGTAATCCATTTTCTGAGAATGCAGCGCCTAATTTTATTCTCACAAGATTATCCTGCCCTTCTATTACTATATTTTTATTCTCTGAAGGTACTGTAGGCTCGGTTATATCAGTGGGAATTGAAGTATTAGTAACAATCAACTCTAAGTGTTCACCAGTTGCCGTAGGAGCATTAATTTCATACTTTGAAGACTGCTTTAATTCTGCCTCCTGTTTTGTTTTAACATCCCTTATTTTAACCGTCCAACCTGTTGGCAGTTCAGCTATGTTAATAACAGAAATACTTAGGTCAGTATTTATATCAACAATACTATAATCGAGTGGAATTATAATAGAATCCTTTAACTCAGGATAAACACTAATGGCTAATAATTTATCCTCCTTTTTAGTGTACAGATTAATTGCATTGCTATCCCCCATTCTCTTTTCTGAGTCATACTTTGTTTGTACAAAACTACCCTCTTCTCTAAAGGCCAATACCAATTCATCCTTTTGCATGTTCTGTTCGAGTTGAAGTCTCAGTACATCATTAACTGAAGCTGTTTTAAGCTCTAACTGCGTAGGGTGATGCAATTGAGAACTTGATGCAATAGATAAGGTTTGATTTGCAACATATGTTCTAAGCCAGAAACTCTGCCCCGGAATAATATACTTGGTTCCTCCATTCTGACCTAGACCTGAATGTACATTATAGGTTGCGAATCCTCTTACATCTGCGCTTAAATTTGTTCGAACATAGGATGATTTAACAAAGCTATTAAACGTAACACCTTTTGTAATATCAATATAACTACTATATGGATTAGCCATAAGATACCATCCTGCATTGCTTACTTTTTTACTATAAGATGCCTTAGAATTTAGCGTGCCCGAATATTCTAATACTGAAGCGGCATCTTTTATATTAAGCGAATATCCTTCTAAAGGAGACGAACTATCTATACCATCAGTATAAAATGTATAAGCATTATTGTTACCAATCGAAATCCAATTATTTAAATAGTGATATAACACGTAAGCGTTGCCATCTTGAGCCAATGATTGGTTAAAATGACTCATTGTAACACCAGAAAGAGGCATACCAATATACCAATAACGCAGGTTTTCTAATCCCCACTTGTAAGTAATCTGTGGTTCTGATGATCCTTTTACTATTAATGAGGATGGCAATAAATTTGTATTTTCAATTGTAAAACCGTTATCAATACCCAATAAATTACCGTTTATGGTTACTTTACTTCCGGCTTCGGCAGTTAACGTTCCGCTTATAATATTTAAATTATTTACTTGAACCTCACCTTTTATATGTGCATTATAATTGCTTCCTGTTTTTATTGAAACGTCAGAGCTCGATGTCGGTACTTCATTGGTACTCCAATTACTTGCTAAAGTCCAATTATTGCTATTAGTGCCAATCCATAAAAATTGTGCTAATGCGTTTGATGCAAAAGTGTAATAGCTACCCTCATTACTCCATCGCAGAGCTGTATTTGTATCTAATGTAGCTATTGAACCTGAATTATCAGTACCTGTTGGAGTTGCACACTCCAACTCTTGCCAAATTCCATCTGCTCCTGCAGGCACCCACTCTCCCATAACGAGGGTAGATTTATCAATACCACTATGACTTCCCCATATAAAAGTAGTGCGTGCTTTTGCAGTTGCATTAGGTGCTTGAATGCGCCAAAATTCTTGGTGACTCACATATTCTATCGGATCACTAAACAATTTAGTGTCCATGTTTCTAGTATGGTTATCAGGTGATGTATTATAATATTGCAATTCCCATAATCCCGATGAATTATTAGCTGTTGCTATGCTTGTGGGCGAATACGTATTAGATTCTCCAACAGGATAGACAAAACTACTACCCGATTCCATTTGTTTTTGTAAAGGTCCATTTATAAATGAACTATTACTGGCTCCATCGACAATATTATTTAGTGATGATAATAATGTAAGCATTGCATCACCTGCCGTGGAAACAATTCCATTTTCTAATATAAGATTATTACGCAATTCAACGTTGGTTTGAAAAATTATACCCTTAGTATTATTAACGTGTAAATTATTTAATGAACTAGAATTACTATAGTTTTGAGTACCCTTTACATATTGTATCTGGCTACCCGATAGTAAAACCACGGGATCTCTTTCGCCCACAGTACTTCCAAAATCAATAGAACCATTTAAAAAATCAATATCTCCTAATACTTCAATATTTCGGTTGTGCTCATTTTTAACGAGGAGCAATGCGGAAGTACCATCAATAATTAAATTGCCCTTTACTTCAATATCTACATTAGGCAATCGTCGGTTACCAGTACCGCTTATTTTAAGGTTATTGATACTTGAAATATTATTTAGTATATCATAAGAATTAGAACCTGAGTACTCAAGCGTACCTCCTACATTAGAAAAGAATAATTCGTAAAAACCAGCTGGTAAGGTCTCCGCATCACTAACTAAGGTTCCTGTTCCTTCAACAATACCAATTCTGTTTCCATAACTAGTACCTATATCAAGGGTACCTAAAATTTCAGTTTTATAGGATGATTTATAATTTTGAGCAACACTTACGGTATGTCCCTCATTAATAATCACCTTGGCACCTACAGGTCCTCCAATAGGAACTGTTCCTCCACTTGGAATGGTAGCCCAAGTAGAAGGAGAAGACCACGTACCAGAGTTAAGCGATTCGTAAACGGGAACTTTATCAGGGATTGCTCCATTACGAGTTGCTGTATTTGGTTGTACTCCGGCCGTATAATCTCCATTTATTTCAGCTGAACTAACGCTAACAAATTCGAACTGCATGTATGATTCACTTTCTTTAAAATTAGCCCAATCATATTTATTCCATAAGATATCTTTACTAAGCAATCGGGCAGGAATATAATCAGACGAAGAATAGTTAGAACCATTGGCATTATTTATCAAAACATCTTCATCTTGGAAGTACATTTTTATCGTTCCACTAAATGATGATATGCTTTCGGTACGAACGCTCCAATAATAATTAAGCGCATTCTTGGTGTCTTCAATTTCATAATCAGGATCCTCTGTATCCTCCTGAATAGAAGGATGCATTTCGTTAGCTGCCTTAATAGTAATAGCGCTTTCTGTTCCATCAATATTACTAATTTGTGCTATTACTGGAGTATACTTTCCGTCTGATCCAATTGGAAATTCGAAAGAAGGATAAGTTCCGGGGCTAAAATGTTTTTTTATTCCACTATCGGTAAACGACGCATTGGTTTGCACCATAGATTTGGCTCCCATTGTATTCTCTGCCACAAAATTTGCCTCTGCATTCATTACGAGTAAATTCTCACCAATGTCAAATACACCTTCTTTAAAGCACAGTTCGTTTTTAATAATTATTGAATCGGTATTAGTATTAAGTTTTACCCCTGAAAGGTTATTGGCATCCCAATTATCAATGGTAATTTTACCATAAATACCACCATTACCTTCAATAATCTGTTGATCATCACCATTAAAGAACAGGCCTTCTCCTGAAGTAGCATGAGCAAACTCTCCATAATTATAAACGTTTCCTTTCACCTGAATACTATTCCCATTATCAGAAATAATACCTACCAAAAGTTCAATATCATTACTAACTATTATAGATTGACTTAACTGTAATGTGTTTGTATTATCCTTTTGTAAGTATGCAAACGAAGTTGGTGACAAACCTGCAATATATTGCTCCGATTCACCATTAAAAATACTTGTATTTCCTGACGGGATATAATTCCCATGATTAGTAAAATTACCTTCTATAGTAACATCTAAGCCATTGGCATCAAAATTTGATGATTCGGCAACACCACTATTATTACGACCTATTGTTAGGTTGTTTGTATGTAAGGACACCACCATTAATTTTGCAGTAGTATTCTCTCCTAAAATCTGTAGGTTCTCTATTTCTTTATTGATATATAAATTATACGTACCGCTGTTGGTAGAATTTCCGATACTTATGTTTGTTGATTCACTTATACTGCACAAATCTGGATTAAAGTACAGAGATGCCACATTTGATCCACTGGCTGCATTAGCTATAATTAAATCTCCTGCCTCTTGAGTAAAACTACTTCCTGCGTTTAAAATTTCAAATACCCCTCTATTGTTATCTGGGATACCTCCATCGCCAATAACAACCCCACTATTGCTTTTTTGAATATAAGTAAGCACACCTTCCTCAGAATTTAAGCCTCTTCTAACTTGAGAACCCACGCGTAGCATACCTCCATCAACATCAATAGTTGCTGACCCTGATGCAGAATACTCTATATAATTATTGCCATTACCTGGGGTATCACCAAATAAAGCCGCCATATCATCGTTAACTAAGATAACACCCGGAACTTGTGTTCCTGAAGCATTTACCATGCTACCGGCCTTTAGTAAACCATCTAAATAGATACCACTATCATCACCATAGAAACTTAAGTTACCTCCATTTACAATTAAAGCTGCTTCAGCAGGAATTTTAAAATCCTCACCTCCTTTATTTAAAGCGAGTGCAATTGATGGGTTATTAAAAATTGCCGACCCACTCTTTAATAAAAATGCTTTATCCTCAGAGTCTCCATTTACTTCGCCGGTTAATTGAAAGGCATTATTAAATGTAAATGAATGTTCTTGAGATCCGCCTTTATCAATAATTACTTTAGAAAACATTGGTGTTATAGATTCTGATTCATCAGTATAATTATGATTACCCTCTCCCGATAGTTCTAGTGTTATATAAGTATTATTGGTACTTGATCCTAAATTGATTTCGCTCTTTACTGATTCTATTAATATATTTCCTTTTATATTCAGCTTATGATGCAAATTTCCAGTAGCGGAAGACTCCAATCCAATAAAAGAATTTTCTGCATTAGTACTCTTATTCTTTAAAATAAGATCTCCATCAACAGTAACATTCGTTGCTGCACCGTTTGTATTGGAGAAAATGAATTTACCATTATTGTAAGATGCATGCCCTAGAACTAAATTGCCCTTAATATTTATATCACCCTCACCTGTGCTTACAATCACTTTATGTGGCAATCTAAAGCTTCCGTTTACATTAACGTCAGTATTCGGGAAATTAATATTGCGCACATTATTACCTCCTGAGAACCATAGGGCCGGATAATCTGTTTGCGCATCTGAAAGGGTGATATCTGCATTTGATACAGCGCCTTCCCAAGCATAAATAACCAATGCTTCTTCATTCTTCATTACATTACCAAAATCGCCCTCTGGCCATTCCTGGGCATAATTCTCATCAAGCTGAAACTCAAGAACAGAAGTTCCCAAGTGTGTATCTGCAACTTCAATGGTATTCAATACCGATTTATAACTATCGTAATAATTATTGTTCGTAAATATGATACGCGGACAACCTGAAGCTGTGTATTCATCTTCGTCAAAAATTATGCTAGCCACCTCAACTTCATCATCAATAGTAACTAAGCCACTGTAGGTATCTCCTTGTCGGCGCATTATGGCTATGTCTCCAGCTTGCGGATAATCTGTTGCGGTGTTTAACCTTTCTTTATCTGTGGTCCAATTATCAGCATCGTTCCACATATTGTTATAACCCGAACCTGCATTTAAGTAATACACCTCCGGACTTCCTATAAAGCGATTCACGGCACCTGCAGTATAGCAAGCCTTCTCTAATTCAAATGGAGATTCACCATTTCGCACACCAAACCAAATTAAGTTAGGTCCTTTAACAACATTTTTAGTGCCTCCACCTGATCGAGTGTATGGTGTTTCAGATAATACTCTCCCTGATGCATATTTAGATTCGTTACCAACTACATCACTTTGTTTGTATTGAAATAAATAAGCCACAGTTGGCAATTGGGTGAAACCCTCGTAGTCAACCTTCCAATAGTAATTTAACAAATCTCCACCATCTAAATTTGTAGTTTGTAATTGTTCATTTACTGGTATCATGGTAACATAACCGCTATCACTAAAATTAGTGACTTCCATTTGAGTACGAGTTAGTTTTTGGGAAACTCCAATCAAATAACCATAATCACCATTTCCGCTAACTAAAAGGCTTAACCCACCATCGGATGCATTACCATCGGAATAAATGAGGTTTTCATCATTAAAAGCGCCTAACTTAGTAGCTACTGACGTACTGTTATTACCGGTGTTACTAGTGTATGCAAAAAAGTAATCTAATTTCAGATTATGTGTACCTATGTTTATTCTTCCACCTGTTTTATCAGTTTTATAGGCCAATCGCTTAACATAAACATCCGAACTAAAAGAAAGTAAACCTCCATCCGAAGCCATTTTAATATGCCCAAACTCTGCTCCATCAACTGTTTCAATATTAGCTTGTGCCACGCCTATTTCTAGATATGCGCGGTGATATTTATCATCGGTGCTGGCTTTTGTATGGTCATATGTAAACAGTACTCCTTTATTAACAATGGATCCTTTTACACGACCCACCCAATAATCCTGATCAAGAGTACCATTTTCAACGCTCAATTCGCCATGCGTTCTAAACAAACTATTGTATGTGTGATTATTAGAATAACGCGAGTCATCTGATGCAAGAACCAATTTAGCATCATTACTTTTATCTACAACAAGATTCCAGAAAACCTGTTCCTGATGATTTTCTTTATCATCGTACCAAGTATAATATAGTTCTCCATTTTCATTTCCATTAAATATGGTCGAATTCTTAGTGTCTTCGCCAGCACTCCATGATTCACCATCTCCATCTGTCCACTGATAAACGGCGCCTCTGCCAATATATAAATTACGACCTATTGTAACATCGTTTCCATCATGACAAAATCGTACTACTTCTGCTGAGGTATCACTTACATGACTAGGCGTTTCGAGAATTAGATCGTGAAGAACTATTAGTTCGCTTTTTAAGCGGAAAGCTTTATCCATTTTCTGAGTCACATCAACAGAACTAGCTTCAAATCTTTGTAAGGTAAAGTTATATAATGGCACTGTCGATTGAAAATCAAAATCTTCAGAATCGTCCATTGCAATATTGATTAAACCTCCTGTAATTTCATGATTCCCTTCCTTTGATAAAACTCTAAAATCAGGTACTGTGCCTCCAATTGCATCATTAATAGTTAGCTCTCCTCCACTCATTTGAATTACAGAATTTTCACTATCCAGTCCGAATAAAGGAAAGGTTTCGCTGATACTTGCACTTTTTGTATTACCCCAAATATTAACCTCACCACCAGATTGAATATACGATACAACACCTGATGCTCCAGATTGGCTGCGGAACTGACCTACATGTAGTTCGCCACCCTCCATTTTCAATTGTCCGTTTGCATCGCCCCAAAAGATTAAGCCCGCGCTATTACGTGTATCTAATAAACCATTGGTTATTTGTAATTCTCCAAATACAGATAGAGCCTGGTGACTACCTGATGTAGAAATCCCTTGAGCCATACCTCCTGGTATATCTGTTTGAGCAATGGCAGTGCTATATACCTTAACATTATCAGAAGCAATATGTAATCGGGCATTTGCACCAATAGCAAAATCGCCATTACCACCTCCTTTATTTCCTTCGGATAAACTTGGTAATAGAATGTTACCTGTTAGTTCCAAAGTTCCATTTCTAATCCATAACGCTTTTCTAACTTCAGGATTGGCCGTAGTAAATGGAAATGATGTATTACGTCCTAAACAGTTTTCGCCATAAAGGTGCAGATAATCTTCATCACTTGAATTTATCGCTATTTTGTATGTTTTATCAATCCCTTTATTTACAATAAGTCCGTGTAACTTAGTGATGCCTTTTAATATTGCATTATTATTATTTTCACCCGTAAATTCGAGCACAGCAGCACCATTACTCGCCAATTGATCGTAAACAGGATAAGCTCTATTGCTCAATACAATTGATCCTTCATTTAATAAATCGCCACCCACACTTAAACGGTGGTATAAATTATGATACTCGCCCAATGGAGGCAAATTATTAGGTATTTGATACGAAGCTATTGTATTACCCTCCCCAACGGATATTTTACCCGATGCCTTTACTTGCAAATCATTACCAACAGAAACTTGGATCGTATTACCTGAAGCATTATCATTAATAGATAAGTTACCTGAGTTTATTATTAAAGAGTTTTGTAGAGTATAATCATTCAACAAAGTAATCGTATTACTTGAATTATCAAGGTTTACCTCTAAATTGTAGAAGGTATAACTAGAATTAAGACTATAGGAGCCTCCTTCGTAAACAACAGTGCCTTTGCCTGCCTCGGAATTAAAATGTGAGGCATCACCCAAGGGGAAACTATCTGAAGCCAATAGAATACGCCCTGCCCCCCTAATTTCAGAAAAGGAATTAATTATACTCGTATTTGTTAAATCAAGGCGACCAGATACCGTTACACGTTTACAAATAACTAAACCATCTGATTGTTGAATACTAACCGTTTTCCCTGAGTGGATTACAATATTATCTTCTGATCCTGGTATTTCATGGAGTGAATTACTTGGCAAGTTACCCGAAGGATCAAGTGTCCATGTTTCCCAATCAGACCAAACTCCTGATTTTACGGCATACCAAGTTTGTGGTGAATCTACAAGCTGAACTACTGAATTTTCTGTAGAAATATCTGCTGCAATTACTATTTTACTTACAAAAAGGAAAAAGGAAAGAATGTAAATAAAATACCTGGTTGATGATTTAATATTCATAAAAAAAGGCATTAAAATTTTGAGCACCTTTACAAGCCCATATACTGTTACTGCCTTTTGCAGTTCAAAACACTATATGTACATGTAAGATTATTAAAATAAAGGTGACTCATACATTACAACCATTCTTAACAAACTCCATCAGATGCTAAGAATGTTTTAAACAAAACAAACGCTTTACAACTCTCTAATTTAAATATCACTTATCCATTCATAACCCTACATAGAAAATATACGCTTGTACCTCCACCAATAATCTGTTTGTTGTAACATAAAGCCACCTTTATTCTATTACAAAAGTATATGCTTGTTTTAAAAGCAGCACAAATAAAAGGTTAGCAAGAGGTTAACCAATAAAATAAACAAGTTATTGTTTCACTTCGGCACAATGATTGTTAACCTTTTGCTAACTGCAATAAAGCTATGTTCGCTAGAATATTATAGGTATTATTTTAAAATTTGCAGCCGTAAAAAATAGAGCCAAATAAAAATTAAAGTGATAAATATTTTAAGAAACAAAGTGTCATTTATTTTAAGCATTCTTATACTATTTTGCTTCAATAGTTTATTTGCAAACAAGGCACCAACTAATATACTTGTAATACATAGCGAACCTCAAAACTATCCAGCGGTAGCACTTTTTAACCTGGGCATTCAAAACTATTTTGCCAATGAAGAAATAGATGCACGCATCTTATATGAAAACTATGGATCTTCAATAACTGCAAATATTGATCATTATAATGAGACATTTACTAGCCTTTGTGAGATTAAGTATCACAATAATTTACCCGATGCAATTGTTTGTGTAGAACGCGATGTAATTAATTGGCTATTGAACTATGCTCCTGAAGAATTTAAATCTATCCCAACGTTTTACATTGGCGGCATGTATGATATTAAGGAGGTTCCGGATCATTTTATTAAGATCGAAGCTCAAACTAACTTTAATAATTCTTTTAATCAAATTCAAGAATTGATTCCTGATGTGGAAAATATTTATTGCATTATAGATAAGTATACCCATCTGCGACTTAAAGAAGAACTTCAGCTACATTCATCTAATATTAATGTTGAAATACTCGATAATAGAACCCCCGACGAAATAAAAACTATACTCAATAATGCACCAGAACATTCTGCTGCATTTTATTTGTCTGTTTATATTAATAACAACGTTGGTATTGCTCCTATTCACATACTAGAAAGAATTAGTAAAAATAGAAATATTCCAATGTTTGTGAGCATATCTCATTTTATTATAGATGATGTTGTGGGAGGTAGTTGCACAAACCTAGAAAAGGTTGGATATCTATCTGGAGCCTGTATAGATAGTACCCTAATTAGTAAAACATCTACAAATAAGAATTATAAAATAAACCCATCAGAAATTATTTATAACAATAAAGCCTTAAACAAATACAACATCAATAGAAAATACATTAGCAAGGAAGCAGTTATTATTAATAAAGAAAAAACAATTTGGGATTATTGGATTCCAATTTCAGTATTTCTATTACTCGCGCTTATTGAGGCTATATCTATTGTAATTCTTCTGTGGCAAAGAAGTAAAATGAGAAAGGCACAAATAGAGATTGATCATATCAATAAAAATCTTGAGAACATCATTGATATTCAGCTAGCAGAAATAAGAACTCAGAATGATGATTTAATAGAGAAAAATAAGAAAATCATTTCGCTGCAGAAACACAAAGAGTTGATAACAAATATGATTATCCATGACTTAAAAAACCCTTTGAACTTAATTCTGAATTATAAAACCATTAGTACAGATAAACTAAGGTATAGTTTGATTGAGAATGCAGGGAATAGCATGTTAAGTTTAATTTCAAATGTAATGGACATCTATAAATTTGAAAACAACATTGAATCTATTGAGAAAGAATCTTTTCTATTATCAAATTTAATAGAGTTAGTAATACAGGAAATGAATGTTCCTTTAAAATTTAATAACATAAACTTTAAAGCACACATTGAGAATGATTGTTTAATTGAGGCGGATAAAGAAATATTAAAGCGGGTATTAATTAATCTTCTTTCTAATGCCATTAAAAACTCACCTACAAATACCGTTATTTCAATTACATCAGAAATAGACACTAACAATAAAAAACTGAAAGTTATTGTTACTGATAGCGGCATGGGTATTCCAGAAGAATTAATTCCCGATCTTTTTAATATTAATAAGGCCATACATCCCACTAAACTGTTTTCATCAGGATTAGGATTATCCTTTTGCCAAATGGCAATTGAGGCGCATGGTGGAAAAATGGGCGTAAATAATATTTCTAACAGAGGCGCTGCATTTAATTTTGAAATTGACTATGTTACCATAAGTGATGAGTTCTACTATAAAGAAATAACAATAGAAAGACCCGGTTATAAATTCAATAAAGAATATCATGAGATCCTTAGCAGGGCTCTTGAAGAACTTAAGAAATTAAAAATATATCAGGTAAGCGAAATAGAATTGAGCCTTAAGTATTTTGAGAATGTTAATAATAAACAGTTAGACGAAATATCTTCGGAAATAAAAAAAGCAGTTAAACTTTGTGATGAACAACTATACACAGATACCTTAAATGAATTGGATAGACAAATTAAATAGTAGGATACTCATTGTTGATGACTCTATTGAGAGTTTAGAGATACTTGCTAAAACATTGCAAGATTCATTACCAGAATGCACTATATATCAAACCAATAGTGCCAATAATGCACTTACCATTGCCATAGAGATGAATCCCGATTTAATTATCACGGACTGGGATATGCCATGTAAATCAGGTATTGATTTGGTACAATCCATTAAAGAGGATACGCTTACAAAAGAAATACCTGTAATTATGCTAACAGGTATTAATTGCAATGCCGACGACTTAAAAATGGCTTTTGAAGCAGGCGCAGTCGATTATATGAGGAAGCCCTTTGATAAAACAGAATTATTAGCAAGGATACACTCAGCCCTTACTATCAATAATGAACATTTATCTGACATCAATTCTAAAAATAGAGAATTAATTCAGGGAGCCTTACATTTAGAAAAGTCTCACGAATTCTTACATAAGCTAAAAACAGAACTCAAGGCTTTTGCAGAAACTGCAGTACTTCGTAAAAAAGATTCGGCGCAGATAAGCTCTATTATTGAGCTAGTAGAAGATAGGGCATCAATGAACAGTTGGACTCAGTTTGAACTTTTGTTTAAATCAGCCCATCCGTTTTTTGTTAAAAAATTACTCAGCGATTTTCCAGGAATGAGTATGAGTGAAATTAAACTCTGCTCATTAATAAAGTTAAACATGAGCATAAAAAACATCGCTTATATTCTCCATCAAAAACCTGAAAGTGTAAAAGTTTCACGTTCCCGGTTAAGAAAAAAATTAGGACTAGAACATAGCCAGAATTTAAACTCCTTTTTAGCCCAATATTAGGATATATAAAAATAGAAATTACGGTATGCACAGCTAGTTAATATTAACTATACATTGTGCATACCGCTATAATATTTTCGCTTATACCTCTTTTACAACCACATCATAATCATAGCGCTTTTGCGGATACCAAATGCCCTCTTCGGTACCTTTACCCACTGTAATAACCATATTTATTTCTGCAGCTTTGGGTAAGCCTAAATACTTTTTTATACGCTTGGAATCAAAGCCCTCAAGCGGACAAGTATCGTAACCATAAGACTTTACTGCCAACATAAATGTTTGTGCTGCCAAAGCTACACTCTTGTGGATGGTTACTTTTTTATTGATGGCAGTAACCTCACGAACCATTGGTTTCTTCATCCCGATAAGGGTAACAAATAACTTTTTCAGCAGGCTGAATATAAACATGAAATCGTTTGAGTAAAACATAGGCATGGTTTTACTATAATAAGTTCTTCTGCGCTCGCGATGACTCTTTTTTTCAAAGCTATTTTCATCGTTTACTAAGTCGAGATTGTGTTGTATTGATCGTTTAACGTGATCAGGGCGAGCCACGAAAACCACCAACTCGCTAGCTGTTTTAGCCGTATTTTGGTCTAAACAGAAATGTGCAATGTTCTTTTTGGCCTCATCAGAAGTCACTCGGTAAAACTCCCACAATTGCATATTACTGCTGTTGGGCGAAAGCATGGCTAGTTCTAGACTCTTCTTTACAATGGATTTATCGTAAGATACTGTTTGGTCGTAACGACGCATTGATCGTCGTGATCGCACTATTTCTTCAAAAGGAGTATTTATCGTTGTCATTTTGGGGATATTATATCTATTCAATCTAATTTTAATGTGCCAATCATTTCCTTAAAGGTACTAAACAAAGGCGCCTCCAAGTGCAAAGGTTCATTTGTTATGGGATGGCTTAAGTTTAGCTTTTGAGCATGAAGCATCATAGTAGTCATATTCCACTGCGCCTTAAACAAACGGTTTTGCTTGTTGCAGCCATGCGGCCTGTCGCCAATAATAGGATGACGCAGGTGTTTTAGGTGCTTTCTGATTTGATGCATACGTCCTGTTTTAGGATAAGCCTCAATTAAGGAATAACGCGAGGTAGCATGCTTACCGAAAGGCACATCCACCTCGGTATGTTTTAAACATTTAAAATGAGTTAGTGCTTCTTGTACTTTACCCGTATCGTTAGTTAAGGGATAATCCAATTCGAGCGACTCAGGAAAATACCCTCTTACAATGGCTAAATAGGTTTTGTTGGTAGCATGGTCTTCGAGCTGCTCCTGAATCAGGCGTGCAATTTCTCCACTCAAACCAAAAACCAAAATGCCTGATGTTTTTCTATCAATTCGATGAACCGGAAATACCTTCTGCCCAATCTGATCGCGCAACATCTGTACCGCAAACTCCTCCGCATCGGCAGCTATGGGGCTGCGATGCACTAACAAACCATGCGGCTTATTTATTACCACCAAATGTTCATCTTGATATATAATTTGAAGCATAAAAGATTAATGAAAATGAGTTTGCAAATGTATAGTAATGTATCTCCATAAGCAATGCAATTTGAACATAGCACAATATTTAATTTCATAACAAAGCACTAATACCCCACAAAACTGTAGAAATATTCCACACATTCCACAGTAAATTCCACAACATCCACACAGTGCCAATCAAATAAAAACACTTCATAAAACTAAGCTACAATCAGTTAGACCTAAAGCAAGAAGTATGGCACTATTTAGGCTAAACAAGTAGTAGATAACTGAAAAAAATAAAACATGAATTTGAGCCTCGTTCGCAGCACTATTAAATTAAAGCAACACAAAAGCATCTTACTAATGCTTTTAATTATACTCTGCCTTACCGTAAATATATCAGCACAAGCTCAGGGGCAAAAGTTAAGAGGAAATGTTAAGGATGATACCGGTGAAGTAATTGTTGGTGCTGCGGTTATTATAAATGGCACACACGATGGAATACAAACTGATTTTGATGGTAATTTTGAATTAGAGTTATCCAATTTACCTGTTCTAATTGATGTATCATACATCGGACATGTTCCGCAATCGTTTAAAATTGATGCGAAAAACATCAATAAACCCCTTAAGGTATTCTTAAAGTCGGAGACGACAGAACTAGAACAAATAATGGTGGTGGCCTACGGCTCCACTTCAAAACGATCGTTTACGGGTAGTGCAGCTAGTTTAAGTTCGAAAGAACTCACTGAATTACCTGTGGCCGATGTTTCTCAAGCCTTACAAGGACGTGTAGCAGGTTTAAGTGTTGGCAATACAAGTGGGCAACCGGGTTCCGGTATGAGCATGAGAATTAGAGGAACCGGATCAATATCAAGTTCGAAAGAACCATTATATGTAATTGATGGAGTGCCTGTTGTAAGTGGCGATTTATCGGGATCAAGCACTATGTCGAGCAATGTAATGAGCTCTATTAATCCTGATGATATTGAAAACATAACCGTACTAAAAGATGCGGCTGCAGCATCACTTTACGGATCGAGAGCTGCCAATGGCGTTATATTAATTACCACCAAAACAGGACAAAACAATAAAACCCAGTTTAAATTAAAAACAGAATATGGTTTTTCTGATTTTGCAATGCCTATGGTACGTCAAGTAGATGGAGATACTGAGAGAGAAATAAAACGTGAAGGTTTAATTAACTATTATACCGACAATGGCTATTCGTACGAAGAAGCCGCAAGCCACGTTGATGGTAATGGCAATTCAGGCATAAGCGGCCCAACATTGGATGGCATTGCGCCTATCCCAAATGGAGGATATTCTGATTGGGAATCGGAACTTTTTAGAGTTGGTGTGAATCAAAATATCGATTTTTCGGCAAGTGGCGGAAATGAGAAAACCCGTTTCTTCACCTCTATATCTTACCTAAAACAAGAGGGTGTTGTTGAGCGTTCTGATTTTGATAGACTATCTGGTAGAGTAAATATTAACCATAAGGTGAGCGATAAACTTTCGTTTGGAGTAAACACCACATTATCGGCCTCTGAGCAAAACGGAATACTCGATGGCACTAGCTATTTTACCAACCCAGTGTACGGCATGAATATTTTCTTAAGTCCTACTTTACCCATTTATAACACTGATGGTACTTACAACGAAAATTTACCCAATGGTTACCCTAATATTGCTTACGAACAATCATTAAATAATATTAACCGAACGCTTACCAAAAGAAGTTTATCGAGTTTAAATGCCAGTTACGATTTACTGCCCAACCTTAACTTTAAAAGTACATTGGGTATCGATTTAATTTTTACTGATTTTACTCAATTCAATCCTAGCGAGTCTCGCGATGGTAGAGCTACCAATGGTAAAACTCAAATGAATAGTAAATATTGGCAAACCATTACCTCATCCAATATTTTAACCTACAATAAAACCATTAACGATAGGCATTCTATTAATGTTTTAGCAGGGTATGAAGTGGAGCACACTACAGATAGAGTAAGCTCCATGACTGGGATAGATTTCCCCAACAGTGAGCTATACCATATTAAAAATGCAGGACAGGTAACTGCTGCCAGTAGTTCGGAAAACGAAAGAGGCTTAATTTCTTATTTATCACGTGTAAATTATGTGTTTGATGATAAGTATTACTTATCTGCAAGTTATCGTAGCGATGGTAGTTCCATCCTAAGCGAGAACAATCGCTTTGGTAACTTCTGGTCTGTTTCTGGTTCTTGGCACCTATCAAAAGAAAACTTTCTAAGTTCAGCAACGTGGCTAACCGATTGGCGCATCAGAGGATCGTACGGAACAAACGGCACCCTGCCTAATAACTGGTATGCAAGTCAGGGATTATACTCATTTGGCAATAATTACAATGGCAATAT
Organism: Saccharicrinis aurantiacus; assembly: GCF_947489045.1. Lineage (NCBI taxonomy): Bacteria > Pseudomonadati > Bacteroidota > Bacteroidia > Marinilabiliales > Marinilabiliaceae > Saccharicrinis > Saccharicrinis aurantiacus. The sequence goes on from NZ_CANLCN010000011.1 coordinate 125,144, forward strand.
TGGTGGCATGTATAGTAGCATTAACAATCCTAATTTACGTTGGGAACAAAACTATGCGGCAAATATTGGAACCAATATCCGAATTCTGGATTTTATGTCTATCGAGTTCGATATCTTCAATAAAGAAACCAAAGATTTAATTTTATCGGTACCCATTTCGCACACCACAGGCTTTAAAAACACCTTGGTTAATTATGGAGGCATGAATAACAAAGGTTGGGAATTAGGCATCAGTACAGATAATATCACCAATAAAAATTTTCAATGGACTACTTCCGTAGTAATGGGGCAAGTAAAAAACACCATCACTAAATTATACGATGATGTGATTCCTTGGCCTAATTTTCAGATCTATCGCGAAGGTTATTCTATTAACTCTATATTTTTGCGCGAATACGCTGGTGTTAATCCTCAAAATGGAAACGCTCAGTGGTACACAAATACGCAAGATGAGCAAGGCAATATAATTAGTCGCGAATTAACAGAGAATTACAACGAAGCCAATGCCGTTATAGTAGGTTCAACTGATCCTATATTAGAGGGTAATATTACCAACACCTTCCATCTTAAAGGCTTCGATTTATCAGCCATGTTTAATTACCGAATTGGCGGATATACTTACGACAGAACTGCTGCCGATCCCTCAAGAGGTGGTGTAAATCAATCGGAAAATGATGGCGCACACTGGTATGTACCTATCCGCGAAAGCGGCGCCGACAGATGGCAAAAACCTGGTGACATAACTGATGTACCACGTTATGTATATGGCAACACTAGTTTATCGGGCGAAGCCTCTACCCGCTTTATGCATAAGGCCGATTTTATACGCCTAAAAAGCTTAACCTTTGGTTATACTTTACCGCAACAACTTACGCGAAGCATCAATATGGATCGGGTGAGAATATACTTTAGCGGAATGAATTTATGGACCTGGGCTGCCAATGATATTTATGATCCGGAGGTAAAAGTTAATGGACTTAACGATTGGACTTTGCCGCCAATGAAAACCTATACGTTTGGTATTCAAGTAGACTTTTAAGTTTAAACAACACCCACGCTAAGAGTTCGTAAAACAGAAAGTTAATTGCTTTAAAACAAATTAAGATGACATTATTAAATCATATCATATCAATAAAACTAAAATCACTAATTATAATAGCACTAATATGCAGTTCGTGCAGCCACGATTGGCTCAATATGCACCCCTCTGATTCTTTACCGGCAGAAGATGCCTTAAAGTCAGTATCAGATGTTGATTATGCACTTAACGGTGCCTACAATGCCATGTTACATCATTATTATTATGGTGGTACAATGCTTTGGATTGGCGATGTTAGAGCTAATGATATGATGAGTACTTCAATTGGTGTTCGCACATCAAACGAATACCGTTTTCAGTCCACTGCCGATAATATATCCGCAGATTTATGGTCTCAACCCTACGTGGTTATTAAGGCAACCAACAGTATTTTATATCAGAAAGAGAACATTGAAATAAAAACAGAAAACGAGCAAGAAACACTCAACTCCTATATTGGAGAAGCATATGCCTTAAGAGCATTGGCATTATTTGATTTAACACGCTTATTTGGTAAAGCTTACAAGGCTGATAATGGAGCTTCATTAGGCGTTCCGATTGTTACCGAATTATTAAACCCTGCAGAAAAACCAGGTAGAAGCAGCGTGGCAGAGTGTTATCAGCAAATCATTAGCGATTTTAAAGAAGCCATTACGCTATTGGCAAACGAAAAACATAACGGACGCATTACCCAAGAGGCTGCCAACACACTTTTAGCACGTGTATACTTGTATATGGGTGAAGATGAACTTGCATACAACATCGCTAAATCTATCATTGATAATACGGAGGCCCAACTAATTGCTTACGCTGATTATGAAAATTCGTGGAAGGTTGGTTTATCCTCAGAATCTATTTTTGAGTTGGTAAGTACATCTGAAAATAATGCAGGTGGCGAATCGATGGGTTATGTTATGTCGCCAAGCGATGGATATGGAGCCTTTCATTTATCCTCATCTTACCTATCGCTAATTAAGGAGATTGATACCGATATACGAGCGCAAATAAATACTGATTTTGTTCTTTCTGGCAGAACAGATGCCATTAAAGATGCTTATCTCGGAAAATATCCGGGTAAAGATGGAAGCAATTATGTGGCTGTTAACAATCATATTATTGCTCGTTTAAGCGAAGTTTATTTAATAGCAGCCGAGGCAGCGTTTAAAACAAATAAAAAACAAACATCGCTTGAGTATCTGAACACACTTGTGGAGAAAAGAACAGAGCTTGTAGATTATTATGCTTTGGATGATTATTCATTGGTACAGATTATGAATGAGCGCCGTAAAGAATTAGTGGGCGAAGGACACAATTACTTTGATGCCCTGCGCGATGGAGAAACACTAGTAAGAGACCACGATAACTTTTTTGGCGAAATATCGGAAATTGATTTCAATCACAACAAAGCCATTTTACCCATTCCTAGAGCAGAGCTCAATACGAATCCTATTGCTCAAAATCCAGGTTACTAATAGGCAGAGACCTATTAAAATTGAAAACAAGTATATTCGTAGCCATTTAAATAAAATAAATGGCTACATTTTTGCTACTCTCCTGAAGCAGTTTAAATTGTGCCGCATATGCTTGTAATTTGCAGCTCTTGAAGCCTCAAAACACAAGCCTATTTTTACAAATAGCATAGCCAAAGCTCTATAAGCAACAAACACAATCAATGGTTAAATTAAAATTTAAAATATTTTTTACCTATTTCACCTTTCTAATTCTTATTATTTCGGCAGGATACTTTGTGCGTCAAGAAATATTATCCTATCGCGAAAGCTTTGATAAGGACAATTCTACCACACAAGTAATTGGACAGGTTAATGATATTTTAAACCAACTTTACAAGTCTGAAGCAATTAATAAAACACCGCATAACAAGCTCAATAAAAGTCAGGAATTAAAGCAACAAAAGTTAACCGATAGCATAGTTCATGCTATTGATTCGCTTCAAAGCACATTTGTAGATACGCTATTAACACAACATTTAGATAGCGTAAAAATGCTCTTAATAATTAAACAAAGTCAGCTGAAACAGCTTTCGTTATACCAATCGCCCAACAGTATAGATTCTTTATACTTTAAAACCATTGAGCGCTTAGATACCGAACAAGACTCGTTGGCTTATAATATAAATATTACCGAAAACTCATCTGTTCAATACGATTCGGTATACCTAAAAACCGCTTATACTCCCGTATCAAAAAGAAATTTTTGGAAACGTTCTAAACCACTTGAAACCGTTTACGACTCCACACTTCAGGTAACCATAAGGAAACAAATGGTTTTAGATAGTTTGGTAAATAAAGTAGATGTTAAAGACTCAATTGGCAATTTATTAATTGATATTATTTCGGAGTTTAGAAGTGAAATAGTTAGCATTGAAGAAAAACAAAAAGCTCAAAAAGATATTATTTACAACAACTATAAAGATATTTCAGCGGATATCAGCACACTGATTCATCAAATAAAACAAGAGCAATTAGATTCTTCGAGTCAACAAATAGAAGAACAACGCGAGAAGCTAAACCAATCGTTCATTAACATTTACATACTTGCTGCCATAGCCATCCTTATCATCTTGTTTTTTATCATCAACATTTTCCGCGATATAACCAAAAGCCAACGCTATAAAAATGACTTAGAGCAAGCCAAATCAACCATTGAAAAAGTGCTTAAAAACAAGGAAATGATGATGCACAGCTTAAGTCATGATATTAAATCGCCCTTAAGCTCCATTATGGGATTTGCACACATCCTAAGCGAAAAAACTCACTCCGAAAAGGACAAAAAATATTTACGAAAAATTAACGACGAATCGGTTTACATCCATCAGCTTATTGAAGATTTGCATACCCTATCTAAACTTGAACAGGGCAAACTAGAGCTAAACAGTACCAACACAAATTTAAAAACATTACTTACTGAGGTTTTTAATACACACCAACACAAGGCAAAAAAGAAAGGCCTCAATTACACTTACAATATTGAAGGCATAAAGGAGGAGAATTATTTTGCCGATACCATTAGACTAAAGCAAATATTAAACAACATTATATCAAATGCCCTAAAATATACTCCCAAAGGAAGTGTTTCTATTACCGCCAAAATTGATGCTGTTGGAGAAAAAACAGATGGCATTAAAGTAGTTGTTTCTGATACTGGCCTTGGTATAAACAAAGAAGATATGCAATCGCTTTTCAGCTCCTTTAATCGCGGAAAAGCCGCCAACACAAACATAAAAGGAATGGGCCTTGGTTTAAGCACAACAAAACATTTGCTTAAACTACTTGATGGTGATATTAAGGTAGAAAGCGAAGCCAATAAGGGAAGCCAATTTACCATTACTTTTAATCTTAAAAAGGCGCCAAAAACAGATGAAAACATAGCTATTTCTAACGATTTAAAGGGCAAAACTATTTGGTTGGTTGACGACGATCAAACCCTTTTGGAGATGATGACGGCAACATTAAACCAAACGGGGGCAATTATAAAGGCCTTTAGTAATCCCATTGAAGCGCTTCATGATTATACGCCTCAATGTTTTGATGTTTTGGTTACCGATATTCAGATGCCCGGACTAAATGGAAATGAATTATTACTGAAATTAAAATCGAGGGGTAATCCATCTATACTTGCCATTGCAACAACAGGACTTAAAACGAATAGTACTTTATTTGATCCCGATCAGTTTTTTGCGGTTATACGCAAACCCTTTTTACCAAATGAACTGAAAAACACCATCAGCAAAGCCTTAAAAATATTTACGGAGCAACAGTCGCAAATGAGCGAATCGGATAATGGTAGTTTAAAAAGCCTATTGGCTTTTGCCGAAGGAAATCAGGAACTCGAATCAATGATTATAACATCGTTTTTTGAGAGTGAAGATGCGAATATAAAGATGCTTGAGAAATACATTGCCACCAATGATGGTGCTGCCATTGTGAATTTAGCACATAAAATGCTTAATATTTACCGACAAATACAGCAGGGTAATATTACTATTTTGTTGGAAGAACTAGAAGATTCGTCGCTACTAAACAGCGATAAAAAAACTTACTATGCCAAAGCTACACACACACTAAAATTGGTGCAAGAATATATTGACACACTAAAACTTGAGTACGCTACAAGATAAAGAGGCTTTTGCAAAGGTTTCTATAAATCAATACCAAAGCGCTTTAGCTTATTATATAAGGTTTTTCTATCAACATTTAGCAAACGAGCTGCTTTACTTTTATTGTTATTAGAAGCCTTAAGTGCCTTTATTATTGTTTCCTTTTCAGTATCCGGATTACTCAATACAAAGTCGTCAACGGGTTTTAGATGCCTAAAATCAGCTGGCAATAAATTCATGGTAATTTCTGAATCTGTAGCCAATAAGGTGGCGCGTTTAATCACATTTTTTAATTCGCGCAGGTTACCGGGCCATTCGTATTGCTCAAAGGCTTGAACTACTTCAGGGGTAAAACCCTTAATATCCTTGTTTAAATAATTATTAGATCGGTACAAAAAATAGTTTGCAAACTGCATAATATCTTCCCTACGCTGCGATAAGGCAGGCACTTCAAAATCAAATTCATTTAAGCGGTGGTATAAATCTTCGCGAAAAGTGCCCTCTTTTATCGATTGCTTTAAATCGTTATTGGTAGCAGCCACCAAACGAACATCAACATTAATCCACTTACTGGCCCCTACTGGTTTTATTTGTCGTTCTTGCAGTACTCGTAGCAATTGAATTTGACTATCATACGGCAAATTACCCACCTCATCTAAAAATAAAGTTCCCTTATTGGCCAGCTCAAAATAGCCTTTTTTATCTTCGTAGGCACCTGTAAACGACCCTTTAACATGCCCAAAAAATTCCGATGCCAATAATTCCTTCGGTATTGATCCGCAATCAACAGCAATAAAAGCTTCCTCACTTCTAGTGCTTTGCTTATGAATACTTTTGGCTATATACTCCTTCCCTGTTCCACTTTTTCCGATAATTAAAACAGACATTTGAGTGGGTGAAACCAATTGAATGTGTTTTGCCAATTGCAGGGCGGCAGCACTGGTTCCTTCAATATAATTCGGATTTTGTTTTAGTTTATTTTCAACTGGTTCAATTACTTTTTTATCGGCAATAGCTTCTTTTATTAAGCTTAATACCTCCGATGGCGAAAATGGTTTGGGTATGTAACTAAACGCCCCTTCTTTGATAGAACGCACTGCATTATTGTAATTGGCATAACTGGTAAGCATAATTACCTGAGATTGCGGCGTTATTTTATTAAATGCCTTTAAAAGATCCATGCCGTCGGCATCGGGCAAGCGAATATCACTTAATATTATATCAAAAAACTGCTGCTCTACCAACTTTAAAACACCCTTAGCTTCGTAGGTAAAATGTACCTCATAACCGTTCTTTGTGAGCAAAGCGTTTAACATTGTACAAAGTGTAATGTCATCATCAATAATAAGTACCTTATACATTTATCACTACAATTTAATAAGAGATATGCTGATAGTTGCCCACAAAAATAAGCCAATTAAATGGTCTTACAATTTTTTATAAAGAAACATACCTCCAACGCAATTATATATTGAACTTGTCTAATCTTTCACTACACTAAATACCCTATTTATGTTATCTGTTTTTGCTAAGGTTAGCCTTACAATGCTATCTTTAATGGCCTTTAAATCATGAGGTACTTTTGCATCTAAAGTCAATAAATCGCCTTTCGTAACGCGGTGCACTTCACCTTCTACGCCAAAATCAATTTCTCCTTCAAACATTTCTACCACAATAGCCCCGGGAGCTGTGTGCTCTTTCATAATTTGACCTGCTTTAAACACAATTCTTATTTCCTTGCTAAATGGTGTTTCCAATAATGCTTGTATGTTTGGCTTACCCTCTTTATAGATTACTTCTTTTGTAAGTGATGCTGTTTTCATAATAACTAGTTCTTTGTTTGTATTTAGAACCTTCATAATCTATAATTGTTTTTGGTATACTAAGATTAACGTATAAAGCATTTCACTACTTAGAAAAATCACTCTTATATTATCACCTTACATCGCCCCTCACATTGCGTAAATTATTAGAGAACTTGCTTTAGTGGTAATATGCACCATGTCTAGTTTATTGATTCTGCTTACCAATAAAATTTTAAAATGCAGTACCTATACCCTTTCATTGGGTTCGGGTTGAGACTGAGACGTACCAGCGTTGGTACTTTATTGGTTGTTTATTGGTACTTCATTGGGTCTAAGAGACCAAAGAAACACCGAACAAGACCCGACCATGCCCCGATGATGTCCCGACCAAAACCCCAAAAATGCCCGAAAACAAGGATCTCACCGAATTTACTTCTTACAACTTTTTAGGGGCTTTTTCTATGCTTAAGCACTCTTATGGTATCAATACTCTTAATTGCCTATTCATTTAAAAATCGACCAATAAAACCCATGCGAAAATCGGATCTAATTCACCTAATAAAACAAATGCTGAAAATTCTTATTTTTTTAATGATTTTAGTGCATATTTATAAAATTATGCAAACTCAAAGTTAATCTTTAGATGTTTTTGCTGTAGAACTGTTGTGGTCTATTTGTCTAGTAAGTTTGATACATTAATGAGCTCCCTATTTCAGTAATTTTTCAATCATTTCCTCCAAAATTATTGATGGTTCAGCTATGTTTGCATTATGGATGATGCCTTGTTTATCAATCAATATATATCTTGGAATTGATTTTACATTAAATGAATCTCCAAATTTAGTTTCTCTACCATTCTTTATATAAAGGTCTATACCATTACCGCTAGGATTGTCTTTTTCTATAAAATCTAACCAACGGTCTCTTTTTTCATCAACTGAAACCATTAGAATGGCCACGTTTGAATTGTCTTGATATTTCTTGGCAAAATCTTTTATTGCTGGTCTATGCTTTAAACAGGGGCCACACCATGTTGCCCACGCATCAATTAAAACAACTTTTCCTTCAAAATCAGATAGTTCTACTTTGTTTCCCTGCTTATCAATTGCTGTAAAATTGTAAGCATGTTCCCCTTTCTGTGATTGAAAATAAGAGTCAGATGTTTTCTTTATAATTGAAAAGTATTTATTATCCTTTTCCGATTCAACTAATGCATTCAAAACCTCTGCATTCAAGCACTTATCATGTTGGGGCCAATAGGATGGATGTGAAATTAAACCTTCTAAATATGTTGCAATAAAGAAGTCTAAATAATCGTTGTTGTTACAATGTAGTTTTATATATTTAATAAAAGCCCCTAAATCAGTTATCGAGTCATACTCTCGAACAAAATCAACTTCATATTTATAAATAAGAATATCAGGCAGCGTTTTACACCAATTATTATCTCCCTGAATATTATTACAAAAATTATAATAACTAGATTTTAAATCGAGCTGCTTTGCAACTCTCCCAAAGTAGAATAAAAAAGAGTAGATTCTTGCAGAATTCTGATATTCTAAAAAGCCTATCTCATCTTTAGTTAGCTTATTTTTAAACCTATAAATTTCTTTTTCTCTTTTTAATCTGAATTGATCGAAAAGTGCAGCTATTGAATCATTATTATTTGTCGTAAATACGAAACCTCCATTCGTGGCTAAAAATTCGTTTTGACTAAAATGTAGATAATTCAGAAGAGAATCACAGACATTATTAGAACTTATTTGTTTGTTATTAGTAATGGTAATTTCAATGTTTTTATTTGGATGTAAATACAAAAGATATCCCTGATCTAAAACTTTTGAGCTTAGTGCCCCTGCTATCGGATAGTCAATATTGAAGGTATGTGTTAGTCCTGTATTGTCGCTTGCAAATTTAGCCAATACCTTATCGGATGTTAAGTCTCTTATGGTTAAGGTATCACTTTCAGTATATTCTGCTTTTACACTAATTGTGACCTGTTTATTGTTTGTGCAAGAAACAATAATAAATAATGAGGCGAAGAATAGAAGAGTTGTTTTCATGTTTAAATATATTTGAGAGTATTATGCGATTCTGGTTTTTTATAAGGTTCATGCATCAAATCAGGTTACAATATTTAGTAAGCATCTCTATTATAGCTTTTATTATTTGCTCATTAAGATGGGAGTTTGAATTTATTACGCGCTCCTTTTTCAAACAAGGAATTAAATAGAAATTGCAGAATAGGAAGCATTTTACCGTCCTTGCCAACGCGATAACTATATTTTGGATTTTTACTTTTTATAATTTGCAGCACTGTTGTTGCAATCGCAGTTGGCTTTGGTGCATTTTCAATTGAATAGGCAAATACACCCAATACCTTTTCCCTGCTTTGTGAATAATCGTTAATAGTTGGATGGGCATACTTAAACGAGTTGTGCAAATTGGTTTTAAAGAAACCCGGTTCAACGGACGAGATGGAAATACCAAATTCTTTTACCTCCTGACGAAGCGATTTACAAAAGCCTTCTAAAGCATGTTTAGATGCTGAATAAAATCCTTGATACGGCACTCCAATAAGTCCGGCAAGTGAAGTTATAAAAACAATTTTCCCTTTTTTATTTTTACGCATTTGAGGCAAAATGGCTTTTGTTAAGTTTACTGCTCCCCAAAAATTAGTTTCCAATTGCTCTCGTGCTAAATCATCAGATGTTTCTTCTATTGAACCACAAACTCCGATTCCGGCATTATTAATTAAAACATCTATCGAGATGCCTTTGGCTTCTAATTCGTTAATACAATTATCTATGGATGCTTGGGAAGTAATATCGAGTTTTAATAATGGATAACTCAATTTAGCTTCTACGCCATCAGGGTTTCGACTTGTACCAATTACATTGTATTTATTTTGCAACAAATGTTGAGCAATTACTTCGCCAATTCCTGAGGTAGACCCGGTTATTAATATATTCATTTCTTTAATTTTTGATACAGAGTTATACTTTGTATTTTACTCATTTATAGATTAACTAACTTCTCCACTGTTTTTTCTTTACTAAGTATCTTTAGCTTATAAGTATCACTTTTAGGATAGGCAATCTTTATTTCTGTAGATTCTTCGCTAAAGTATTGGTATATAGGAATACCATTTACTTCATTTGGGTTAAACAATTGAACTATAAATGAACCGTTTATTGCCTCATCATATAAATTAGCAAAATCGACATGCTTAAAATTCATCCAAGTATACCAATAAGGAATGTTAAAGTCGCTCACATGGGGCTTATGGTACAAACAATAATCATAGCATTCATTGGGATCTTTTTGCAAATAGAAATCCTTATTATCGGAGTTCGGAAATACGGGTTCAATATCGAACTTTGTATGCTGACAAATACTTAAAAGTTCCTCGTTCAACATTTTTTTTAGATGATACGCCATCATAGGGAACTTCTCTTCAATGTGACCATAACCAGCTAAAATTACTAATTTACCCTGCTCTTTGTTATACTGGCTAAATATGTTTTTTGCCTGCCCCTTCTCTCGTCTTAACTTAAAAGTTTCATAAGGGATAAGTGTAAATCCTAACTCGATGGCATGCCTAAGCAAATTGCCGTAAACCGGTTCACTTATATAAACGCCTGTAATAAGTTCTGGATTATTGTTTACCGGATAAGCTCGCGTACTAATTTCGGTGTCTTCATCATTTAATGCCTCTAAAGCTAATTGTGTAAACCCCAATTCCTTCAACACCTCAAGCTGTGAGTATAAAAAAGCACGATGCTGTGGCATATGATGCGCTTCATTAAACATTACTACGTTATATTGTTTGTAAAGCTTTACTAAAGTATCCTGATTTACACCAAAACCTTTCAATTGTAGTTCTTCTTTATGCTCTGGTATATATCCCTTTTTGGTATCCCTAATTATAAATAACTCCTCAGCCTTATTATAATTACCGATGAATGAATACAATGTACCTAAGCTCTGAAGGTATGCATCTTCTAATCGAGGGCTGTTATAGGATGAACTATCGTTAATGAAATGTACTATAGAATCGTAATTAATAGGATTACGAATCATATCAAATGGGTCTGATAATTGTGCATTTGCTTTTGATACAAATACCACAAATGCTATTATAAATAGGTTTCTCATTTATACGGTTTGCTTTAATAATTGCTTCATTTACAATGCTGTCCTAAATAATATTATCTATTGGGCTCTTTGCCCAAGCCTGCCTGCCGGCAAAGGCAGGGCAAAAAAGATCAAGGCTGCTTAAATACAAGCCTACGAAAAAACACCTTACAATAACAAATTATTCATTAGCAGCTTAGCCTTAAACTTAAAAATCCTTTAGGACGCTATTGCTTCATTTAATATACTTTCAATCTGCAGTGCTATTTTTGTATCCGATAATTTACTTATATCCTCACCAAAAGTGATAATATATTCTTAACCAGTGTTTGTTCGGCTTGTGAAACTAGCAAAAATTAAATTATGTATGAATTACTTAAGTTAATTTGTATCCAAACTAAATAAGATGGCTTAGCCCTTACAAGTAAGCTGTTCGCTAATAGAATTTGTTTGAGTTTTTGTGGGGTAAAAAAAATCCGAGCCATCAATACTGACAACTCGGATAAGGATACTAAGCAATTACTATGTAATTCTCATTAACTCCATGAATCAAATGCTTGTTTCTCAAAAAGCATTTCCCCATTATCTCCTTTAAAAATATTAATCCAGGCATCCCAATTTTCATGATCGATTTCAGGATAATCCATACGATAGTGACTACATCGACTTTCTTTCCTCATTAATGAGGCTTTAAGTTTCATTTCAGCTGTTATTATCATATTACGGGTTTCGTGCACTAATCTTAGTTCGTGCAAGTCTTTTGCTCTTAAATATGGTAAGTGCGATTCTCGTAACTCTACAACATAAGCTAAAGCAGCACGCATCATACTTTCCTTTTTTACATAAAGCACAAAGTTTGGTATCATAATACCTTGAAGTGTTTGGGTTACCCATGCAGGACTATATCCAGATTCTCTTTTTAATGGTGCAAAAATTTCTGATTGAATCGTATTTATTTTACTCTTGCTTAGTTTTTGAATTTCTGTTTTACCTGAATATTCAGCCGCTGCTTCTCCTGCCACGGCACCCTGAACTGCCGAGCCAGCCAAAGATGAACCTATTTGTGTATAAATTCCACCAGTCATATGAGACCCTAAGGCATCGCCTGCAGCATATAAACCTGGAATGTTTGACTCACATTTATCATTAATAGGTACTAAACCTTCCGATTTGTGTATAGACATACCGGCCGACGATCCACCAACTACTCCACCGCTCATTCCAGGAGGGGCTCCTCCTTCCTTACCTTTGGGTGGACGTTTACCGCCTTCGGGTTTTGAACCTTGCCCACCTGGCATTTGGTTATCTAGGCCTGCAGGTCTCTGTGGTCCACCTTTTACAGATGCGCCTCCATTGGGGCCCTGAGGTCCCATGCGCATGGAGCCACCTCCACCTACATAGGCTTGGTAATTCATATCCACCCCTAAATCGTGTCGAATATTAATATCCGTTGTACTGGGTTTCTGCAAAAACATATCGCCCCATCCATCAAAACTAGCAGCAGCATTCTTTTCTTTTGCTGGGTGACCATCGTTCCACTCTTTTCCGGTTACTTTGGCTCCAATATTATATGCCATAATTGTTCCATCGTGGGTTAAATCACAGATAGGGAAACCATTGGGTTTAAAACCTCCGGCTCCTGTACAAAGTATGACACTTTTTGCATTAAAAAAATGCACTTCTTTTTCATCTATGCTAAATCCGGCTGCACCAGCTATTTTTCCATTTTCTTTTATCAAATTGGTAATGGTGATACGCTCCATTAAAGGTATTTGCCGCTCATTAATAGGTTTTGAAAAAGACTTATTATATAAAGGTGATTCAAAAAAGCCCCATTCACGAAGTTCGTCTACACGAGCTTTTGAATGTTCTGCTAATTGGCGCGTATATACCCGATTATTTGTACCAATGGCCGATAAGCTCACTTTCTCAACAAACTCATCAATTGTTAATTTGGCATTTTTAGGATCGTACTCAAAAATTCCTTTGGCAAAGGGAGTTTGTCCTGAAGAACCTAATCGCCCTTTTGACACAAACAGCACTTTAGCTCCTGCATCATGAGCCTTGATGGCTGCAAATAACCCAGCCATACCACCGCCTATTACAAGTACATCACAGGAATGTTGTTTACTTTCAATTTCGTCAACAGTAACTTCTGCCTCATTATCACCCCAACCAGAAATACCCATTGAAGCTAAGGCTGCCATTCCTGCAAAGCCTCCTGTTAAGCTAATAAACTCTCTTCTATTAATATTATTCCCCATGATTTATGACTTTTCTGAAGTTGAATCCAATATGTATCTTCTTATTAGCATGGCAATACCAATGCCCGAGAGTAAAAGAATTAAACTAATAAATGTTACACTCATATGTCGGCCTGTTTGAATAACATGAAGGGATGCTAGAAATAGAAATACAAGTGAAAGAATACCATGTAATATTCGCCAGGTTTTGTAGGTCATTGGTAATTTATCTCTAAAAAAAGAAGTAACACCAAGTAATATCATCGTGCTCCATGCGATTAAACCAAAGAGCAAGCCTTGTTTATCTAAGTTAGAGAGTATCTCTGAAAACGCATCTCCAGGTGATATTCCTGCTTCAAAATAACGTGGAACGATAACGAAAAAAGGATGGAATATTAGTATCCCAACAAAAGTATATCCCAGTGCTTTGTGCCATTTAAGCACCTTTGCCATTTTAAATGGCTTTAATGTACTTCGGTTTATTCTTGATAGATAAAACATTAGTATCATTACAAAAAATGATAACAGTGTAAGTAATGATATCGTCTCTTTTAAAAAGCTTCTTCTTGGGAAATATCCTAATGAATAAATTAAGCTAGGGACAACAATAAAAATACCTATTGCGAATATCCAAATAAATTGTTTTACTCTTTTTTCCATAATTACCCCCATGATACGATTACTGGTATTGACTTTTCTGGTGTTATTGTAATAGCATCAACAGGGCAGTACATTCTGCACAAATGGCATATTTGACAATCCTCTGGATACTTAATTTCAGCTTTTCCCTTACTATTTAATCGAATTACATCTGTAGGGCATGTTTTAACACATACGCCACAACCAATGCATCCACTTATGTTATTAATCGCCATATCAAAAATTTTATATCATTTACCCAAATTTACAAAACCCTGAGAATGATGCGCTATTTAATATACAGACAAGCCGATTTTATCTATTAAAAGAAGAAAATAGACGACATTTCAGTTTATAAGCTTGCAAAAAAACTTCGATATTAAAACTGGCACTGATGTTTTATATCCCATCTTGACTTACCGCTATTTTAAATTCAACACAGGTATTAATACCAAAAACCCCATCAAATAATAGGTATCATTCAACATTATAATGTGCAGTATTCGGTAGTATACACAGTGGATTCATCGTATAAAAATTGGTCTTTTTTTACATTAAAAAAGCTTCCATTTCGACTTTATTATCAGCTAATGCAATTATTATCCCCCCGCTAATGTTTGCAAAATCTACTACCTAAAGATGTATAGTATGCCCTATTTTTAGCGTGTTACAAGTAATACCATAAAGAGTGGGGATACGGAAAAGAATATATCAAATAGCTCATTAAGTTTCATCCCTCTATTAGAACACATATCTAAAAACTAAAATAAAATTTATGAATGCTATTTTTACTCGATTTTCGATATTAAGTATATTGTTACTCTGCTTTTTGGTGCAAGCAAGGGGGCAAAACTTAATAAATAATCCCAGTTTTGAAACTGACCTCAGCGATTGGGTGATTGGTTCGTGGGGCGGACCAACTGTAATTGCAGAAAGCTCTGCTGACTATGCCCAAGATGGAAGCAAAGCTGCCAAAGCTACTATACCAACTGCTGATGTAGATGCTGGTAAAGTATTTTTTCGCCAACAAAACCTAAACCTATCAACTAGTTCAGAATACACCTTGGTATTTTATGCATTAAGTAATTCGGATAGCGAAGAATCCATTGATTTATCAATCTATTCGCATACAAACATGGATGGTGCTGCATGGGGAACTGCGTTTAGCCAACCGGCAATTACATTCCAAGGTGATGGAGCATGGCACAGATTTGAGTATATATTTACGCCATCAGCTTTAGCTGGAGAGCCTGATTTTAGTAAATTGGCCCTATCGTTTAGCCTAGCTAGAAATGCGACTACTATCTACTTCGATCATTTTTCGTTAACTACCAACGATGCGGTGGTACCAGAAACACCACAAAATTACTTTGTGAGCAAAACGGGTGATGACACTAATACAGGAGCTGAAGACAGTCCTTTTTTAACCATAACAAAGGCTGCTTCCATAGCAAAAGCTGGCGATGTAGTAACTATTGGTGAGGGAACTTACGAGGAAACATTAACGCCTCAAAACTCAGGTACTAGTACAAACCCAATTGTGTATCAGGGTGCGGCAGGCGAAAAGGTAATTATTTCGGCCATGCAAGCGCTTAGCGATTGGAGTTTAGACGAAGGTAACATCTACAAAACAACGGTAGATTGGAGTTTGGGACAAAAGAATATGGTTTTTAACGGAGATCAAATAATGACATTAGCCCGATGGCCTAACGATACCGATGGCGACATATCTACCCCTAATGGAATTAGAAATAGCGGAGGTAGCGGATCTGATGAAATATTCGATGCTTACCTTACTTATAACGAAGGCATCCCTTCTTTTAATTGGGAAGATGGTGGCTCTATCTGGTTTTACGGTAACAAAGGTGGCGGTGGTTGGATAGCTTGGAAATCATGGATTAAAGCAAGCACCTCAACACAAGTTAATTTTGAGCTAAATAAAAGCCCAGACTGGATTCGTACTTGGCATGATCCTGCTAGTTTGGGTTATTTCTTTTTAGAAGGAATTAAAGAGGCTATTGATATTGATAACGAATGGTATTTTAACGAAAGTACTAAGACGCTTTATTTGCAAGTAGATGGAGGAACGGTTCCGTTAGATGGTCAAATAAGCATGAGAAAACGTGAACTAACCATTAACCTATACAATAAAAGTTATATTGAAATTAAAAACCTAGCTGTTACTGGCGGTAGAATTGATATTACTGGATCGGCATCGAACAATTTGATATACCAAGTAACCAGTACGTTTGGAAATCATACCAGAGGAGTGGTTGATCAAGGATTTAACTCTGGCAGCCAAAGCATCATGATTTCTGGTTCTAACAACACCATTGAACAATGCGAAATTGCTTATGGTGCTGGTAATGGAATTAAAGCTGAGGGCAATGGGCATAAAATACTAAATAACCACGTTCATCACTTTAATACTTTAGGGTGTTACGATGCTGTGCTTAGTTTACGAGGTGGTTCGAATACCATTGTTAAAAACAATACTTTACACCACGCCGGACGTGATATTATTAATGCAAACCACACCAATGCTGAATATGCTTATAATGATATCTCGTACGGTAACGGTATTGTTGATGACTGTGCTTTGTATTATACAACCGGAGGCCCTCAATATGTTGAGATCCATCATAACTACTTTCACGACAATTATGGTGCGCCAGGAGCTCATGGTAAAGCGGCTGGTATTTATTTAGATAATGATGCTGAAGCTTTTGATGTACACCACAATGTGGTAAGTAATACCGAATGGACGAACATCCAAATTAATTGGGATGGAAAGGATTTAAATATCTATAACAACACCCTATGGAATGGTTCTGCAACCATGGGTGCATGGCATAAAGATGGAACGCAGTTTTACAATGTGAATGTTTGGAATAATTTATCTGATAAATCGGATTGGGAAGAGCAATCGGATAAGCAAAATAACTTGACCATTTCAAGCGGAAATCCGTTTACAGATTTAGAGGCTGGCGACTTTACTTTAAAAGCCAATACGCAACCCATAGATTTTGGTAGAGAAATAGATGGTTTTACCGATGGTTTTGTTGGAGCTAGTCCTGATGCTGGTGCATACGAATATGGAGCAACAGAATGGACCACTGGTATTAGTTGGGACCCTGAACTAGGGCCTGCAGGACTTGGTTGTTATGGCTTACCGGGCGATTATTGTTCTACAGCTACTGATCCATCCGAAACGGATAGCGATAACGATGGTGTTATGGATGATGTGGATGAATGCCCAAATACCGAGGCTGGTGTAGAAGTAGATGAAAAGGGTTGTGCCATAAGTTCAAACGTGGATGATTTATATGCTGCTGGCATGAGATTATACCCCAACCCGGTAAATGGAGCGCAAATATTTATAGAGGCTTCTGAGATGAGTATGAGTGATATGAACTATACCATATACAATGCTTCAGGAGCTATTGTTAATAATGGCACGCTACCAGCAGCAAGTTTAAAATCAACAATAATGGTTGATGAAATACCTGCAGGAATATATGTTATAGTATTATCTAACAAGGAGATTAGAGTAGGAACGCGTTTTGTAAAATTATAATTGATACTTATAAGGATGATAAACAGGTTTCTGATAATGATATAAAATACATCATGTTAATTTGTAGAGGGTATCCATGTTTTGGATGCCCTCTATTGCTTTTATGCAAAAATAGCCTACCCGAGCTATTACGGATAGGCTATTATTAATGCTTTATTGCTAACTGGGCTTTCTGTTAGCTTTTTACAAACTTACCCAATGATTCTAACAACTGTGGTTTGTCTTCCAACGCTATTTCGGCATAAGAATAGGATATAACCATCCATTTATCTAAGTTCTTAATGGATTTATCTTTTATTTTTGTGGCATCTTGCGATTCTCCGTCTTCGTTAAGGTAAGCTTCACGTAACTTTTCGGTTTGTGATATTAAGCCTTGTGTTTCTTGCAATTCTGTTTGGCTTATTTTTACCCCTTGTAGCGACAGTTGGAGCGCTTCGTCGCCCAACAACACTTTATAAAATACTTTTACGGTTTCGAGCCACTCTAAATACGTAGTGGGTATAGCTTTATGAAGCTCTAATTTAACTAATGTAGATGCATCTTCGTCGAAACGTAACTTTGCTCGTTTTCGATGTTTGGCATATATTTTTTCTAATTCCTCCTTTTTATCATCAAAAAGATCGTGGGCCAAGTTGGTTTCGGTGTCTTCTACTTTATTATTATCGTAGGCACTAATGGCTGATGAGAGTATGCTTTGTCCTTCTTGCATTTTTTCGGTTCCGTAACCTACTTCTGCAAGTAATTCTGAAATTTCAGCATTGGCAACTGAGTTTCCAATGGCGGTTTTACCTTGGTCAATTCTTTGGAGTTCTGTTTGTGATTTTCTAGACATTTTTTTTGAGTTTAAGATTTATGATTATTATTTTTTGAATTAGAGCTTATGAAGATAATAATAATTTTCTATTTTTTACTGCCAATTTGGCTAAATCCCCAATCGAATTCAATAAATCCCTGCCAATTTGGCTAAATCCCCAACCAAGTTCAATGAATCCCCATCAAAATGGACTTTTCCCCATCAGTTTTGTATAAATCCCCAATAGAATTGTGTAAATGTAAGGGTGAACGGTCTCGGCTATGAGTAGTTGCGTGCTTAAGTCACTAATTTAGCAAAAGTTCTCGAACCAGAGGAAAATCCGCAGGATTTTCCGAGTAAGAACAGACCAAGCAATTACTTATAGCCATTGTTGGCATTTCGTTTTTTAATAATTGGTAGGAGATTCCAACATTTGCGACTCCCCAGTGCTGCATAAGATTTAGTACTAACATTTGGTACGAGTATCTTTGGAAAGAATCATTACCTAAATATTCTCTTCTATTAAAATTTTAAATAAGATTTCATCTATTATTAGGAATATTTTTTTATATTACAAAAAAGCTTTTTACATGATTAAGTTGAAGTTAAATACTATTGTTATGTTAAATAGATACTATTTTTTGCCTTTGTTGTTCATCTTAGTATGTTTTTCTTGTGGTGAGAACGACAGCGTTCCCACTCCAGACCCAATTACTTCTTCGAATATAACAGGATCTGTAATACTTTACGATGAAGGTACTTCCCAACTTTCTGGAGATGGAATGACAATCACCGTCGAAGGGACCAGTCCCTTGAAATCAGCAATTTCAGATGCCAATGGTAAATTCGTTATTAGCGATGTTCCATTTGGGACCTATACCTTGAACTTTAGCAAAACTGGTCATGGAACGTTTAAAAAGTTTGGTCTGGTGCACAACAATCCGGCCTTAACGGATATTATGGATATCCCAAATTTAGGGCAATTATCCACTACCGCAATTACCTCGACATCGGTTACCGTATCAAATAATGAAGTTACGTTAGAATTAACTATGGATCCTTCAGCTAGTATTAACGATTCACGCTACTACCGGGTTTTCTTTCATGATGAGGCCGCAGTAAGTGGTACGGTGTTCACTAGTTTCTCTGAGACAATTGAAACAAGGTTTGATCCAGGTGAGTTTACCATATCAGCTGCTGAACTTGAAGTATTGGGATTCCCATCTGGCACTACCGTTTATTCAAGGATATATGGCGATTCTCGTTTTTCCAATGATTATGAAGATTTAGATCTTGAAAGACAGGTTTTTCCCAACCTAAATGAGAATACAGTGGCTGCCGTTTCTTTTGTGGTTCCTTAAAAGCTACCCTTTTCGGTACTGAAGAAAAATCACAAATTTAAAATGAAAACCACCAAAGTTTTTTTCGCCTTCGCTTCTTTGTGTATATGCCTAATCTAAAGGTATTAAAAGCGTCTTATTACTTTTTATCTCTGATTTCCAGAAAGGAAACAACATTACGAGCGCTTTTATAGTCAATCAATTTTGTTCCATAGAGGATTTTATGGTGATCTCACCCAAGATTGTTTCTCGAAGAAGATTTTACATATGATGTTGAAATATTTCTTTTTGAAGTGCTTTAATTCTATATGTTTCGTCTTTTGTTCCCACTTATACTCTGGTGTTCATTAAGTCTTTACGATTATACTTTTTAATCCACCCATTCAACGTTGTAGATGCAATATTGTAAAGTTTATAAAGTTCGCTTTATGTGTGTTTTCCAGTTGTAAGTTCGTCTAAAATTTCCAGTTTAAAAGGTTCTGAATACCGTCTGATTACTTTGCCATTTTTGTACATGATGTTTGAAATTATGTAGCCTTTATTCAGGACGGGTCTAAATGAATGCCAACTAACTTATATACTCACCATATATCTGTATATCATCCTAACGTATGTTATGTATACTCACCTAAGGTGTCAATATAAGTTTATAAGTGGTGTTTATTCGGCTTGTGAAGCTAGCAAAAATTATATTATGCTTTAATTACTTAAGTTAATTTGTATTCAAACTAAATAAGATGGCTTGGCCCGTACAAGTACCCTATACCGTAATGGAATTTGTTTGGGGTTTTGTGGATAAAAAAATCCGAGCCATCAATACAGACAGCTCGGATTCTTTTATTTTATCACTCTAAAAGAGCGTTACAATCTTTCTACGGTATAATAGTATCCGCGTACGCGTTGTTTTTCAGCGTTTGTAAATTCTCCGTAATATTTAATTTCGCCTGCAGGTAAGTCTAGCTCAACAATAGCTTCTGTTCTGTCGGCATTAAACTTACAAGGGTATTCTTTATTGTTAATGGTAATAGATGGCTTGCTTAAACTTAAGGATTTACCTGCCGGAATATAATCGAACCATTTTGATCCTTTTATATCTTCAACGGTAGCATCAATTGCCAAGCCACTTTCTTTAGGGTAACGTGCCACTGTAAATTTGTATTTACCGGCTTTTGTTACATCGCATAATAAATAGCCATCTGTTAGCTCAATACCTTTACGTATATAGCTTTGGTTCCATGGAATAGCGGCATCGGTATGCATATCGTGACAAGTAATTTGCATTGGATTTTCAGCATCGCTACCCAATTTAATTTTAGCGTAACGCATATCCTTAACCGCACTAGCCCACCATTGATCGTAAAAGGCAGTCATTTCTTTAACTATCTGCGGATGATCGGCTGCAATATTATTGGTTTGTCCACGGTCGGCATTAATATCATATAACTCATCGCCATTAACCAAACGCCATTGGCTGGTCATAACACAACTGTTACGCCCTTTTACTGGCCATTGAATACGCTGTGTATCGGTAACCAACATACGTTTATTAAAATCGGTATTTGATTTTTTGCCTGTAATTAATGGCACTACCGACATACCATCTAATGGTTTTGTCGCGGGTAGCTCTAATCCACAAAGCTCTGATAAGGTTGGCAGAACATCAACATGAGCAGTTAGTTCGTTAATATCGGTTCCTTTGTTTATACCACCCTTAGGCCAACGCATAATAAATGGCACACG
The DNA here is from genome assembly GCF_947489045.1 of Saccharicrinis aurantiacus. Taxonomy (NCBI): domain Bacteria; kingdom Pseudomonadati; phylum Bacteroidota; class Bacteroidia; order Marinilabiliales; family Marinilabiliaceae; genus Saccharicrinis; species Saccharicrinis aurantiacus. The sequence goes on from NZ_CANLCN010000011.1 coordinate 146,613, forward strand.
GTGTCCGCCATCGTACTGGCTACCTTTCATGCCTCTTAATCCGGCATTATAGCCTGTTGTTTTTGCTGCTACCTTATTCTTTTTCCCTTTTTTACCTCCTGCTAAGGCGGCTGAACTTCCGTTGTCAGTCATAAAAATAAGAATGGTATTATCGGCAATACCCAATTCTTGTAGTTTCGCATCGAGCTTACCAAATTGTTCATCTACTTGCGTAATCATACCATAAAAACGCTTTTGATGTGGTGCCAAGTCAGTACGATCTTTGTACATATTAAAATACTTTTCGGGCACATTATAAGGTCCGTGTGGCGCATTTAACGATAGGTATAAAAAGAAAGGATCTTTTTGGTGGGCTTCAACAAAACGTTGTGCTTCGTTAAACCAAACATCGGTACAATGTCCTTTGGTTTGCTCGGGCACACCGTTTCTGAAATAGGTATCGTCAATGTAGTCGTTCAACCAGTAATCAGGCGTTTGTCCTACTCCACCGCCACCGTGGTAAAAGGCTTGCGTAAACCCGCGATCTTGCGGACGGAATGGGTAATTATCGCCCAAGTGCCATTTACCTACCATGGCTGTTTCGTAACCGTTTTGCTGAAATACATCGGCAATGGTTACCTCTTCTTCATTTAATAAAGAACAGCCGCCAATGGTGTGCCAAGTATTTACTCTGTTAGCATTGCGCCCTGTCATTAATCCGGCACGAGTTGGTGCACATGTTGTACCCACATGGAAGTTGGTAAAACGGGCACTTTCACCATTGAATTTATCAATATGTGGTGTTTGAATAATTGGGTTGCCATTACAGGCCAAATCGCCGTAACCTTGGTCATCGGTAATGACAACTATTACGTTTGGTTTTGCTGGTTTCTCAGCTTCTTTGGGTTTACTATTACAGGCTTGTAGCGCTACTAGTGCCACAAAAGCGAATAGAATTGATAGTTTATTCATAAGAGTAATTTTTATTACTTTTTTTATGGATAGAGTATAATGAGTCTATCCACTTAATTTATTTGTTACAGTTATTATGTCATATACAATATTACGTATTGGGATTTCATCCCAAACCTGCCTGCCGTCAGGTAGGCCCGACTTCATTTTCTTGCCTTGATGCAAGAAAACAGAAGCAAAAGAAAATCAAGGCTGCTTTACAAATAACTTTCTTATTTATTTAAAGCTTAAGCGCGGCCAAGTGATTTTCGAGCACAGCTCTCAACTTCTTGGTCTTACTAAAGCTTTAAATAAAACAAAAGCCATTTTTAAAGAGGCCGTTTTACGAGGCGCTTAATAAAAACCATAGCTACACTATATTTTTTCACACTTCTGCCTTCTGTCTTCAGCCTTCTTTCTCTTCCCTCTTACCCTACAAATGAAACACCTGCGTTAAATCAAGATGATCGTGATACTCTTTTTGCAGTTCTACTAATTCGGCAAACATTGTTTTAACCATTTCAGGCTTTGCATCAGCAATATTATTGATTTCTAGTGGATCGCTATTTAAATCGAATAACTTGATGGTGTTAGCCTCGGGATACACAATTAGCTTATATCCATCTTTACGAATCATTCTTTGTAAATCAAGATAACATCCATAAATAGCAGGATAAACGCTTTCTTTAGTTTCGCCCGTTAGTAGTGGCACAACACTATTAAAGAATACTGAACCATCGTTTTTAAAGCCAGCCAAATCTAATGCTGTTGCCATGGCATCTTGCAAGTAGATATCTGCATTTACTTTAGTGTTTTTAGGCAACTTAGGCCCTAGCACTATAAATGGCATACGCATACTATGATCGTACATATTTTGCTTGCCAAATAAACCGTGGTTACCAACAGCTAAACCATGATCGGCAGAATAAATAATATAGGTATTATCGGCCTTACCACTCTTTTTAAGCGCTTCCATAATTTTACCAATTTGGGCATCAAGATGCGTGATACTCGCATAGTATTCTTTAGTATGCACTTTTGCTGCCAATTCGGTACGCGGGAATGGCGCTAACATAGCATCGCGCAAAGCAGGACCGTTTCCTATTTTCTCACAGTCGGGATACAAAGCTTGAAAGCTTGCCGGTACTGATATATCATCCACATTATACATGTCCTGGTATTCTTGTGGCGCCTGGCGCGGATCGTGTGGTGCGTTAAATGCCAAGTACATAAAAAATGGATTGTCCTTTTTTGATGCTGCATCAATAAACTGAATGGCATCGTCGCGTAATACTTCAGACCAATGCTGTCCGCCTTTCCAGAAACCACCCATGGTAGAATCTGTTGGCGACCACGAGTGATCATCAACACTAAGCGGACGGTTATAGCCTTGAGGCATAAACTCTAGGTAACTTTTGTATTTACCTGCTTTTAAATCCTTAAAGTTTTGAACCATTGTGGCATGATCCCAAAAATCGCTAGGCATACCCGGACGCTCGTGCACCACATGATTAAAGCTTTGTTTTGAAGGGGTATGTACATGCCATTTACCCGTCATATAGGTTTCGTAGCCTTGCTCTTGCATACGTTGTCCCCAAGTTTTAGCAGGCGCGTTTTTCTTATTAAAATAATTTTTGGCTTGCCATACACTTTTACCCGAATTCATCATGGTACGCGATGCCAAACAAACCGCACCACTCCACGAACCCATATTATAGGCATTGGTAAAAGTAACCCCTTCGGCCACCATTTTATCTAGGTTAGGTGTTATTACTTCTTTATTCCCTAGTGCATTAATGGTATTATGACACTGATCATCGGCAAACAGAAATATAATATTTGGTTTCTCAGGAAGTACCACCTTTTCTGTTTTTGGTTGGCACGATGTGAATGCTGCTAAAACAGCCAAAGCACATATTGACAAGTAATTTTTCATGTGTTTAAAATTAGTATCAAGACACAAGTATCAAGACACAAGACTCATTTACAGAACTTATAAAAAGTTTCTTTATCAGAGTCTTGTGTGTTTAAAACTTCATCATGATTGATTCATTTAATTATAGTTTTATTTTACTGCATACTAAATAGTATACCAGTTAAATTGTATGTTTATTTACTTCACCTCAATAATAATACTATTGGAAATACCAGTTTTGCTATACGTAACCTTTGCATTAGCAGCTACGGGAAAAGCATCGCTCCACGAATATACAGATATAGTACACACACCTTTCTTCAAAGCGCTTAATTCGCCAAACTTATTGATGCTTGCCACAGATTCATCGCTCGACTCATAAATAATATTTTTACGAGTGGCATTATGGGGTAACACCTCGCAATTAAGGCTAATGGTTTCCCCAACGTTTAATGGTTTTTTTATGCCACTCAACTCTAAAGTTTTTACATCAACCTCGGCATACGAATCAATTACACTGCCTAAATAATCGTAGGCCTCTTGTTGCTCCTTGCTTAGTTTATTAACATCAAGTCCGCTGTGCAATTTAATTTTAAACCTGCGCTCAAACACCCTATCTCCTGCCAATTCTAAAGGATCAGTCCTTAAATCAAAGAACCTTCCTTCGGGATACTCGGGGCATGGAGCATAACGTTTAAACTCTTTATTAAAAGCATAAATTAGCAACTCATCATCACTGGTATAAGGCTGATTATTATTGTACCAAGTATATATAACTTCTCGGGCTTCTTCCTTCTCTCCTAGCATCTGTGGCCAAAAACTGATGCCATCTAACTCGTCGCTTTTGGGAATGTCAATACCGGCCGCCTCAGCAATAGTTGGGTATATATCCGTTATGTCAATCATACCATCGTAACGCTCTGATTTTTTAATATGCTTCGGATAATTGAGTACCAAAGGCACATGCAAACCATTATCGCTAGTGCCACCTTTACGTCCCGGGTAAATAGAATCGTTGGGCAAAATATGCTTAAACGATTCTTTGGTGCCATTATCGCCCATAACCACAATTAAGGTATTCTCCCTTAAACCGTGCTCATCAAGCTTATCCACTACCCTACCAATCAGTATATCCATATATGCAATCATATCCGGAAAGTACTTATGGTCGTCTCCTTTTTTGGTAGTTTTGGCGTTACGCCCTTCGTTATAGGTATCAAACACACTATGAGGCATGGTTGCCGGCGTAGGCTGATGCTCATCGTGCACCAATAACATGGGGTAATATAAAAAGAAGGGATCTTCTTTATTATCATCGATAAACTGTAATGCCTTGCGGTTGCAGATATCTGGCCCGTACCATCGTCTACCCGTTTCCGGATCTAAATCAGTACGCATTTGATAGTCGTTTACCTCACCATTGATAATTAAGTTCGGATTAATGAATCGCTTGCCTTCGGTAATTACATCAAAACAACAGAAGTCGTCCCAACCAAACTCAAATATATAGTCCTTAGCTGGAATTTCTTTGGTTCCGCGAGTTTGTTTCCATTTGCCATAGATACCCGTTTTGTAGCCATTCTTTTGAAAAACATCGCCAAAAGTAACATCCGACTTATGCTGCGACTTACAACGTAAAAAGTTCCGTTGGTTATACTTACCGCTCATTAAAGCAATACGTGTGGGCTCGCAAAGCGGATAGGCAAAGGCATTATTACACAACATGCCATCGTTGGCCAATTGATCTATATTGGGCGTAGATGTCTCAGTATCTTCAAAACGCCCCAATAGGGAGCCAACTTTATTACACCCGTAGGCACTAACACCCAAATGACTCAAATCGTCAATTAATATGAATACCACATTGGGCTTTTTCTTGTTGCCTGCACTAAGAGGTAGTGCCAACAATAAAACCAAAACAATTGTTATAGCTCTCAACATTGTTAAATATTAAAGTCTTTTTCGATTAATACCTTACCTGAATTCGATACTAGTTTAATTGCTACTTGCTTTGCTGATGATGATTTTAGCTTTAACTCTAATTCATCGTTCCCCAAACCTTTATAGGCTTTAAGTTTTATGCTTTTAAGTGTAGCATCTCCATTATTTACTGAGATATACAGCTTACAATCTTCGTTAGCTTCGTAGGTATAATCTAATTTTAAAGTAGCATCTTGCAATTGCGTTTTAGCCTCAACATTGGCTTCAAAAACTTGGGCTGCATAGCTACATTTTGTTTTTTTATTAATTGGCACTAGGCTATAACTTCTAACCCAATCGTAATAAGCGGTATTGATTTCTGGGTTTTCTAAATCAGCTACACTTGGTGCAGGTTGCCAATTGTAGGTTTCAGTAACCATGTTTATTTGCATTGGTCTATCAAAAGGTTTCTTTGAAATGTCAGTTCTAAACTGAACCGTTTCCGACTCCTCATCATTTGCATAAAAGGTTACTTCGTGGGCGTCTTTCCACCAAGCAGCATAAATATGATACGCATCGTATACATTGCTTTTTAGTTTTACATCAGATCCCTTTGAAATAAAAGTTTCTTTTTTCTCTCCACACTTTACATATCTGTAATGGGTATTTGAATTCATCCCGTTACGGAATTTTTCAAAAGTTGTACTTCCTCCAACGGCTTCTTGTATATCGAGCTCTTGACTGTATGAATCTGTTTCGCAATCGTCATTCTCGGTAAACGGTACTTTATCGTTCGACATCCAAAACGTAGTTGACATCGCAATTTTTGATGCCTTGGCTTTACACTCATAATATCCAAAATGAGCCTCTTTTGTTATTGACGAAACAGCACCTCCGTACATAGTATATTCTGCTTTGCCAAACTTTTTAGTTTTACTTAAAGCCCCACTCTTAATTTTCAAATTACCATCAGATACAGATACAGCTTCGGGATTAAACCAAGCAGGCTGTCTTCCTTTCCATCCACCATTAAATTCATTCATCCATTTGCTTTGATCTAATTCATTGCCATCAAACTCATCGGAGAATTGCGCATTAATTACCCACCTGTAACCTTTAGGTGGTTTTGGAGGCTTAGCAGAAATTGTAACAAAACTGATGCAAAAAAATAGAATGATACTTGTTATTCTTGTCATGATATAGTACTTAAATTTGAACCTCTAAGATATCATTCTCATAAGCGTATGTGAGGAGATTATAGGTAGATAAATGGGGGGTGAAATAAAAAGTAAGTTATTCAGGAATACATTGAGCCTTTGGGGATACATTGAGCCAATTTGCTTAATATTGAGTTTACCCCTTTTTTATAGTTTATATACCACTACTATAATTGCTGAAGATTTCAGGAAACTCATGGTAGGATCTTACAATTTCAATAAACACCCTATTTTTAGCTTAAAAAGACTGTTTTAACTAGCAATATCGCAGTATATTCACTTTCTGAAAATTCAAACAAACATAGATAATGAAGAAACTAACTATTGTTTTAGCATGCCTACTTTTTATCAGTAGTAGCTATGCTCAATTCGAAAAGAAAGAATGGCTTAACGAAGCTGTTTTTGGCATTAACAAAATGAACGGAAGAGCAACCTCGTACTCTTTCTCAAACATTGAAGATGCGAAAAACGGAGACCGTAATAAAACGGATATTACGTTTTTAAACGGCGATTGGAAATTCAATTATTCTGAAAAAGTAGATGAAAGAGTTACCGATTTTTATAAATCTGATTTTGATGTAAGCGCTTGGGATAATATTGCAGTACCATCCAATTGGGAACTGAAAGGTTATGGAAAACCTGTTTACGTAAATTCAGATTTTGGTTTATCATTAAAACCACCACACTATCCATGGGAAAATGAGGTTGGTCAATACAGAACAACTTTTAACTGGAAATCTTCTTGGGAAAACAAACAAGTGATTTTGCATTTCGGTGGTGTTACCTCTGCATTCTATGTATGGATAAATGGTGTTAAAGTAGGTTATAGCGAAGATAGTTGCTTACCTGCTGAATTCGACATCACAGAATACTTAAATGAAGGTGAGAATACAGTTTCTGTTGAAGCTTACAGATGGACTACTGGTGCATTTTTAGAAGATCAGGATCATTGGCGTTTAAGCGGTATCCACCGTGAAGTAATGATTTTAGCGCAACCAAAAGTATCACTTAACGACTTTTTTGTTCGCACTAAGTTTGATGAACAATACAAAGATGCATTATTTCAAGTTCGCCCACGCATTACAAACATTTCGGGTAAAGCATGTAATAAAATGAATGTTGTAGCTCAATTGTTTGATGCTGATGGCAATGAAGTTATTTCTCCGATAAAACTAAGCGCAAACAAAGTAGTTAACGAATACTACCCACAGCGCGATAACGTATATTTTGGCTTGATGGAGCAAAATGTGGTTAACCCGCATAAATGGTCTGCTGAGAAGCCATATTTATATACTATGATTCTTTCTTTAGAAGATGAAAAAGGCGAAACTGTAGATATCCGCTCTCAAAAAGTTGGATTTAGAGATGTTACCATCGATGGAAATGTAATGCTTATTAATGGTAAAAAAGTTAAGCTATACGGTGTAAACCGCCACGATCATGACGAAGTGGGTGGTAAAGTAATGACTCGTGAAGCAATGGAAGAAGATATTAAATTATTGAAACAATATAATTTAAATGCCATCCGTACTTCACACTACCCTAACGATCCTTATGTATATGACCTTTGCGATAAGTACGGAATTTATGTAATGGATGAAGCCAACCTCGAAACACATGCTGTTCGTGGTTTATTGAGTAACCAACCTACCTGGTCGGGAGCTTATGTTGATAGAGCCATCAGAATGGTTGAACGTGATAAAAACCACGCTAGTATCATTAGCTGGAGTTTAGGTAATGAGTCTGGTACTGGTCCAAACCACGCTGCTATGGCCGCTTGGATAAAAGATTATGATGCTACTCGTTTTATGCACTATGAGGGAGCGCAAGGCGATCCTAACCACAAGCAATACTTAAAGGTATTTTCAAAAGAATGGAAAGCCAGTGAGGCCATCCATGCTGCAAATCCAACAGATCCGGCTTACGTTGATGTTTTAAGCAGAATGTATCCATCGCTTGAGGTATTAGAGGATATGGCTAATAACCCAAATATTAAACGCCCGGTGATGATGTGTGAATATGCACACGCTATGGGTAACTCATTGGGTAACATGAAAGAATATTGGGATATGATTCATAGCTATGATAATATCCTTGGTGGATTTATTTGGGATTGGATTGATCAAGGTATCCTGCAAACAGACGAAAATGGTAAAGAGTACTATGCTGTTGGTGGTGATTTTGGCGACAAGCAAAACGCAGGTAACTTCTGTTTAAATGGTATTATTGCATCAGACAGAACGGCTAAACCTCAAATTATTGAGTGTAAATATGTGTATCAGCCTTATACATTTAATGCCGTTAATCTTGAAAAAGGTATTATTACAATCAATAACCGTCAGTGGTTTAGCACTTCTATCAGCACCAACTTTAAGTGGGAGCTATGGCAAGATGGAAAGCTTTTACAAAAAGGAAATATTGCTCAGCCAAATATTGGTACTGAAGATTTTGCTCAAGTAACAATTCCGTTTAAGCAACCAAAAATTGTTGCAGGTGCTGAGTATTGGTTAAGAGTGAGCGCACATAGCACCAAAGATGAATTCTGGGCTCCTAAAGGATACGAAATTGCTAAAGAGCAGCTTAAACTACCTATCGGAAAGCCAGCTGTAGTGAATGCCAACGCTAAGTATTCAGCAATTACTAAAGCTGAATCTGGTAATACAGTTACATTATCAAATAAAGCTTTTAAGCTAACAATCGATTCTAAATCGGGTTATATTACTGCGCTTACAAAAGGTGGTGTTGAAACTATTAATAGTGCTTTAAAGCCTAACTTTTGGAGACCTTTAACTGATAATGATGAAAGAGGATGGAAACCACAAAAAGTTTCAGCATTTTGGAAAGATGCGGCTAACAACTTAAAACTTACTTCTTTTAATATTGAAGAGCCAAAAGCGGGTGTAACAGTTATTAAAACAACACATGCTATTGATGGTAAGGTTAAATTAAATATTAACTACACGGTTAATGGTAAAGGTGAAGTGAAAGTCGATTATGCACTTGATGCCGACACATCATTACCTAAATTAATTAGAGTTGGACTTACTACAACAGTACCAAATCAGCTTAATAAAATGAGCTTCTATGGTAAAGGTCCGTGGGAAAACTATAGCGATAGAAACACTGCTGCTGAAGTTAATGTATTCTCTGGTTCGGTTACCGATTTTGTGTTTGAGTATGCACAACCACAAGAGTGTAGTAACCATACTGAAGTAAGATGGATGCAACTAAATAACAGCAAAGGTAAAGGTATCCACTTTAGTGGAGATAAGCCTTTAAGTGTTTCTGTATGGCCTTGGACGGCTGAATCATTATTCAACGCCAGACATACTAACGAAGTTAAAGTAGAAGATTTCTACACCCTTAATATTGATATGGTACAAACTGGTGTAGGTGGTTGCGATACATGGTCGCCTAAAGCAGAACCAATTACTCCATACCAATTATTATCTGGTAAATACGAGTATAGCATCACAATAAAATAAGACCTACTCTATTTCAAATAGATTTATTGTAAGTCAAAAACTTAAGACAGTTTGCTTTATGCAGACTGTCTTTTTTTGTGCCTTATTTCTATAAAAATTAACGCTGATTTCTTATAATTTCAAAGTAAATCATATATTTGTGCAAACGTTTGTATTTTTGCATTCGACAGAGCATATTCTTTAGTTACAGAGAATTAAAAGTTTATGTATTATATTGCAATAGCGTGTAAATAATTAAGTATTCAAGTTTTAAAAAAAATATTATTATGAGTTTAGAAGTAAGATATGCCGTTCACCCAGAAGATGTAAAAAGTTATGATACCAACCGTATTCGCAAAGAGTTCTTAGTTGAAAAGGTAATGGTTCCGGGAGAAATTAACTTGGTTTATTCTTTTTACGATAGATACATTCTTGGTGGTGCTGTTCCTACAGATAAACCAATTGTACTAGAGGCATATGACGAGTTAAAGGCTCCTTATTTCTTATATCGAAGAGAGCTGGGTGTAATTAACGTTGGTGGCGATGCTAAGATTAGTGCAGGAGGTACTAGTTACACTTTAAAATATAAGGAAGCATTATATTTAGGTAAAGGAAACGAAGATGTTGTTTTTGAATCGGTAGATGCTAAAAACCCTGCTCGCTTATACATCAACTCCTCTCCTGCTCATAAAGAATTGCCATCAAAACATATTACCCTTGGGGATGCTAATGTATTACAATTAGGTTCTTTAGAAACATCTAATGCTCGACAAATTAACCAGTTATTAGTAAAAGAAGTTATCGAAACTTGTCAGCTTCAAATGGGGATGACTGAGTTAAAACCAGGTAGCGTATGGAACACCATGCCTGCTCACACGCATAACAGAAGAATGGAAGCATACTTCTATTTTGAAGTTCCAGACCAACAAGCTATTTGTCACTTTATGGGTCAACCCGATGAAACACGCCATATTTGGATGCAAAATGAACAAGCCGTATTATCACCAGCTTGGAGCATACACAGTGCTGCAGGAACCTCAAATTATATATTTATTTGGGGAATGGCAGGCGAAAATATGGACTATACTGACATGGACACACACCAACCTAATGAATTAAAATAATAGATTTAAGCCAGTTATTTAAGTAACTGGCTTTCTTTTTAAACGGTCAATTATAATCTTAAAAACAATAAACGATGAGAATAATAAGCTTTTTAATATTATTATGCACTATTATAATATATGGCTGCGCAGATAAAACACAAACACTAACTGTTAAAAACTCCAACAACCATCCTATCACAGATAAAGCAGTTACCTTGAGCTTTAATGAGTCTTTAAAGTATTTAAACAATCCCAATGGAGATGAAATAATTGCTATTGACTCTGATGGCGTTTTTTTAGCAACGCAAAACGATGATATCAACGGCGATGGAAACATTGACGAAATTACTTTCTTAATCAACCTCAAAGCTGATGAAACAAAGCAAATCCATTTTAAAATTGCCACACCTGATGAACTCGCCTTATTTCCTCAAAGAACCAACATTCGATTCGGGAATAAGAAAGCTCCCTTTAATGAGATTACTAGTGCTAAAAGATTGCACTCTACAGAGAGTAAGTTAATTCAACCTATTTTTCAGATGGAAGGTCCTGCCTGGGAAAATGATATTGTAGGTTTCAGAAACTATTACGATGCAAGAAATGGAATCGACATTTTTGGTAAAAGAACCTCTATAATGGCATTGGATAGCGTAGGTATTAAAGGCCAAAAGTACCACTCCTTAGATTGGTGGGGAATGGATATTCTGAAAGTAGGAAATTCTCTTGGAGCAGGTGCTATTGCAATTGCAATAAACGACTCTATATACCGAGTAGGTCCTTGTAAAGAAGGATCTTATCGTTTTATTTGCGAAGGCCCTGTTAGAGCAATATTTGAATTAAATTATGAAAGTGTTCAAATATTAGATAGAGTTTATAATATAAAACATCAAATCAGTATTTATGCTGGTGAGTATGGTTATGAAAGCAAGGTATGGGTTGAAGGCTTAAAAGGTGATGAGGAATTAGTAACAGGTATTGTAGATTTGCACAATCTGCCACTAATTGCTGATGAAACCCAAACAAACCATATATTCATGACACATGGCAACCAAGGTTACGAAGATGAAATATTAGGTATGGCCTTAACTGTAGATAAAAATGTGTTTATTAAAAATAAACCTGCTCCTAAAAAAGGGAACGGGATTACGCATACTTTCTGTACCCATTTAAAGTTAGAACAACCAACTGAATTTAGTTTCCATGTTGGATGGGAAGTACAAGACCCAAAGTTTAAAAAACCGGAATATTTTATGGAGCAACTAAAATATAAACTCGATTAAACGAAGTCATTAATAAAAAGCGAAGGAGGCTGTTTTAATAATCAAAACAGCCTCCTTCGCTTTTGCTATTATCAACCTACACACTAAGCAAATAAAAAACACTTTTTACATCAATAACCTGTAATATAGTATGAATCATCATTCAATTGTTAAAACGAAAAACAGAATCGTTAATGATAGTTAAATACATAACCTGCCATTAATCATGCCGTAACAGCTGCAAGTTGAGAATAGGTCCACAATTAACTTTATATCTCAACTTTACGAATAAAACGAATAATTAATACACGGAATGAAGAAAAACAATTTAATGGTAGCAATGCTAATGCTACTATCGCTTGCTCAAAACATATTTGCTCAAGAGCAAAGCGAAGACCTATTTGACCTCACCCTAGAACAATTAATGAATATGGAGGTTTCTGTAGCCTCAAAGAAATCGGAAAGTATCAAAGGATTACCCTCTTCTGTTTACGTAATATCTGCAACAGACATTGAAAGATCTCCAGCAACCAATTTAACAGAACTACTCAGAGAAGTACCTGGTTATTGGGGGGTGCAGAATGAATACATGAACACCTCTGCTTTTATGCGAAATGATTACAGCGGATCAGTACTTGTTCTTTTAGATGGTACACCTATGAATGACTTAATGTACTCGTCATTTAACTACGACAATTTTGAATTACCCTTAAGTCAGATTGAGCGTATTGAAATTATTAAGGGTTCAGGTGGTACTGTATATGGAGCTAACTCTGCTACAGGTGTAATAAGTATTGTAACTAAAAATGCAGATAACTTAACTCCAATATCTGCTACAGCAAAAATGGCATCGCCAAGCTATGCTGAAGGTTCTGTAAACGGAGGAAAGCAATTTGGAGGAAGAACAAAGATTGCTTATTACGGAAACTACAAACATTTTGGAGGGTACGATCAAGCCTATTCTGGTTTTGAAGGTAGTAAGTATACCGAAGATGACAATACAACTAAAACGTATTCTGCCGGTTTTAACCTTGCCTATAAAGCAAACGAAAAATTAAACTTATCTGCTGCGTTTCACTATAGTGGATATCAATCAAATCATTATTATTCCTATTCTCCAATAGAAAGTTCAGTTATTGATGTTGATCCTTCAACTGGTGAATTTCAACTATCCTCAGAAGATGTAGCATTTTTTGGCGAAAGAAATAACAGCCATCTAATCGGTAACATAAGAGCTGATTATGAATTCTCTGATTATCACAGTTTATTTGTGAGAGTATCTACAGATAGGCAAAATGTTGATCAACCTTCAGCAGGTGGCTTCACAACCAATAACGGTATTATAGATGTTGAAGTACAAGATAATTTTAAACTAGCCTTTAATAATTTCTCTGTTGGAGTCAATTATAGATCGGTAAATTACGACATTAATAATATTACACATGAGCATTCAATTGCCTACACTGATAAAGAAAATACCGAGACGCTGACATCGTTCTTTGCTCAAGATAAGATGACTTTTTGGGATGATCAGTTCTCACTTTATATTGGTGCTAAGTTTGAGAACTTCTCTCTACTAAATAGTAAATATTACTTTTCTCCAATGGCTAAAATAGTTTACATGCCAAATAACAAATTCACTGCCTGGGGAGGCTATTCACTATCATACACTACTCCTGGCTATAATCAAACAAATATTGAACTCAACATGTTTAGAGCAGAAATGAATGACCTGCTATTTTATCAGTATCTACAAGAAAACAAAATTGAAATAACAGAAGAAAACATTGAATATTATCAAGCTGTATTAGAGTCAACTGATTTAGGTGTTGCTGCTATACCTTCATCTCATACAGATCCATCAAGCTTCAGAACTGCCGAACTTGGTGTAAGGTGGCAAATACTTGATAATTTACACTTTGAAACCAATGCATATTATACTTGGATTAAAAATGGATTAATAAATAGTCCTGTTGGCTTTGGATTAACTCAATCTAACAACTATGATGACTTATATATAATGCCATTTTACTACGGTAATTATATGAAAGGTAACAACTGGGGAGCTGAATCCATTATTAAATATCAAGCCAATAGTAAATTATTGTTTGAGTTATCTCACTCATTATATATTGATGAATTATATTATCAAAATAATGATGACTTTGAAATTGACGATTTCAAAGATGATAGAATTGATGACAATGAATACCCTACAGTACCTGAAAATGTATTCAGAGCAAAAGCATATATTGATTTACCATACGACTTTAAAGTTACCTTAACCGGATTATATGCAACAGCTTACAGAAACCGATTTGGCGGAATCGAGTCTCCATATCAAGAAGATATGGAAAGGTTTGAACCTCTATACCAACAAGGCTACAAAACAGGTAATGAAATTGGTGCCAATGATAATAGAACAGTATTTAATTTCAGGATAGATAGGTCATTTATGAATAATTCATTAAACCTATTTATTTTCGGAAATGATGTATTCTCTTCTCCATTTGTAGAGTCGGTTAATCAGTTACAAACCGTTTATCCTCGACAAGTAGGAAATATGTTTGGAGCAGGTATTACATATACCTTACATTAAAAAATGAATCTAATAGTAAAGAGGGAATTCGAATTCGGATTCCCTCTTTCTTTTTTTTGTCGGATCTGTAATTACTATAATGGATATATTAATCACAAGCGATTTACTCTAGTAAGCTATTTAATAAAATACCTAATCTATATCCTGCCTTTTGTATTTGTTCTAACACAACAGGGTTAAAACTATGAACATAGGCATAGCTATAATTTTTGTCACCAGGATAGTTGTATATTTGGCGTGTTATCTCATGTGTTTCATTAACCCAATCAACCGTATTTAAAAGCTTTAAATCAGATTTTGATTCTATATTAGATTGACATGCAAAAGTGGCTAGTTCGGTATAACTAAGGCGAGAATAATCAATTATTTCTTCGTCCCAAAGTTTATGAAGGTTAGTCATTTTACCAAACCAATTTACTTCTACTTTATTACCTCCTAAATCTTCAGATAAACCAACGTGCATCGGCTGGTGTGCATCGCCAACTAAATGAACAAGCATCTTAAGAGCAATTATTTTATCCTCAACAGAAGAGTTATCGCTTTGCAATGTTTGCTTCATATCCTCAATAATAGTAACAATATCTCCACTACTATTTTTCTCCGAAGACTGATAATCTTTATCCAAAGGCATATTTACATAATGCGGAAGTTTACCCAGTTTATTATCTTTTTCAGAACGTATTTCATCAGCCCAATTAGCCACAATAGGAATATAATCGTTTCCCAATAATGCTGCAATTTCAGCTTTCGTTTTTTCACTAAGTTGTTGATATGCAACTTCTGCTATAGCTCTGTGCCCTGTGCTACCCCATGCTCTAACCTGTTGCGTTAAGAGGGATATACATAAAAATAGGAGGCTAATCTTTAAAGTCTTCATTTTAAATAGTATTTTTCAGCTCAAATATCAACAATTATGCCAACACAAAATATCGCATTTTATCTTAATTTTAAATCTGTATACAAAAAGTTTGTTCTACTAAGAAAAGGAGTTGCCCTCTTTACATAAACAATAAGCAGATTATAAATAAAGTTCTGTTATTTCATGTAGAAAAAATAACCACTCATATAACAATTATCACGTTTAACTACTTTTTACAATAGCGTACAGCATTTTTTAATAGTTTTGCATCACATGGATGATAAGTTATTAATTGATAAAATCCACTCTGGGTCTTCCGATGCATTTGAACACGTATTTATGGTTTATTATCAACCATTATCAGTTTTCGCATGCAAACTTGTTGGCGATTTAGATTTAGCCAAAGACATTGTACAAGATGTTCTTGTTCATTTCTTCGAAAAGCATAACGAACTTAACATTCATACTTCTTTAAAAGCGCATTTGTATCAATCGGTAAAAAACAAATGCTTAAACCACCTCAAAAGAGAAAAAATAATTAGAACACACCACTCTTCAATATTCGTTGAAAAAAAAGCGCAAGAAGAAATTTTTAATGATTTATTGGAAGAAACCGAGCTCGAAAATCAATTAAATAAAATAATTCAAACCTTACCTAAACAATGCCAACGTATTTTTGAGATGAGCCGATTTCAGGGTAAATCTAACCAAGAAATTGCGGATGAGTTATCTATTTCAAAAAGAACAGTTGAAACACAAATTAGCAATGCATTAAAAAAATTAAAGGTAAAATTACTTCCATACCTTAAAATACTAATGCTTGTGTTACATGTTTTTATTTAAATTATGAGCTAATTGCTCAACCTTTAATTGAAGTAATTGCATTTTTTTGCAATTTCTATACGTGTTATATATTTTAGGATTGTCTAACAGAAACAAAAATCAAATCTTATGGAGTTTTTATTACAATTATTTGCAGAATTAGTTATCAATAAGGAAGACGGTGAGATAATATCAGAAAATACTGCAGAAGTAAACGATAGCCTTGAAAATTCAGAAGCTGAAGAATTTTTTAGCATGATGCATTTTCATTAAAAGTTACAATATTATAAGGGGTACACATTGAATAAACCAGAACAAAATATAGAGCATTTAATTGCAGCTTATCTCTCAAAGAGTATATCTGATAAAGAGCTTGAGATCCTTAACCATTGGAAGAATGAGAATTCTGAGAATGAACAGGAATTTAAGCTATATGTGGATACATGGGAAAGATCTTGCGGTTTAAAGCTGTTTCAGCAGATTAATGCTTCTGAGGACTGGTGCAAGGTTAAAGCCAAACTTACTAATAAAAAAACTCCTAAAATTAATCGCCCCTACCGATTCTTTTCAAAAGTTGCAGCCGTTTTACTACCTGCTATTATTTTAACAGGAGTTGGTCTATATTGGACTACCCCCGGTTTTGGAAGATGGGATACTGCAAGTACAGATCAAAATAAAAAAGAAATAACACTGCCCGATTCGAGCACAATTATTCTAAATAGAAATAGTAAAATTATATACCTTAAAAAATTTAATCAAACAGATTCTCGTGAGATTAAACTCAATGGAGAAGCTTATTTTAAGGTAAGCCATAATAAACAAAAGCCTTTCACTGTAAAAACCGATAATATTTTGGTTTCAGTATTAGGAACAGAGTTTAATGTGAACGACAAACGTAATATTGCAACAGTATCGGTAACAAAAGGAAAGGTAAAAGTATCTGATCCTGATAACAATAGCCTTATTCTTATTAAAGGCGAAAGTGCCATTTATAATAATGGTAAATTAACCGAGGCAGACAACAATACAACAAACGACATATATTGGCTTACCCAGAAACTTATATTTGAAGAGGCAACATTAAGTGAAATATGCAAATCATTGCAAAAGGCTTATCCTGAAATTAAATCGATAAAATTTAATGCAAAGAAGTCGGATATTAAAATAACTACTTCGTTTAATCAACAAACTCTTAAGGAAGTTATTGAAGAATTACACATTCATTTCGGAAAAAAATTCACTTTCAATGGTAAAGTTTTGACAATCTCTGATTAAATTCGCTTTCTTATAGCGCTTTTATTTGTCAATACTTTAATGCACATAAAACCGATTACATCTACCCTTCTGTTTATCATCCTATTGTGTTTATCCATAAACACCAATGCCCAAGATGTACTTAATCGGCAAATCACATTAACAAAAACAGAAGGATCTGCAAAAGAATTACTTCAAGAGATTGAACTACAAGCAGAAATTCTTTTCAGCTACAGTAATAAAATATGCTTAAATGAAAATATACTACTCTCAGAAAGCACCAATACAATCGACCATTTTTTATCGGAAATATTTTCTGAATGCCCAGTAGAGTATAAAATAAGATCTCGAAAAATTATTCTACTACCTAAACCACCCCCTGAAGTAAGTAATAATATTAGGGTAAGTGGATTTGTAAAAAGCAGAAAAAGCAAAGAAGCTCTAATAGGAGCCTCGGTATATCACAATAATAAAACTTTAGGTACAAGCAGTAATTCTTTTGGATATTATAGCTTTGAAATTCCTAAAGGGGAAACTTCAATTCTCTCATCATTTATTGGGTTTAGAACCGAAAACATTCATATCAATGCCTATAAAGATACTACAATAAACTTTTTCTTAGAACTAAACTACAACCTCGAAGAAGTGAAGGTTATTCAGAACATGAGTGCTGAAGAAATAAACACCACAAGAAGCAGCACTATAACTGTACCAATTGAGCAAATAACCGAGATGCCTTTATTCATGGGCGAAGTAGATGTTATCAAATCCTTACAACTATTACCCGGAATTAATAGTGGTAGCGAAGGTTTAAATGGTTTCTATGTTAGAGGTGGTGGATCTGATCAAAATCTATTTCTTCTTGATGATGTACCCATTTATAATATATCTCACCTATTAGGTTTCTTCTCTATTTTTAATGCAGATGCCATTAACAGTGTTAATATTACAAAAGCGGGTTTTCCGGCTAGGTACGGAGGCCGGTTATCATCGGTACTAGATATTCGAATGAAAGATGGCAATAAAGAAAAGATTAAGGGTACAGCTAGCATAGGTGCTATCTCATCAAAAATAGCTTTAGATGGCCCTATTAAATCAGAAAAAACAACCTTTAATTTCTCTGCACGAAGGTCTTACTTTGATTTATTCTCATCCTTATTCCAAAGTGGCTCAGAAGCTAAATCCTCCTTCTTTTTTTATGATACAAACCTAAAGTTGAGTCATGAATTTTCACCAAAAAATAAAGTTTATGCAAGTTTCTATGCCGGAAAAGATAAATTCTTTACCAAATACAATTACAACACTGTTCGTAATCCAAATCAACCTCCTGAAGGTACTGAAACCTTAAATATTAATGATGAAAGTAATTCAGGCTGGATTAATCAAATGGCTGCTTTAAGATGGAACAAACTATACAACAATAAATTATTCTCAAATATCACAGTTGCCTATAGTCAATACAGCTACTTTATAGGATTTGAGCAAAATGAAATAGAAACCAATACTTGGAATTATTATGAGCAAAAGTATAATAGCGGAATTACCGATTTGTTGAGCAAAGTAGATTTTGATTACTTCTTAAATAACAACCATCATATTAAATTTGGTGGCAACTATACTTATCACACTTTTAAACCTGGAATTGACATTGTTAAACGGGTACAGAATATTGAAACAGTGATTGATTCAACCATTGGTGGCGATAATATTTATGGTAATGAATTCTATTTATATGTTGAAGATGATTTTCATTTAACCCCAAAACTAAAAATGAATGTAGGCTTGCATTCTGCTAGTTATTTCACATCTAGTCAAGCTTATCATTCATTACAACCAAGGTTCTCTGCTCGTTACTTGCTCACCCCCAAATTAGCTTTTAAAACCTCTTTCTCAAGGATGACGCAATTTATGCATTTGGTTACATCAGGCTCTCTTGCATTACCAACTGATATTTGGATCCCAGTAACAGATAAAATTAAACCGCAGCACTCTAATCAATATACATTAAGTTCAACTTGGCAAATTCAAAATGGTTTCGACTTAACCGTAGAAGCTTATTATAAAGATAATCAGCAACTTTTAATGATTAACCCCGAAAATAGCTATTCATCTATTGAAGAAGGTGCAATTTTTGGTGATGGGTATGCCCACGGAATAGAGTTTCTAGTACATAAAAAGACCGATAAACTAACCGGTTGGTTCGGATATACTTGGTCTAAATCCATGAATAGATTTAGCGAACTAAATAAAGGTGAATACTTCCCCACGCTAAATGATAGAAGGCATGATGTTGGTATTTACAGTAACTATAAAATAAATCCTCGCATGAGTATTTCAGCAACATGGGCCTTTAGTTCGGGGAACGCAGTTACACTTCCTTCTCAAAAATATTACAAACCACAATTACCTAGTAATGGAACGCTTGAAAATGGTGATTACTCTGAACACATCGACGAGATACATGGCTACAGAATGCCTGTTTACCACCGCCTCGACATTGGTATTAACATGACCAAAGAAATTCGATGGGGACAACAAACTTGGAGTATGGGTTTATACAATGCTTATGGTAGACAAAATGCCTTCTCATTATATTTCGATTCTAATTATGATTCTGAGGGTAATTTGGTCGATCGCCAACTAAACCAACTGAGTATTTTTCCATTTCCTCTACCTTACATTAGATACACCATAAAATTTTAAACCATGTGTAATAGTAAGTATATAATATATTGGTTAAAGCTCATTCTTCTCGTGCTGATATCTAGTGCCTGCGAAAAAAGTTTAGATTATCAGGTAAATAACCAACCTGCTAAACCTGTTCTGTTTTCATTTCCAATGCCGGATAGTATATTAAAAGTTCATCTTAGTCTTACAACTGATATACTCGACAATAATTCTTTTAGCTATTTAAATAACGCACAACTAGATGCCTATATAAACGACACACTCATTTTTACTAGTCCGTACCCGCAAAATAGAGAATGGTTCACTATCCCATCTATTAAGGGTGAAGCTTTTAATAATTACAAACTAATAGTAGTAACTAATGATGGAGATAGCCTAAGCTCAAACACAACCATTCCAAAGGCTACACCAATAGTTAAGTTGGAACAGGGTAATTCTAAAACAGTATTACAAGATGACATTTATGAGCTTAACTATAAATTCATCTGTCATTTTTCTGACCCTAAATACGAACAAAATTATTACCAACTTAGGGTTGATGCATTTAAAAACAATATTCCTTCTCCAAGCGCCTATACTATAAACTACATTAAAGACGATCCTGTATTTATATACCTAGAAAACGAGAGTGATTTGCTAGCAGGTATCGATTATCAAGGAAGCTTTAACGATGCACTAATCGATGGTATGGATTATGAGCTAAAATTGTCAATTCCTAAAAGTGAATTAACAAATGAAGATGGATCTATTAATACTGAGTTAGAGTTTCATTTATATTCGATTAGTAAAGAATACTATTCGTATCTCAGATCTAGCATTGCTGAAGAAGCTAATCGGAATAATATATTTTACGAACCAAGCAATATTTATTCTAATGTAGATGGTGGAATCGGTGCTGTTGCCGGACTATCTGTCTCAAAAATGAGAATAATATTAAACGAATAATCATTAAGACAAAAATATTATAACAAAGTAGATGAACAGGATAATTTGTCAGTTGTTATTATGACAAAATTTGCTTTTTTTGTACTCTTAAGCAAAAGGTATAATTTTTGACTCAAAACAGTCTAAATAAATAGATGTAAGCTTAAAATTATGGCATTATTTGGTAAAATAGAAAACTTGGAAACCCCAGGTGACAATATAAAAGAAGATATGGAAACTGAAAAAGTAAAAGTACTGATTATTGGATCGGGTCCTGCAGGATATACAGCTGCAATATATGCAGCCAGAGCTAACTTAAGCCCCGTGATGTACGAAGGCATGCAACCTGGTGGACAATTAACAACTACAACAGAAGTTGAGAACTTCCCAGGATACCCTAAAGGAATTACAGGACCTGAGATGATGACAGACTTAAAAGAACAAGCTGCTCGTTTTGGTACAGATATTCGTTTTGGATATGCCAGCGGAGCCGATTTTTCTCAGCGTCCATTTAAAGTTACTGTTGATGCGAACAAAGTAATTGAGGCTGAATCGGTAATTATTGCTACAGGTGCTACAGCCAAATACCTTGGGTTAGAAGATGAACAAAAATATGCTGGTTCAGGAGTTTCTGCCTGTGCAACATGTGATGGTTTCTTCTATAGAGGCAAAACTGTTGGTGTTGTAGGAGGTGGTGATACTGCCGCTGAAGAAGCAATGTACTTGGCTGGTTTAGCTGAAAAAGTATATTTAATTGTTAGAAGAGACGAGTTACGTGCTTCTAAGGTCATGCAGCAACGCGTTATTGATACGCCAAATATTGAAATCCTATGGAAACATCAAACTTTAGGTTTATTCGGTAATGGAGTGGTTGAAGGTGCTACTCTTGTGAAAAACAAAGGTGAAGAAGATGAAGAGGAAGTAAAAGTTGAGATGGATGGATTTTTCTTAGCTATTGGTCATTCTCCAAACTCTGATATCTTTAAAGATTACCTTAACACTGATGATGTAGGTTATATTCAAACCGAAGCTAACACTTCTAAAACTAATGTAGAGGGTGTTTTTGCTTGTGGCGATGTAATGGATAATCAATACCGTCAGGCAATTACAGCTGCAGGTTCAGGATGTAAAGCTGCGATGGATGCTGAGCGCTTTTTAAGTGAACAATAATTCATTATAATACAAACGATTAACAGAAAGCATCTAGATAGATTATCTAGGTGCTTTTTTTATTTTATACCTATATATATCCCTTCCCTCTCAAGGATTTTTGCGGTATTTTATCTTTCTTTGCCACCGAAATAAATAAGCATATCCAACAATGAAAACATTACTAAATTATCTATTAACCCCATTATGTCATCTAGCCTTTGGCTTATTATTAGTTATTTTTCACGCATTACAGGTTATTTCGTTAAACATATTTGGCGAAAATGCGCGTCAAAAGGTAGTAAACGTTCTTAATTGGTTCTTGGTATACAGCTTGCGTATTATGGGAAGCTCAATTACATTTAAAGGCTTTGAAAATTTACCAGAAGGCAGACCTGTTATAATTGTATCCAATCACCAAAGCTTGTATGATATCCCTGCCATTATTTTAGGATTCAAAAAGTACACACCTAAGTTTATTTCAAAAATAGAGCTTGGCAAAGGCTTACCAAGTATATCTTATAATTTAACTAAAGGTAAATCTGCCTTAATTGACAGAAAGAACCCTGCACAAGCCATAAAAGAAATTTTCAAATTAGGTAAGCTCATTCAATCAACAAACGAAGCTGCCTGCATATTCCCGGAAGGAACAAGAAGTAAAAATGGAAAAGTAAAGAAGTTTAAAGTTCCTGGTATTAATACGCTTTTAAGAGCAGCGCCTGATGCCATTATTATTCCGTTTGCCATAGATGGACATAGCAAGGTGATTAAAAATGGAATGTTTCCGCTAAGCTGTGGCGAAAAGATTACCTATACAGCACTTGATGCTATTGATCCGAAAGGAAGAGATGTTGAAGAACTAGTGGCTGAGATTGAGCAAAATATCAAAACTTCGCTCGGTCAATAAACCAAATAATTTTAACGAATACGAACATTTAAATATATCGAGGTATACTGTTACTTTTTTAACGTATCTTCGGTAACTCAAAAATAAAAAATAGAATAGATGGATATTTTAAAGAGACATTCATTTCACATACCCGTATTAGGTTTGGGGTATACTCTAGATACTCCTGTTAAAGTTGCTCCTTACGGAATATCATCCGTTATATCATTAGTTGATGATAAACTAATGGAACAAGTTAGAGAGGTTTATTGCAAAAAATTCAACATGCCATTTAAGGCTGTTTCTGATAAAGTTGAAGATTATAGAGCTGAAAGAGTTACATCATATCTTAATATGATTGACGATGTTGTTAGCCAAAAAGTTGCTGAACTTAAAAAATCGACTCTTGAAAAAGGAAGCGAACTTGAAAAGTATTTCAGACTTTTACCTGATGTATCATCGTTGAAAGAAAAATTTAATCTTAGTCAAAAAAGCAAGCAGCTAAAAGACGAACTAATCAATTGGGTTCAAGATCATTTACCTGTGGGAAGCATTGATGTTAACATCATGACTAAATTAGATAAGGTAAACTATAAGGATGGTGAGCAACTACCAATTGAGTTTAACGATGCGCATGCGGCTTTAAGAGGCTTTGCAAATAGCAAACTAAATTCTTCATTGGTACTATCTGCAGGTATGAGCCCGCGTTTGTATAGTTACCTTGAGAATTTCAAGGATTTTTATCCTGATGAAAATGGAATCATCAAAAAGAATATTATTCTTAAAGTAAGTGATTTTCGTTCGGCACTTGTGCAAGGTAAAATGTTAGCTGCAAAAGGTCTTTGGGTTTCTGAATACAGAATTGAAAGCGGCGTTAATTGTGGAGGACACGCCTTCCCTACTAACGGTGTTTTATTCGGTCCTATCTTAGAGGAGTTCAGACAAAGCAAAGATCGTTTAGTTGATACTTGTAAAGCAGCTTACGAAGCAGCTATTGAGAAAAAAGAATTAAATAAGCCGGCTAGTGAGCCTGAAATTTTAATTACTGCTCAAGGTGGTGTTGGAACAACTGAAGAACACAACTTTTTAATGGATCACTACAACATGGATAGTGTTGGTTGGGGAACTCCATTTATGCTAGTACCTGAAGCGGTTAGTATTGATAACACTACTTTAAAGCTTTTAGCTGATGCTAAAGAAAAGGATTTATACTTTAGTGGATTATCTCCTCTTGGTGTACCTTTTAATAGTGTTTACGGCGCTTCAATGAGCGAACTTCGTTTGGCAAATGCTGAGGCAGGGAAACATGGTGCAGCTTGTACTAAAAAATTCTTACAGTATAACACTGAGTATACTGATAAACCAATCTGTACTGCATCAAAACAATACCAAAAGCAAAAGCTTGAAGAAATAAAATCTTTAGATCTTACTGAAGCAGCTTATAATAAACAATACGCCAAAATTATTGAAAAAGA
The DNA here is from genome assembly GCF_947489045.1 of Saccharicrinis aurantiacus. Lineage (NCBI taxonomy): Bacteria > Pseudomonadati > Bacteroidota > Bacteroidia > Marinilabiliales > Marinilabiliaceae > Saccharicrinis > Saccharicrinis aurantiacus. The sequence continues at coordinate 171,080 of NZ_CANLCN010000011.1, forward strand.
ATGTTTGTGTGTTGGTTTAGGTGTTTCCTTATTAGAATCTAAGGGCATCATGGGAAGTGCTACTGATAAAGTTACTGTTTGCCCTGGTCCTAACTTGGCGTATTTCTCTAAAGAAATGAGCTTGGAAGAAATGGTGGATCACATTTATGGTAGAGCCAATCAGTTAGATGATCGTCCGCGTCCGCACATGTTCCTTAAAGAGATGCATATGTATCTTGATATTTATAAAGAGCGCCTTGAAGAGGTAGACCTTGAAAACGCGAAAGAGAAAAAGCAACTTATTGCTTTTAAAAAGAACGTTTTTGATGGAGTAGCTTATTATAAAGAATTATTTGCGGCTAACAATACTGCTATTATTGCCGAATTAGATGAATTATTAAGTAAGTATCCTGAGTTAGAAAAGGAAATTGCCTAATAAGAAAGATATATTTATTAAAACGCTTCAGTTTAATTACTGAGGCGTTTTTTATACAGCTATTTTGAGTTGTAATAAAGCTTTAATCCTTCCATTGGAGAGCGAAGTACCTTACCCATTATTAAGCCTTTTTTTTCTATTTGAGCTTCCAAAATATCTTTAAAGTAATAAGCAACACTTCCTACAAAATGAATGGGTAATGAAGCTGCCTCGGGATATTGAAGCACATTGTTTTTTAAGAACTGACGGAAACCTTTCTCAACAATTAGTCGAAATTCAGGGATGCTAATGTTACTTTTAATAAAAGGAACGAAGGACGCCAAATACCGATTAGGGAAACTTTGTTTATATACCTTATTTAAAATATCTGCCATATCACAATCGTACTCAGCTTCAAATCGTGCCTTTATTTCATCGGATAACTTACCTTTATAGATCGCATTTACCAATTGCTTACCAAGATATGCCCCACTCCCTTCATCGCCTAATATGAATCCCAACGGAGGTATATTTTGCTGCACTGTTACTCCATCGAAATAACAAGAATTTGCACCCGTACCCAATATACATGATATACCTTTATTTTGCATGCTGGTTGCATAGCAGGCGGCTAATATATCAGACTCAACATGTACAATAGCATTGGGCCACATTTGTAATACAGCATCTTCAACAGTCTTTTTATGGACTTGGGTATTGCAGCCTGCCGAAAAAAAATAAACTTCAGTTATTGAATCAAATTTATTTTTAAACGCACCCTCTAGAACCTCATAAATTTCCTTACTATTTATATAATAAGGATTTATACCCTTAGTGAAAATATCAGCATAAGCATCATTTAAAAAGCTCCAATGCGTTTTGCTCGATCCGCTGTCTGCAATTACTATCATCTTGTTGTTTTATTATTATATTTAGTCAAAATTAAACTTTTCAGACATACAATCTGTTTTTTTACTTTGAAATACCTATAACAACAATAAAATGGATAATAATAAAGTGACAACACGAAATGTTGTAACAGAATCTGGTATTAATTTCATACTACAATACTATAGCAACGAAGCTCAAATCAAAGGCTATCATCAGCAAGAATTTGCAAGAAAGGACTGTTTACTTTGTAAGGATATCGACAATAAAATAAATAGTACACTTGACCACCCCCATTATGTTTTAGATGATACTACACATTCTCTATTTGAAGGTCATCAACTTTTATTTGCGAAGAAACATGCTGAGGAATTTTTAACCGGTCGAGTTCGTTTTTTACTTGATTTTCTGGCAGACCACAATAAACATACACTTGCATACGGAGGTAGCAAGAATTCTACTATAAAAAATTTCCATTTTACTTGCCATGTTTTAAACGAACAGGTGGAGTTACCTTTAAAGGATAGTTGTTCGAATCCTGATTTTTATAAAACCATAAGTAATAAAAAGGGCATTGAAATAGGAGAACTAGAGCATTATGGACGTGGAGCTGTGGTTCTGAAAAGTAATAATGAAGAAAAGCTAACCGAGCAATTATACGAGCTAGAAAAACATATTGGGGTTAATTACGCCAACAACAAACACCCTTTTATTAACCTGTATCTTTGGATGGAGGATGATCAATTCTGTATTGCATTAGTACCCCGAGCTGTATACAAACCTTCGGAATATTACGACGAGAATAATGCTTGGGATATACCTATAGGTGTACTTGAAATGGGAGGATTATTTATCATGAAAAATCATGATGAATTTATGCATACATCAGCAGACTTCCTAAAAAAGCTCTGTGATGAAGTTTCATTCAATGATGAGCACATAAAAGAGATTATTGCGCATGTTGATCAGAAGTAATGATCCCATTTAGGATAGGACAAAAAAACAAAAGAGGATGTTCAATAATGAACATCCTCTTTCTATTTTATCCCAAATTAATACCCTACTTACATCTTATTAATTAGAGTATATAATCTATCCGCTGTTTCAATTAAATCGGTTTCAAATCGATAAATAGCTACCCTATCTTTACTTTCATTTACCAATTGACGAACCAAATGTTTTTGCGCTTGCTTCATTTGCTTAGTAAAGGCTGCTTTGGTTGGTATAGTCGCTTTTTCCTCTAACGTTTTATCAACTAGCTTCACCTTCGCTATTAATGATAAATTACCGTATAAATCAAGGAATAACTTACTGGTTTCATCATTCATCTCAAACCCTTTTTTAAGCCTATTCTCTGTAGCTTCAACCAACTGACTTGAGATAGTACTTGCAGCTCCTTCAATGGCATATGCTACATTCAATTGATGCTGTAATTCATCTAGTTCATCATCATTTAAATTTAGCTTTTGTAACTCTCCTAAATAACCTAATATTCGAGAGTGCCCATTTATTATTGCTTGCCCCTTTTTACGAAGTTGCTTTAGGTTTTTAACATCTCCAGCTAATACAATACTAGGCGCAGTATCAATCATTTTTATCAACAATACTCCTAATTTATGTAATTCTTTATGCGCCATTTCGAAGGCTGTGGTACTGTCATTTAAGAAATAAGTATCCAAATCACCTACTTTTTTCTTTTTCTTATCTTCAAGAGGGATTAGATACTCCACTAGTCTGGCCAGTTGACTCGTAAATCCAATAAAAATTAGAGCGTTTGATATATTAAATATAGTGTGTGCATTGGCAATCTGACGTGGCACATCATCAGGCGAGAATTGTTCAACCAAGGATCCTAAATGTGGAATAAACCAAATCCATAACAAAGCTCCAATTACATTAAATAGAATATGAGATAAGGCAACTTGTTGTGCTACTTTTGGTTTACCTATGGCAGATAATACTGCGGTAACACAAGTACCAATATTAGCACCTAAGATTAAGGCAATTCCGCCATCAATATCTATTAAACCTTGGGATGCCATAACAATAACAATACCCGTGGTGGCCGAGGAGCTTTGTACTGCAGCTGTAAATATGGTACCTATTAAAATACCCCAAAACGGATTACCTAAATCTTGCATTAAAGCAATAAATGGCTCATAAGTCCTAAGGGGATTAGTTCCTTCAGACATTAAGGTCATACCTAAAAATACGAAACCAAGACCTAAAACAATTAAACCACCGTCTTTTAATGCTTTACGCGTGGCCATTGCATTCATAAGAAAACCAGCTGCTATTAAAACAAAGGTAGCCTTTGTAACTTTAAAAGCGATAATTTGTGCTGTTATGGTTGTTCCAATATTGGCACCTAAAATAATTCCTAAGGTATTTTGAAAAGATATGAGTCCGGCAGAAACAAAACCCACCACTAAAACTGTGGTAATTGATGATGATTGAATAACGGCTGTTATACTTGCCCCGGCGAACATTCCCTTCCACTTATTCGAGGTCATTTTAGCTAAAAAAGTTCTTAGCCTATTTCCTGCTACTAGCTTTAAACCATCTGTCATGATGCCCATTCCGTATAGGAAAATGGCTAACCCTCCGATTGTCTGGATCAACAACGATCCCCAATTTAATTCCATTTGAAATACTGTAATAGTTATTGCTGCAAATGTAATTAAATAGCTAGCATTTAAAAGTAAATTAAACTAATTGACAGTTAAATAAATGAAAAAATATTGTTATTTATTATTAACAAATACCCTTTTAAAGAATAGTGTTTATTGCTGAAGTATTGCGCCCAGATAGAAGTGGCAGCCCTTTGAAATTAGAGCTTATTAATGCTTGACAGGTGGATGCGACCAGAGGAGCACACGCACTGTTTAGCAATAATTAGATATAATTATAAAGGCTATAGCGGATAGCTGGAATAGCGTTCTAAATATGAAGAACTGTATGGCAAGAAAATTACACCATCAAAATTTTATACGCAGCATAAATTAAACCAAGCACCATTACTATAGAGAAAGCGCGTTTGATACGTTCATTTGTCATGTAATGCTTAATAACGGTACCAAAGCCGGCCCAAACAGATACAGTAATAAATGTGAATGTTGCCAGTCCTAAAACAGAAATGGTTAACCATAATTTATGATCGACTAAAGATGCAAAAAAGGTTGAGTAAACCGTCATCCCATAAAAAATTGCCTTTGGGTTAACCAATTGCAACAACATTCCATCTTTAAACTGTGGCTTTACAGAATCATCCGCATCAGCGTTATAGTTTACACGATAGGTTTTATAAGCTAGATACAATATGTAAGCGGCACCTATATATTTTAAGTATTTGGTAATACTAGGCACAAATTCATTCAATGCAAACGACATCCATGCACATAAAAACATTACCGTAAATGTACCCAAAACGATACCCAATATGTACTGAAGTGTTCGCTTATATCCCATACTCATACTAAAAGCCATGGCCGAAATATTATTAGGTCCGGGTGAAGTTGATGTGATAACAGCAAAAGTTAAAAAGGCGAATAAATCTACTTGCATGCGAATTGGATTTAATGTAATACTAAAACAAGCCACCCCAACGAATTAGGATGACTTGTTTACAAACTAAAAAATATCTTTTTACTATTGAGCAATTACGCCATCCTCGTCCCAAAGATCTTTCCAGTGCTTAGCACCTTCCCAAAGGAATACTTGACCTTTTACTAAACGAGAACCACACTCACAGTTTTTGATTGAAGCAAATTCTTCGTCAGTCAATGGATCTTGGAATGATGAAGTTAAGTTACTTAAGTACTCAACTGGGTGAACAGAGAAAGGAATAGTTACCTGTCCGTTTTTAATAGCCCACTTAATACAAATAACAGCTGGGTGAACACCACGAGCTTTAGCGATAGCTTGAATCTCTGGAGTTTCAATGTCTACTGCATCACCTTCAGCTACATCACGATCAGGACGTGTTGGAGAACCAATAGGCATAAAACCGATAGGCTGAATTTGATTCTTCATACAGTAGTTAAATAACTCTGTTTGTTGGAAACATGGGTGCATTTCCATTTCGTTTACTGCTGGGTAAATAGTCATTTTGTCCCAAACAGCATCGAATTTAGCAATAGTCATGTTTGAAGTACCGATGTTACGTACTTTACCAGCTTCAACTAAAGACTCACACTGCTTCCAAGTATCCATAAACTCCTCTACAGAGAATGGTTTAGAATCAGGATTACGAGAATCGCCATCACAACCAGGTGCATGGTAGTTAGGGAATGGCCAGTGAATTAAGTAAAGATCTAAATAATCTAATTGAAGATCATCTAAAGTTTCCTGACATGCTTTTTCTGTTTCGCGGTGACGATCGTTCCATACTTTACCAGTAATGAAAAGCTCTTCACGCGTACAAACTCCTTCAGCAATTACATCAGCGATAGCCTGACCAATTTGCTTTTCGTTTCCGTATACAGCAGCACAATCAATGTGACGGTATCCTAAACGAATGGCATTTTTTACGGCATCCGCAATCTCATCATGAGTAAAACGGTCTGATCCGAAAGTTCCCAAACCTACAGTTGGAAGCTTATCTCCTGAACGAAGAATTTTCGCAGGAACATCAGCTGGATTAACAGCTGTATATTGACTTGAAATATCTGACATTTTATAAAAAGATTGAAGTATAAAGTATAAAGTATAAAGTATAAAGACTTACTTTTTGTCTTAATACTTTTGTCTTATGTCTTTATACTAATTTTTAAAAATTAATTTTAATATAATCTTCTGCTGCAAGCTCTTTTACAACACAGTCGTTTGCATAAGTTCTTTCAGGAAGATTGATAAGAATATTAGCCGGAGTGTCTTCTGTTGCGAATGGACCCCAATGCCATACTCCTGCTTTAATGGTGATTGCTGTTCCTTTTGGCACATAAAACACACGCATTTTATCAAGAGGAATATCGTTTTCGCTTGCTGTAGCTGGTGCTACTTGTAAAAGGATATCTTGATCAAGAGGTAGCACTACTTCGCCACATCCTGTATGATACTCTAATACATCGATGATATTTTCGCGCTTTTGAACACGGCAGCATGAGTAACTATATGAATTGTTACCACTAACTTCCATTTGTAACTGATCGCGAAAAAACTCAACTGGTGCAGCTCCTAACTTTTCATCAGTTGGATTTATTAAATTCGCGTAAGTTCCAAATGGTTTATATGCCTCAAGCGTTAATTGCTCTACTTTTACTTCTCTCATCTTAATAGATTTTTAGAGATAAGATAAGAGACATCTAGATTACTAAAGTCTCTTATCTTTTATCTAATAAGTCTTACTTAACTTCTTCGTCGAATACAACAGCAACTTTACCACACTTACCTGAAGCCATTAGCTCGTAAGCTTTATCAGCTTGGTCTAAAGTGAAACGGTGTGTTACTAAGTCTTCTGGGTGAATTCCCCAACGCTCGATACGCTCAACTAACTCTTCCATTTTCCAGATTGAAGTTACCCATGATCCGAAAACAGTTTTTTGGTCGTGAATCATATCCGGAGAAGGGTTGATTTCTAAAGTACCACCTTCACCAATTAATACCATTTTACCCCACTTGCGGTTAGCACGGATACATAACTGACGTGCAGTTGTATGACCTGAACAGTCAACAGTTCTCTCGTAACCATAACCATCTGAAGCAGCCATTGCTTTTTCTAATGAATCAGGACCTGATACAAATACTTCGTCAGCTAAACCTTTATCTAAAGCAATTTGACAACGCTCTTCGCTGATATCTGTAGCTACAATTTTTTGTGCTCCCATAGCCTTAGCTAACATACAAGCTGCTAAACCAACAGGACCTAAACCTGTTACTAATACTTGGTCATTACCTGAAATACCAATTTTCTCTAATCCTTCGTAAACTGTACCGAACCCACAAGCAATTTGCGCACCATCAGTATAAGTTAATGAATCAGGAAGTAATACTAAATCTTTCTCATCAGCGATAATGTACTCAGCCATACCACCATCTCTTTGCCATCCGTAAGCAGCACGGTGCTCAGAGGTACAAGAAATCATATAACCACGACGACAATCGTTACATACACCACAACCTGAGATATGATATACTACAACACGATCACCTTCTTTAAATCTTTTCATTCCTGGACCACACTCAATAATTTGACCACATGGCTCGTGACCAGCTACTTTGTTTTGATAAGCCTCAGGACCTTTACCTAAATGCTCGTTGTAGATAGCACGGATATCTGATCCGCAAATAGTTGAAGATTTAGTTTTTAAAACCACTTGTCCGTGACCTGGAGCTGGGATTTCAATATCTTTCATTACTACTGTGCTGTTACCTGGTAAGAAAGCACCTTTTGAAGTTCTACATGAATTACACATTTGTTTTACTATTTAGATAATTAATGATTAATTTTTTAAACTCTATATTTTATTGGAGCAGATGTCTGCTCCATTTTTTTCTTTATTTTAAATGTACCTTCTCGGCACGATAGCTATAAATAGCTACTATTATCAAACATAACAATGGTAGGATGAACGAGAAATTAACTTCCGAAACCCCTAAAATTTTAATATCAGAGAAACCTGGTCCTCCTAAATCTAAAATCGAACCTTGAATTGGGGGCATTAATGCTCCACCTACAATTGCCATAACAAGCCCAGCTGAACCAAGCTTTGCTTCATCTCCCATATCTTTTAGGGCGATTCCGTATATAGTTGGGAACATAATTGACATTGCAATAGAAATACCTACTAAAGAATATAACCCAACAATACCTTCAATAAATATTGCCCCTAATGTAAATGTCATTCCTGCGATCGCAAAATTCAACATTAATTTACCCGGACTAATATACTTAAGTAAGTAAGTACCTGCACTACGTCCAACCAAAAAGGCAATCATTGCCGCCATATTAAACCAAGTGGCCGTTAATTGGGCATCGGCAGGTCTTGAGGCGTTTACATTATCAACATACTGATAAATAAATGTCCAACACATAATTTGTGCTGCTACATAAAAAGCTTGTGTGATAACACCTTCACGGTACCTTCTATTTTTGAATAGCTTTTTAAAAGTTGCACCAATCTTTAAGGCATCATGGTCTTCAGCTTTTTTCGGCATTTTATAAAGTGCAATTACAACAAACATTACTAAAACAAACACCCCTAGAATGATATAAGGAGTACTAATAACTCCCAAATCGTTTGTTCTAATATCTGCTTGCTGCGCTGCAGAAAGTGCATTGTAGGCCTCCGGCGTATAATCTGCTGATTTCAATGCTTTGATTACTAAAATTTGTGCTCCTAACATTCCTAAAAGAGAACCTAATGGGTTAAATGTTTGCGCCAAATTTAATCGTCGTGTTGACGTTTCCTTAGCTCCCATTGAAAGCACATATGGATTAGAAGTCGTTTCTAAAAACGCCAACCCGAATGTTAATATATAAAGCGATGCCAAGTAAAAACCAAAAATTTCAAGTTTTGCTGCCGGAATAAATAATAAGGCGCCTGTTGCATACAGTGCTAAACCTAATAAGATTCCTGATTTATACGAAAATTTACGTATAAATAAAGCTGCAGGAATGGCCATAGTTGCATAACCACCATAAAACGCCATTTGAACCAAAGCTGCTTCCATATTTGAAAGCTCAGGCATCACCTTTTTGAATGCAGATACCATAGGGTTTGTTAAGTCATTTGCAATACCCCAAAGAAAAAATAAACTTGTAAGTAGTATAAATGGAACTATATATTTCTTTTCGACAACTCTTGCTGCAATTTTATTCATATTGTAGATTTTTTGTTTGATTAAGATTATATACTAGGTGTTACCCCTTTTTTAAGTAAAATATTACCATACTTGGCAGTTTCACCTGTCATTAACACAGCAAATGCACCACGCGCTTTATCATAAAAATCGAAGCGACCGATACGCTCAATAGGAGCAACATTAGGGTTTGTGATATGAATGCTTTTTAAATAAGCCTCCTCTACTGTTGGATCTAACTCATCACCTTCAACGGCAGCCATCATAGTTAATGGAGCTGAAACATAAGAGTCTAACTCAAACAAAGGTAGAATCGCTGCTAATAAATCAGGAATACGTAAGCCATCGGCTCTTAATACTCTCCCGTTAAAAGACTCTGCAGGAAAATGAGCATCTGCTAAGATTATTTCGTCGCCATGTCCCATGCGGGCAAGTACTTCTAATAATTCAGGACTAATAAGTGGTGATATTCCTTTAAGCATAATTCTATATATTTTAAGTTTACAATTACTTTCTAACTGTTTGAAATTAACTATTCAAAAAAAATTATTGAGGCTCTCTAAAATTTAAAACCTCCTGAAGTACTAATGATACGGCACCTAAAACGGCAGCTTCATCTTTTAATACACTTTCTGTAATCTTTATTTTTCTATTGGATTGTTGCAAGGTTTCTCGCTGAAAAACACGTTTCACTTTTTCGGTATAGAAACCATCTTTTCGCATTACCTTACCTCCTAATACAATTGCCTCTGGATTAAACACATTGGCCATTGAAGCTATTGCAATACCAAGATATTCTGCAGCTTGGCTCATAATCTCCTTACAAAAGGAATCGTCATTTGCTGCCTCTTCGGCTATTATTTGAGTATCAATAGTATCATACTTAGCTAAGGATGAATCGCTATAAAACTGAATCTGCTCTTGTGCTGTGGCACTTATACCACGTCCGGATGAATAACATTCTAAACAGTCGAGCTTACCGCAGTTACAAACTTTACCCGCCGCAACCGAACCAATAATTCTATTGTGCCCAATTTCTCCTGCTAACCCATCAAAACCGTAAAAAGGTTGACCATTAATAATAACACCAGAGCCTATTCCATATCCAACATTAACAAAAATAAAATCCTTGCAATTTTCACCAACGCCATATAGCAACTCACCCTGTGCCATCACACGTGACACATTATCTACGATAACCGGAACTTTAAAACGATCGACCAAAGGTTTCTTTATATCAACATTCTTCCAATTAAAATTGGGCGAATATTCTACTATACCACTGTGTCTGTTTATAAAGCCAGAAGCTGCAAGTCCAATACCATATATATTATCAAGACTAACTCCTGATTTGGCAATTAAAGTTTCTACTAGAGTAACTACTATAGCTAAATCTTTATCAAAATCATCAGCTGCATCGGTAGCAATATCTTTTTTCACCAAGATCTCGCCATTTAAATTTGATAGTACGCCGTAAATATGTGTTCTACCCCAGTCAATTCCTATTACGTAACCATCAGCTCCATTGAACTTAACAATTACCGGAGGCCTCCCTCCTTTTGACTCTCCTACTCCAACCTGAACAGCCAATTTTTCAACATTTATTAAGCTATCAACAATACGCGTAACCGTAGGAGCACTCAAGCCGGTTGTTTTCACAATCTCAGCTCTTGATATCTTATCACTCTCACGGATCAGGTTTAAAACCTTAATCTTGTTGAGGCGATTGATATATTCTGCATTTCCTTTTGGGTGTGTTACTGTCATAATTGTTGCTACTTTCTAACGTTGCGAAAATAAGGGGTGGTTATGATATTTCCAAACAATAATTAACAAATTTTTATGACTTCGAATTATTTAGAATGATTAAGAATAGATTAAATTTAGCGTATTAGCCTAAACTACTGGACATCTATATTAATAAAGATGTAAACAATGCATTTAATAAATTATATTAATCGGTACTGAGAAGTATAATTAACTATCACAACACTATTAGATGAAAAACTAATTCACCACTTCGAATAAACCTAAGTTTAATTTTATTGTTAATTTAATTAATTGTAGTTTACATCGAGTTTGATGATTACTATCGTACCTAAAATTTAAACATATGCTATTATTCTTATTATTTACTACCCTGATGAAGCTGATTGGTAGTGAAGAAACTTTTACCATCCCAAAACTAGAGAAAGAAATAAAGGCACATGTTTCAGACGATGTGCGCAAGGATTCTTTATTAATATTATTGAAAGATGCTGAAAAGGAAACCAAAAGCTTTTATAAAATAGAAGATAAGAACTACTCTGAGATCAAGAAACTAATGTCGGATGATATTAACCAATCGGAAGAAATCAAGCAGATCTTCAAGGATAATATGCAAAAAAGAATAGAACTTCAGAACTACCATATTACAAAACGGCTAGAAATGGAGAAATTAATTAAACCCGAAGAATGGGTTTACATATTAGAAAATGCAGTTTCTCCCTCTGATAAAATAAAAGAAAAAACTACTAAACAGGATTTAAAAACTAAGGAAGCCGTAAAAAAGGTGATGGATAATACAGAAGAATCTATCCAGAAAGAAATTGAAGATGAAGAAAAACAGAAAATATTGATTGATGCTTTTAGAAGTTTTAAGCAATCTCTTGGAGTACTTGTTAAGGATGGATTAAGAATTAATTATGAGACTAACGAAATTCTAAAAAAACAGTATTCGTCAAAAGAAGAGTTAAGAACTGTATACGATAATCAAAATAGAATTAGACAAAATTTAGCCAGTGAATTTTATCAGTTCTACAAAGTAATTCATAACCAAACCGATTTAAAAGAACGAAAAGCAATTAGAAAAGAATTGGCAAAGCTTTTTTAGTCATGCTCAGCCCCTTTGTATATCCACATTGGGGTACACTTGCCTGCCTGTTCGAATCCACACTTAGCATAAAAATCAATTGAATTCCCATCTGCAACTAATATTTGTTGATGAAAATTCTTGTACTTTTCTTGAAACTTAACCATAATCATCCTACCAATTCCCATTCCCTGATAATCTGGTAAAATCAATAAGTGCGGATAATACACTACCAAGAAACCATCGGAAACTGCATTAGCTAAACCAACTAATTTATCCTTATCCCATGCACTTATTAAACCATGAGAATTTTTAAGAGCATTTAGTAACTCATTTGGTTTATCTGCTGACGACCAGTTATTTTTCTTATATAATTCAATTACCTGAACTGAATCTAATTCTTTACTATCTGATAAAACAATGCTCATATACAATTAATAACCTAGTTTACACTTTCCTGCAATTACGGATTCCCGTAATTATTCTTCTCCCTGAAATCCTTCTATTTCAGCAATTCTTTCGTTTATTAATTTGATAGATTCAATAAACACAAATACAATAAATTCGTCATCAGTTAAACCATCTCCGTTTAGGTTATAAGTATGTTTTACTGTAGTTACGTTATAGGCCATATCCCCTATTATCGTTTTTTCTCCAAATTGTAACTCGTAAACATGCTTATTCAGTTCTTTATAAGTTCTGCCTGATATATTTTTATTGCCATAAGTCAACTGGTAAGTATCCACTGTATTCAATACATTATGGACAACCTTGCCACTTAGCTTTTTATTTAGAACATTAACATCCCAAATATCCTTGGTACCATTCGTACTTCGTTTAATTTCACCTTCAATCTTGCTATCATTATAACTTAGATCGACACTAAACTTTGCGTATTTATCTTTTATTACCCCATCTAACTTCTTTGAGCCATTATGCATATTTACAGTATACTTAGTTCCTGATAAATTAGAGTGAATATCACCTTGTAGTTGATTTTCTCCATAGCTAAATTCTTCAAAGTGAATTGTTGATGTTTTAGATTTTACTATCCCATGTATTTGCTGAGCTGTTACCTTAGGAACGATTGGAAGTAGGCATAGTACAAGTACTAGTTTTAACGTTTTAAATACTGTTTTCATAATGTTAAAATTCAGGCGTTAATACAAACTAAATATATGGCAATATGATGTAATACTAATTTTTACGAAGGATTTTAACAACACGGCTATAGGAAATCTCTGAAAGATTCCAGTTATATCCACTAAAATTAGTTGTATTTGTAAATTGAATAACAACAGCATCTATATCTTTATGATATTTTGCGATACTTTGATATCCGGGGACAAGGCCAGTGTGCTCATAAACATATATAGAGGAATATATTTCTTGCTCTCCTTTTTTAAACATGGAACCATCATTTAGTGCCCTTAGAAAAATGCCTACATCTTGAGCTGTGGCAAGCATACCTTGATCTTCTGTTTTTAAATCCGATTCGTAACCAACGTAATAACCACTCATCACATCATCAAGATTGACTTCACTTAACGACCCAAAGGTATTAGTAAGCTTAAGTGGCGTAAGTATTTCCTCTTTAATGTACTGGAAATAATTATAGCCTATAGTCTTACTTATTAACTCCTTTAGTAATAAGTAATTAGTATTTGAATATACATAACCCTCACCTGGTTCAAACTCTCCTGGCAAATCGAAAACCAACTCAAGAGCACCTTGAGTACTACTTGGCGGATCCTCCCAAAACCTTGGCTGATCAGTGAAATTAGGAATCCCGCTTCGATGCTGAACCATTAAACGAAGTGTTATTCTATCGGCATATTCAATTCTTCCGACTAGCTCGGGAAAATAATAAGCAAGTGTGGTATCTAGGTTTAGGCGGTTTTCATTTACTAGCTTAGTAATGGCAACCGCCACATATAGTTTGCTGATGCTAGCAATTTTAAACAACGCGTTAGGATCGACTGGCACATTATTATAACTATCCTTAAAGCCTGCTGAATATAAAGCGGGCTCCTCTCCTGCTTTATCCACATACACAATTGCACCGCCAAACCCATATCCTAAAGTTTCCTCCACCTGCTCCTGTATGGTATTCGGAAGCGGTTGTAACCAAGTCCATACCAATATCCAAGGAACAAAATAAAGAGAGACTACAGTTCCAATTGCCAAAAGTATCCTGATTACGAGTAACTTTTTATTTCTCATAGATTTTCGCTTCTTGAAGTTATACTATCTTTAAACAGACTATTACGGACTCATTCTTTCAAATAATCGGCAATTGTAAGTTTAAGGATTTATAAAGTGGTAATCAACTCTATATCATCCAATAGAAAACAAACGCTTAATAAAAATTGTTTCAGTGACTTTTTATGGCCTTTTTGAATTAACCATACCAATGCAGGACTGAAAATAATTTATACAGTTATAAATCTAAAATAAGAACTCAATTCATTCTCAATATTTCAAGGCTATATTATCAACAAGTGTGCTTAATTAAAGGGTAACAACACATATATTGTAACTACACCACCATGAACTGAAAGTTAATAGCAGTGCAGTTATAGTGAGTTAGAGAAGCTTACATAAAATCTCTAATTCTATTTCATCACCAACCATAAATGTACCTGTATCAGTACCTATTTCATAATCTAATCGATTAACAAGCAACTTGCCAACGAGGCTATTGTTTGAATAAGTGAAGTTTATTTCAACAGGTTTGGTAATCCCGTGCATAGTTAGGTTTCCTATGGCTTTATATGCTTTTGCTGTTTTGATAATAGAAGTTGATTTAAACCCGATTTTAGGATATTTATCAACATGAAAGAAATCTTCATTTCTCAGATGGTTATCTCGTTTTTCGTTTTCGGTGTTTACAGTGGCGGGATTAATAGATACATCAAAATTTGCATCTGAAAGGTTTTGTGCATCAAAAATAACCTTACCATCCATTCCGGTAAACATCCCTTCAACAGTCTTCCATTTCATATTGCTAACCTTAAATTTCACCAACGAACCATCACTTTTAATGGATTGTGCATTAATTAAAAATGTTATTATCAAAAAGCTTAATAGAATACTTAATCGTTTCATAGTTTCAATTTTTATTTGTATTGGCTCAAAAATAGAACCTTCTAAATTGAGAAAAATTGAACTAGTACAAGAAAATAGAGAAAAGTTATTTTTTTATGCTTTTTGCAATTATCTTACTTAAGAATTCAGCAGTAATCCCTAAATAGGAAGCTACGTGATACTGCGGTAATCTTTGAATTAGATCAGGATATCTCTCCTTAAATAGAATATAATTTTCTTCGGCAGTATTCGTTAAAATAGAAACCAAACGTTTTTGAATATTAATATATGATTTTCGGATAGAACTGTTGGGATTCGTTTTTTGCGATAAGCTCAATGAGTTCATGAGCACAGATAGATTATTCTCGCTAATTGAATAAGCTGTAGTTTTTTCAATAGCTTCTAAGTTAAAATTAGTAGGTTCAGGTGTAATCAAATCTCCAATAACTTGGTGCTCTTTGGCAAATAAGATATTAAACTCACGACCTGATTTATCAATTAAAAACAACCTCATTAAACCACTCTCAATAAAAAAGTGTTTTGTATTTGCATCACCATTCATAAATACTCGTTCTTTTCTAGTAAAGGTTTCTTTCGAGAAAGAACTTAAAATCAGCTGTTCTTCTTCTGTGGTAAATTTGCGCTGGAAATTCCTACTAAAGAGAGTTATAATATTAAATTTTTCAGGCATTTTTGGTATTTACTTAAAAATTATAGAAATGGTGAAAATACAGAATATAGTTACATAACAGACTGTTATTTATATGTAACAACTCAAATATTCTCATCGTTAGATTTATACATTGTCCATTACCCTAAATTACAATCATTTATTAGAAGTTGACATATTAATCTCAGTCCCAAACTTTACAATACAATGCCACAGATATTTCAACATTTGCAAATTATCATGCTCATTATTCATTTGCGTTGCTGCTTTACCAATTAAGAATGCATTCAACTTCCCATCAACTCCAAGCTTCTTGGCATAAGATGGAACTTCAGCTCCTCTAAAGTTATTTGGGAATTCTGAAACCTTAAGTTCACGGCCTGAATTCCAAATTAGCTCAATATCATATTTTGCACACAGAGCTTCAAATTGAATCGCCATATCTGTTCCCCAATACGAAAATTCAACTACTAAGCTATCAATATCATTGTATAATGAGATGTCTCCATGAATCTGTGCTTCTATGTAAAAATCAAGATTTTTTGACGCTCTTCTATAATCACGGGAATCCAAAGTTTGAGGAAGGAGTCTGTTCGTTAACTTCAGAAAGTCATTTACATTCGTATCTTTTTCGCCTAAGGCTGTTCCTCGTGTAAACAAATCCTTTAATATTGCTGCATTTATTAATTCAAAATTATCGATTGTTCCTAACTCTCGGGGTGATTCATAAGTATCTCCGTAGGTAAAAGTTGCTCTTTCCTTCACCTCTGGTTTTACTAAAAAATAGCACGAACCAAACCTAGGGGAAGACCCGTCTTCCGTCATTGTTAGATTGAGAGAACCATATTTTGGACGCTCTGATGGTTTTGCAAATTGATAGGCATCACTAAAAATATCTTTTTCCCAGTTATCGCGATTTCCACCACTAAATGCAGTAACACTCCCAGAAGATATATTCGTTTCAAACTGATTCTTGTATTTCCCTGATTTAAGCATTCCATCAATTACATTGAAACCCTCTGAGAATATACGGTCAGGATGAAAATGTAAGGCAATTTGTGAATACTTCTTCACATTTTTACAATATTCCTGATACACCTCTACATCAATGTTGGCTTGATGCAGAATCATTTCTATCATATCAATGTATTTATTCTTTCTCTTACTGATATATTCAGAAACGTTTTTAATTGCAATATTTTGTGGTGCTGTTAATTCCATTAAGCTTATAATCTCATTTGGATAATTCTCTTATCTAGCCAATCAATTATTTCTTCAAAATCAAATGACAGCTACAATCAGAAGCCTTTTTTTATTCAAACACGAAAGATAAAATATCCCGATTAAACCAATTCTAAAGCCTGCAATAACTTTACATTTAACTTTCTATTTTCTCCTTTAAAGGGATGACAATGAATATGAATTGCTGGATTAAAATTCATCTCAATAATAGAATAATTATCGGCAGTAGCAGGCGCTGCAATATCATCAATCATCATATCTAAACCTGTTATTTGCACATTTAAAGCTTTAGAAGCATCTACCGCAATTTGCTTGTACGAAGGGTGAATATCATCTGTAAAATCAATGCTATCACCACCTGTGCTTATATTAGAATTTTCGCGTAAGTAAACAATTTCATTGGCCTCCGGAACCGAATCGAATGCAAGGTTCTGCGACTCTAGAAACATTTCCTCGGGCTCACCCATGGCAATTTTCTCTAGCGGTGTTTTGTATCCTTTACCACGCAAGGCACTTTTATTTTTTTCTTTAACTAACTCAGCAATGGTAGCTGTTCCATCGCCTTTTACATTGGCAGGAACTCGATGCAAAATGCCCTCTACTTTATCCTTAATCACAAAAAAACGATATTCTTTACCGCTTACAAATGATTCAATAAGAACGGTTGAGTCATGCTCAAAAGCCATATGTATGGCACGTTCAAAAACGGCCTCGGTATCATTATTCTTTATAATTGTGATACCCAAACCAAAGTTAGTTGACTTCGGTTTTATAACAATTGCTTGATTTTTATAGAAACTAAAATCGTTAAGCGCCTGCAATGGACTATCATATTCTGAACCCTGCGGAACGGTTATATTAGCCGAGTGCAATACCTTCTTTGTCATTACCTTATTCTCCATTAACAGCACACTGGCATAATTATCAAGCGAAGTGCGCGTAGCCTGCATTACATACTCAGTTTTATTGGCCTTGCTCAATTTTATGAAGTTCTCAGTTCTGTCCATCACATCCACCTGAACGCCTCTAAAAATAGCTTCTCGCATTAATAATTGAGTTGAAAGCTCCATATCCTCAAGCCCATAAAAATTATAAGTTTTCTGTTTACCTAGCTCTAAATATTCCTTGGCCTTATTCAAATTCCAATCAATAAAAGTAGTTTGCTGTAACTGCTTCATCATTTTAAACGCCGGTCGCTCACTTGGATGATACACCAAGGAACCCAGAATACTAGAACTCTTCTCGTATGATTTTGGTAAAATATCGGCAGTATATTTTAATACATCGTTAAGCAACTCAGACATGGCCTCATTGATGGATTTTAATGCATCGTTATCGTCAATAATAGACACATCATTTTTCAAACTGAACGATGCAGCTTGTTCGTGATTTGCCCAGGCACGTTCTTGTACAGCTTTATCAAAAGTATTCAACTCTGGTTTTAACAAACAATACACTAAAAACTGATGTATAACCTGAACATGATCGGCATTAACACCAATCTTTTCAAAGGGATTTAGATCAAGCAAGCGCACTTCAAGATGAGTGATATCTTTATCGGCATCAGCCGATTTAATGCGAACACTCGCATAGTTTTCTTTTACATGCTTAACCACTCCCCTATCAATAACATCGTTAATACTTTTATTGTATTCGGCAATGGTATTGTAATTTAAAAACAGGTTTTGCTTATTGCGATATCCACACATGCTATTGCGCATTGAAACGGCATGAGGCAAATGATAAGCATCGGTATTGATTGGCGACAGATGCTTTACACAATCACTTACATAAGATGCATGAACTGCAGGACTATTGCTTAAAAGAGCAATTAAAAACCAGCGATATCGTTTAAAATTGCGTAAGGTTTTTAAGTATACTTGTTCTCTAAAAGCATCATAGCTAAACGATGTTTCGCCAGAATTTTTATACATATGTTCGAGCAAAGCCTCGTTGAACGAAACATTAACGTGAACCCCTGAAAGCATTTGCTTTTTACGTCCGTAATTGTCGGCTAAATAGCGACGATACTCCTCTAAATCGGCACCTTCAGCATCAAATTTAGCAATTGGTATTTCTAATTCAGAATCAGGCAATTCAGGTGGAGCACTTTGCGGCCATAAAAGCTCTTCATCTAAATGCATGCTTACTTCATCGTGCAGGGTTTCTAAAAAGCCAAGTGCTTCTGTAATACTATGCCTAACTGGGGTAATCATCTCAATCTGACTTTCGGAAAAATCAGTTGTGATGTATGGGTGCTTTAATTTATTTCCTAAAACTGCAGGGTGAGGCGTTTGAGCCAAGCGACCTTCGGGCGTAACTCTCACATTTTCTTTTTCGAAACCAAAGCCGCCTTCGAATAAACGACTGGATTTATTTTGTGCTAAAATAGCGTCGATGTTTATTACTGAATTACTCATTCTATATATATTAAACCTCCGCAATTAAGGTAGTTGTTTTTTGCGTTTTTATAATAGGTAATAGTTTAGTCTTAAGATACAAATAAATAGAGGTATTGATAAGTCCTCTGAGCACACTACTTATTAAAATAGCCATCCAAATTCCATTTACACCAAAATTTTGAGGCTGCGATAACCATAGTGCTAACGGTATCCTTATTAATATCATTACTATATTACTGCTTGCGGGTAGCTTAGTTTTTCCTATGCCGTTTATCACTCCTGTGGATATCATATCAATACACATAAAAATTTGTGATAAACCAACAATACGTAAATAATTGGCACCAATAGTAACTGTTTCCGGATCGTTAACAAACCATCGCACCATACTCTCTGGGAATAATAAAAACAATGCGGTCATTACCCCTCCGAATACAAAGGCAACTTTTATTCCGGCATTAAAGCCCTGACGAACCCTATGATACAACTTAGCCCCGAAATTTTGTCCGGTAAATGACAGTATGGCACCATTAATACCACCTATAGTCATAAAAGTCATGGATTCAATTTGAAGTCCTATTTTCTGAGCTGCTATGGCGTCGCTTCCAAAACCTGATACAATTTTCCCCATTACAATAGCTACCAAGGAAAAAATAATATACTGAGTAGAAGGCGGAAAGCCTAACTTTATCATCTTTTGAATAGGAAGAAACGATAAATTCCATGTGGAGCGTTTTCCTAAAAAGGCCAACGAACGCTTTTGCCAGTATAAGGTAGCTACCAATATTTGTGCTAGTATAGTTGCCCAGGCTGCCCCTACAACACCAAAATCTAATACAAATATAAATATTGGGTCTAGTACGATGTTTACCACTATTCCGATTGATGCAATTTTAAATGGCAACTTTGAATCGCCCCTTGCATTACTTATTCCTGAAAATAAACGACTAATAAACAAGAAAAATAACCCAACTGATGACCAACGTAAATAGCTAAATGCCATTTGCTCAGTTTGGATATTATTTAAATCGAAGAAACCTACAAAGTACTCATGTGCTATTTGTAAAATAAAAACATAAATGGCTGTTATTGAAATAACCCCTACCAATGCATTAATTGAAAGAAATTTAGCTTTGCTCTCGTCTTTTTTACCTATAGCTTGCGATACTGATATACCACAACCTACCAATACAATAGAGACCAATGCCCATCCTAAATGAAGGAAAAAACCCGAAGTACCCACTGCAGCAACCGCTTCGCTGCCCAATTTACCTACCCAAAGCATATCGGTAAAACTATAGGCTAATTGCATAAACGAAGTGCCTATTATAGGCAAAGCCAGCTGTACTATCTTTTGTATTACCCTTCCTTGGGTTAAATCTTTATCCATTAATTGTAAAATTTGACATTTCTGTCAGTACATATCTAAAAATCTAGATAAACTTTTTATTTCATTAATTATGCCAATTTCGTAAAATTACGAACAAAAAGATGTTATTGAGATGTTAAAGGTTCTAACAAACAATGCACACATTCTATAACACAAGTACTTGTGAAATGATTTAAACTAATTTAACTATTATTCAACTAAAACTTTAGTTACATTTGAAGGAGACAATAATAAACAAAGTCTATCTACCCTATTTTTGATAGGCATAAAACCTAATTCTTATGAATCTTAAAGTAACATTAGTATTTGTACTCTTCGCTTTTTTTCAATTTTCTATAATCGGACAAAGCTCATCCGGGCTATTATTAACGCAAGGGAACTTTCAGGAAGTAATCAAACAATTGGGAACTGATGAACACGGGCTTAGTAATACGCAACGCTACCATTTGGCCATAGCTTACCACAAATGTGGATACCCCGATAAAGCAATTACATGCCTGTTGAGAGATAGCGCAAGTTTAAACAAAGTACAGAAAGATTTATTGTGCAAAGCTTATTTAACAACAGGTAATTATAGTAAGGCACTTCCTATTTGTAAAAGTATTTACAAAGCAAACCCTAATGAAGTGAGCAATATCATTCGCCTTGCTGAGATTAATAATCATTATAAAAGCTACGAAGGTAATATTAAGCTTTTAAACGATTTTGTAATCAATGACTCTACAAACTATAGCGTTAATTTACTATTGGCTGAGACTTATCAGAAATCGAAAATGCACGTGGAAGCAATGGAGATCTATTCTATGATTATGGAGCAATATCCGGATAACGAAAAAATTGCCCTAAAATTAGGTCAGCTTTATTATAACCAGAAAAAGTATGTTAAGTGCCACGATTTGTGTGTGCCCTTTATCGATAAAATAGAAAATAACAAGAATTTCTTGTTGTTAGCTGGTTTGGCAAACTTCAAAAATGGATCGTACCACAATGTACTCGTTATGTTCAAACGATTAGAAGTACGCGGAGATAGTTCATTTTTAACTAAAAAGCATTTAGGTTTTACCTACTATCGTACCGATAATTATGAAAAGGCTATCGATTATTTACATTCAGCCATGGATTATAAAGATAACGACCCTGAAGTAGCCTACTTTTTAGGAGCCTCTTATGGAAAAACCAATCAAGCTCTTGAAGGCTTACAATATTTATTTTTGGCGCAGGATCTGGTAAAACCATCACCTTCATTAATGGAAAAATCACATAATAAAATTGCAGATATTTATCTCGATAATAAAAACTATGCATTTGCCATTAAACATTACCAAAACGCTTATAAATATGCCCCTAAAAATGCTCAATATTTATACCGACAAGCCACTATTTACGATTATGACCTTGAGAATAAAGGCAAGGCTATGGAATTATATGAAGCGTTTTTGACTGCCCTTCCTGATTCTTTAGATGAAGACACAAAGAAAGGAAATGAGCTATACACCTTAAAACTTAAGGAAATTGTAAACAACAGATTAATTAGTCTGAAAGAAAATGCGTTTTTTGAGAATGGAATTTAGCATCCTAAGCCCTAAAACATTTAAAAGTCACCAAGCCTATAATTAAATACACTTGGTGACTTAATTGCAAATTTAGTTACTAAGCTACTGCGTTACTCCATAGGTCTAACTAGTTACTTTGGGAGAATCTATGGTTTATGGGCATGCTTACTTTTCTACTTCCTCAAGTGTTATCTCCTTTTTCAATTACTCAAAAATATCTACTCAAGCATGTTTTACCAAGCATAATAGCTTAGCAATATTTTTACAGTAATTATTTTTCTCTTTCAAACACTTTACAACTACACTTTACACACTATCGGCCAAACAAATACGCACCTCCTCCTTTAAACAGTTATTAAATAAATCTTAGGACTTAGGCTTTAATTATCTTAATAATTAATTAAACTTGCTGTATATATTTATTTATAGTTACGCATGCACAGAAGTATACTTATTTTTAGCCTCATTTTTTGTTTTAATATTTCGAGCTTTTGCCAAAAGGAAGACTTGAACAAAATAGCCAACGAATTATACTCGGGGGCATTTGAGATGCTAAACGAAAATCCCGATTCGAGCCTTAAATTAGTAACTACGGCGCAAAAGGCTTTTGTGAGTATTAACGATACAAGTGGCTTATTAAAGTGCATGCATTTAAATGCAGATTTACTAAAAAATAAGAGCCAATATTACCAATCGTTTGATATTTTATGGGAGGCCCTTTATTTAGCCGAACAGTTTAAGGATACTAGTCTGCTTATTAAGGTTAACAACGAGTTAGGCTTAATGTATTCCATTTTTAACCAGCCTAAAGAGTCGAACGAACTTTATGAAAAATCCATAGAACTGTGTAAGCAAAGTAAAGATTATAGAAACCTATCTAGCACCTATTATTCGTACGGATTAAGAAAAAGAGACCATAATAAACTAGAGGTTGCAATGCAATATCTCGACTCGTGTGAGATAATACGCAAACAAGCCTCAGCTAGCAGAAACAATTATTTCTTAATGGTTGAGCGTGGTTCTGTTTTATTAAAAATGGGACGCATAAAGGAAGCTGAAAAACTGTTGCTAAAAGCATATAAACACTTTGAAAATAACGACAATAACTTTTTAGCCATTATTAATAAATACCTAGGCGATTTATCATTGGCAAAAAATGAACCTTCAAAGGCCATACAATATTACTTAAACGCTCTGTCTAAAATTGAGAAATTTAAAACGCACAATGATCACCGCATATATATTCTCGAAAACCTATCGTTGGCCTATATACAAACCAACCAGGCTAAACTGGCCTATAAATATTTAAAAGCAGGCAAAGCCGAGGCCGATAGTTTGTTTAATATAAAGAACAGTGCTTCGGGTAAGCTTTTTCAACTCAAGAATGGATACAATGAAAAGATACGAGTTCAGAACGAGGCTTTGAAAACTCAGAATACCATGCTTGAAAAAGAGAAGCAATCTAATACGAAGCTTCAGTTTTCGTTACTAATAGTTATTCTGCTGGCGTTTATTGTAATACTAATTATTAAGAGCAGTTACCAAAAGAAAAAGCATGCCCACCAAAAAGAGCAAGGCGAACTAAAAGCAGCTGTTGAAAGAGAAAGAGCCGATGCCATAAAAGAGTTTAAAGACAAAGAAATTACCTCATACACCCTTCAGTTGATTGACAAGGAAACGCATATTAATACACTGATTGATTTTATAAAAGACAAGGTGAAAGACAGTGCTGAAAAACGCACCTTACTAAAACAGGTAAAAACCGAGGATGACCTTTGGGAGGAGTTTAACAAACGTTTTGTGGAAGTACACAACGAGTTCTATGATAATTTAACCGCTCAGTTCCCCAAATTGAGTCCTACTGAATTAAAGCATTGCGCATTAATAAAACTAAACTTCTCGAGCAAGGAGATGTCGCGCTTGCTGAATATTTCGCTCAACAGCACACATATTTCGAGGCATAGAATACGTAAAAAATTAGGATTAAGCCGAGAGGATAATTTGGAACACTTTATTGCAGGAATCTAATTATTTAGCCAATTGAAGGTGTGTTTGATTTAAAATACCAGCCAGCTAGAACTATATTATTGGTATTGTGGTGTGCGTTAGTGATTGTAGTGGATACCCCACAGCGCAGCGAGGAGTATGAACGAAAAGCACGACCCGAGTAAATTTATGCTTTCAGAGTTGTTTTAACATACCCAGGGTAACGCCCTAATTTTAAAAATTATCTTTTTGGTTTAAGATATAAGCCTTGAATTTTGGGCTTGTTAGTTAATTAAAGCATATGTAATCCTAAAAAAAAAGCCCCAAATCTGTTATCGGATTTGGGGCCTGTTTTTATGCGGACTATTAGAGTTTAATCATTCCAATGTGCGTCAATAATTTGTTGTATGGCGGGGTAATTGCCATCTTCCTCGTTTATGGATGCACGCATATCTTTTAATTGAGTTTTAAGATCGGCAATAACATCCTTAAAGGTTTCATTGCCATAAAGGTTATTCATCTCATGCGGATCGTTTGCTAAATCGTAAAACTCCCATGCTGGGATGGTTTCAAAATCGGACATTGATTCGGGGTTATGTGCCCACTTTTGTGCAGCGGTATTACGCGCTTTATAATCTCGCCCATAAAAGAAAATCAGTTTGTATTGCTTGGTTCTAATTCCGAAGTGAGCTGGGTTGTTGTGCTTGTGGGCCATGTGCATCCAATATCTATAATAGGTGGCCTGCTTCCAAGCTTCGGGTTCTTTGCCTGATAACAATATCTCCTTAAAGCTATCGCCTTGCATATACTCTGGTGTTTCACCTCCGGCTAAATCGATAATAGTTGGTGCAAAATCAACATTATTAATGATGGCATCGGTGCTGGTTCCGGCTTTAATTTTTTCGGGATAGCGCACCAAAAATGGCATTCGCATTGATTCTTCGTACATCCATCGTTTATCAATATAATCGTGCTCACCCAACATAAAACCTTGATCGCCGGTATAAATAATAATGGTATTATCCATTAAATCATTTTCCTCTAAATACTGAAATAAGCGACTTACATTATCATCAACACCCTTAACACATCGTAAATAACGTTTTAAATACTCTTGATATGCCAGGTGTTTATACTCGGGATCGGGAATAGTTGGGTCAATTTCCATGTGCATGCCCATGTTTCTAATCACATTTCGATGCCCTATTGATGAACCTATGGTATCTATCCAACAATCGTTAATTCCTCTGGTAGCAAGCGATCCATTATTTTTATTATCCCACATACTTTCGGGTTCGGGAATAAAAGTATCCTCTAGATAACTATTGTAACGATCGGCATATTCAAAAAAATCGTGAGGCGCTTTAAAATGATGCATCAAGAAAAACGGTTTTGATTTATCACGCTTATTCTTTAACCAATCTATAGATAAATTGGTTATTACATCAGATGAGTGCCCTTCGTATTTTGTAGCATATACATCACGCACCAAATCCTCTTCGAAACGAATGGTAGAAAGCGAATTGCCTGTGCGGGCGTATAAGGTAGGGTTATGGTAATCGCCCTGACCCGGAAGTACGTTGTAATAATCAAATGCTTCGGGGGCTTCCTTAAGGTGCCATTTGCCAACCATAGCAGTTTCGTAGCCTAACTTTTTTAGTTCTTTGGGCAGATATTGCTTATCGGCTCCTATTCTTCCGCTCAAATCCATTACACCATTGGTTTGGCTGTACTGCCCGGTTAAAATGCTTGCCCGCGATGGCGTACAAATGGCATTTGTGCAAAAGGCATTTTGAAACAGTATCCCCTCCTTTGCAATGCGATCAATGGTTGGTGTTGGGTTTAATTCTGCCAGGCGCATTTTATAAGCACCAATGGCTTGGGCGCAATGATCATCAGACATAATGTAGATGATATTGGGCTTTGTAATACTTGCTTTTTTAGTTGTACACGATACTGTAAGTAACAGCATTAGAACAACTACAATAGATAAATTTTTCATAGACTATGCTTGATATTTAAATTATACTGATTTATCTGTATCTAACTTTATCTTAATTTAATCAATGTTGTATTAAATAATATTACGTATTGGGCTGTTTGCCCAAACCTGCCTGCCGGCAGACCCAACTTCATTTCTTGCCTTGAAGCAAGAAACGGAAGCAAAAAAATTCAAGGCTGCTTTACAAAAATCTTTCTTATTTAGCTGTAGCTTAAGTGCGGCTGGCGGATCTAAGAGCAAAGCTCTCAGCTAGCCAGTCTTACTAAAGCTCCAACTAAAACAAAAGCCTTTTGTAAAGAGGCCAGCCCAACAAGGCGCTTAAATACAAACTGGCGAAAAGAAACATTCCGAAAACAAAACATTTGTTAATAGTTTAGGCTTGAATTTATAAATTATTTAAGACGCTATTGTAATATAATCATAAAGGCTTAGTTTCGTTTAACGGTAACCATTGCATAGTCAGCATATCTGCCATCTTTAGTTGTGGCCCATATTTTTACTAATCCGTTTGACACAGCAGTTACTTCTCCTTTTTTATTCACCTTGGCTACAGCAGTATTTTCTGATTTCCATACTAGCTTTTCGCCCTTAAATTTATCTTGAATAATAGAGGCTTTTAATTGCAATTGATCTCCTTTGTTTAACTCAACACCATCGGTACTCATATCTACAACCTTAATTTGATCGCCACCTTCAATTTCTCCTCTATAAAAACCGCAACCTAAAGTGGCCAACCACATTTTACTAGGTTCAAAAATATCGAATTTCACATCTTCAATTTGATGCGGTGTGCCTAAACCTTTATTGGCTTTCACCCAAGTTTGGCCTCTATCTCGACTAATGTAAAGTCCTGGATTTGGCGACATAAACCGTGTTGTTATGGCAATTAAATTATTATCGAAGGGGCAAATATCGATACACTCGGTAGGTGCATGCTCAAATATTTGCGTCCAGTTTTTACCAAAATCGTCAGAATACCACACGCCAGCACCTCCGCCTCGGTATCCCGTGGTTATGTACATACGGTTGGTATGATCAAATTTTACAAACTGAACCCCCTCAACGGCAGCTGGTGTATTTACTTTCTTCCAGCTTTCGCCTCTATTTGTTGAGTGATACAATCCTCCTTCGGATAATGGAAGGTGATAGCTGTGTATATTCTTTTCGGCAGCTATAAACAATGATTTCATGCTATTATCGCGCGGGTCGAACTGTACATCATTAATACGAGCTGGCGATGGTAAGCCCTTGTTGCTTTGTGTAAAGGTTTTGCCACCATCTTCTGAACGAAAGAATCCGCCTTTTTTGCCGTTGGGTTCCTTTACAATTTTGGTGATTCCAAAATACATATACTCTGGATTAATTGGGTCGATGGCCAAGCCGTTTGTATAATAATCATCTAACCATTTATTAGTTGCCGGTGTAGCGGTTCCATGCTTTGCCCAATGCTCTCCCCTATCGCTACTTTTAAACATATACTGCTTGTCTTCCTGGCGGTTTGAAGTATTATAAACCTCATCAACATTGTAGGGGTCGTAAACAATATTACTAACTGTTGGCTGACTGCTTTCGATATATCGGGCAGCAATACGATCATTAGGACTATCGTCAGACGGAATCCAAACATAATGCTCTCCTGAACCTAACAAAGTGGTTTCTTTTCTTTTATCCTGAGCAATTACTAAACCTGGTAGGTTACTATTTCCGTTACCCACAATGGCACCAGAAGGCGTGTAAACCTCATCCATCTGTTGCCATGTTTTTCCGTGATCTTTACTCAACATCGAACTATGATCTGATACAATCATAACGGCTCCATCAACACCCACATCTAGTGCACGCATCGATCGTAAAGGATAATCCTTTTTAAAGCGCATGTGCGGAGACTGATGACCCACTTTCATATTGGTATGCCAAGGATTACCACGCTCTTCCCAATAGGCCTTGTCTTTTTCCCATGTTTCTTCGTACAAACGCGCCGTACTAATCCACTTTTCGCCATCGTTGGTAGTTACCCATAGTCGACCAGGAGTGATGGATTGCTTGGTTTGCGGATCGGTGAATCCTATATATACTGCACCTTCTCTGCTTGGATCGGCACTTATCATGTTAAAATTTTGAAGCGCAGCTTTGGGTAACTCAGGATATTTTGTTTTAGCTTCTTGTTTTTTAATTCCGAACCAATGCGCAATGTATTGGTAGTAATTAGCAGGCACACCTCCTGTTAATCTATTGATATCTAAACCCAAATTGCCAGTTATATTTACCCATGATTTTCCGGCATCATCTGACTTGAAAATACCGCCGCTACACTTGGTAGTTTTACCATCGGCAAAATATTGCGTTTGATCAATAGCATATATTGTGAACTTGCCTGTTTGCTTGTTATAATAGGCATCCATATCCATAATAATGTTATTATCAAACTGGTTTTTGCCTACCTGCTTCCAGCTTTTACCACCGTTGCTTGAGCGATACATACCAAAGTTTGATGCTGCAAATACTTCTTTTGAGTTATTCGGATTTACAATAATTCGGCCTACTTGCGCTTTTTGGTGGATACCATTGTTCACCAACTGCCAGCTTTTACCTCCATCGGCAGTACGCCACAGTTTTCCTTCGTTTAGTTCTTTTCTTCCATGCGGATTTTCGGCAGTTACATGTTTGTATATCGACATCCACATTTGTCCGCGTACATTCTGACCTCCGCCAACAAACCATACATTTGGGTTATTAGGATCGATAGCCAATGAACCTACTTTTTTACGCCAGGCATCTTTATCAGTACCATCAACATCCTTTTTATACCACGGGCAATTGGGTACTACACTCCAATTTTTGCCACCATTGGTGGTTCGGAACAACTCTGAGGTACCAATGGCTAAACCAAAATCGGGGTTCTTTGGCGAATAATAAATATCGCGCAAGTGGTAAAAAGATCCATCTCCATCGTAATCTTTAATACTATACCAATTTTTGCCATAATCGTCCGATTGGTAGGCATTCCACATATCAGGCACCTGAACAATTTTACCAGGTATGGTTGGATGAAAACGCAATAAATTGGCATATCCGGCATTACCGGGGCCCACTTGTTCCCATGTTAAGATATGATCAGATTCTACACGTTCTGTATTGAGTTTCTTTTGAAACTGCGCACTCAAACTTGAGAATTGTAAAAGCGCCATTGCCACTAGCAAAAATGCCTTTTGCTTTAGTTGATTCTTATTAACCATTTTGTAAATATTATAGCGGACAGTGTTAAATAATTACATACTGTAGCCGGTTTTTTATTTTTATTTATGATGATGCAATATGTAAAAAGAACCGTACTACGAAGAGATGATATTGTGCTAGATGTAGGAGGTAATTTAAATAGCTGACAAATTGAAACTCTATAGGGTGGATAAAAACCTTGATGGAGGTGGATAAATGGAAAGCTTTTATTGTTACTAATGATTTACAGCTCGCCTTGAGATTGCTTCCTGCGCACCAAGGACACAATACCATATAGCAATGATGTACTTTTTGCACCTCGTCATTCCGAGCCACCACCCAAAAAAAATGGGCATAATGAATTGATGACAGGGTGAAAATAATTTACCTTAGTTATTCAATCTACACAGTTGTAGCCGACCTCTCGTAT